>DAFN01000014.1:451-654 GCA_002495465.1 archaeon UBA55 | reverse complement strand
CAATCACAATCACAGGAAACGCAGAAAATGGTGTTGGCGATGGAAACCAAGGCACAATCACAGTTAACGGCAAGGCAGGAAAGGGTGTTGGCGAGAGCAACAAAGGCACAATCATAGTTAACCGCAACGCAGGAAAGGGTGTGGGCTCTGGAAACGAAGGAACGATCACAGTCGAAGGCAACGCAGGAGATAATGTGGGCTTG
>DAFN01000014.1:0-211 GCA_002495465.1 archaeon UBA55 | reverse complement strand
GTCGAAGGCACAATAAAAGAACTCAACAAAAAAGCTTCAGGCACAATCATAGCAGGAGATGTAAAGGAAGACCGCGACATTCCTTGGTTGAAACTTGACAGTAAAGAAGCTCAAAAAATAATTAAAAAACTAGGAATAAACTTGGAAGAAGCTGAAGAGTAAGAATAATTTAATTTTATAGTCCTGATTTCTGCCGAGAAATATTCACCAG
>DAFN01000001.1:70051-72722 GCA_002495465.1 archaeon UBA55 | reverse complement strand
GGAACTGAAACATCTTAGTACCCGCAGGAAAAGAAAGCAAACGCGATGCCGTTAGTAAAGGCGATCGAAAGCGGCATAGGGCAAACTGAATCTGCATCCGCGAGGATGTAGAGATGTGGTGTTTGGCCCGGCAATGGTCTTGTAACTAATCAGAAGTCCCCTGGAAAGGGGCGCCATAGAGGGTGATAGCCCCGTACGAGTAAGATTACAAGAACTGGCCGGTGTCCAGAGTAACGTTGGTCGGATTTCCAGCGTGAATTTGGGAGTTAACGACTCCTAACCCTAAATACTTCTCAAGACCGATAGTGTACTAGTACCGTGAGGGAAAGTTGAAAAGTATCTCTAGCGAGAGGTGAAAAGACCTGAAACCAATTGGCTATAGTGCGATATAGCGTGAAAGGAATGTAGCTTTTTAGGCGAATCTCCAGCGATGGAGTTTTACCCTTTGAAGCCAAACAATGTTATATCATCCGTTTTGAAAAACGGGGCAGGGAGTTTGTCTATATGGCAAGGATAACCGCAAGGGTATCCATAGCGAAAGCAAAAGTCCGCAGCTTCGGCGAGGGACTGAGTATACAAGTGCTCGAAGTCATATGGACCATACCAGAAGCCAGTCGATCTATGCCTGGGCAGAGTGAAGTCTCTCGAAAGGGGGATGGAGGCTCGTTACCGGTTCTGATCCTATTCGTTCGGGTGACCTGGGTATAGGGGCGAAATACCAATCGAGACTGGTAATAGCTGGTTCCTTCCGAAATGTACCGTAGTACAGCCTGGCTATAGAGTCGTGCGGGGGTAGAGTTACTGATTGGGGAGCCCGGGATGGAAACATCTCACTTCCCTGTCAAACTCCGAATACCGCATGCTTGTATGGCTGGAGTGAGGGCTTACGGGTAAGCCGTAGGTCCGAGAGGGAAACAACCCAGACCAGAGTTAAGGCCCCTAAATGCTAGTTAAGTGTAAATGAAGGCGTCTCTTTCCCAAAACAGCGGGGAGGTTAGCTTAGAAGCAGCAATCCTCTAATGAGTGCGTAACAGCTCACCCGCCTAGGAAAGGGGCACTGTAAATGGACGGGGCTCAAACTAGCTGCCGATACTTTGGTGCCTCACTATGTGAGGTAGGTAGGAAGGTATTCTGCGAGGGTAGAAGCATCTGTGTAAGCAGGCGTGGACCACGCAGAAAAAAGAATCCTGTCAGTAGTAGTAGTATGTAGGGTGTGAATCCCTACCGCCTTAAGAGCAAGGGTTCCTCGAAGATGTTTATCAGGCGAGGGTTAGCCGGTCCTAAGTGTTATCCTAACTGGAGTAACGCGAATTGGGAAACAGGTTAATATTCCTGTGCCACGGTGATACGTGCGGCAACGCAAGGCAATCTGCCGACGCCTGAGGATAGGTTGAGTACAGCCTAGCTGTATCTAACTGTCTAAGACCATGGAGTCCGTTATGGAGAGAAGTGGTTGAAAGCAGGATGGGCACGTCATATGGCGTGTTCAGCTAAATCCTTGGGACCATGAAAAGGAGATTGCAAGGAGTCATCGTGTCCGTACCGAGATCCGACACGGGTGCTCTGGGTGAGAAACCCAAGGCGAAACGAGATAACGCAGTTAAGGGAATTCGGCAAAATGGCCTCGTACCTTCGGAAGAAGGGGTGCCTGTTGTCTGCACTAAGTGTGGAACAGCAGGTCTCAGTGACCAGGGAAGTCGGACTGTTTAATAAAAACGTATGGGACTGCTAGTCCGAAAGGATGTGTACAGTTCCTGAATCCTGCCCAGTGCCGGTATGTGAACTCTGGGTTCAACTGGAGGAAGCACCGGTAAACGGCGGGGGTAACTATAACCCTCTTAAGGTAGCGTAATACCTTTCCGCCTAATTAGCGGATTGCATGAATGGACTAACCAGATTTCCGCTGTCCCTAACTGCTACTCGGCGAATATACCATTGTGGTGAATAGGCCACAGACTTTCAGCGGGAAGATAAGACCCCGTGGAGCTTTTCGGCAGTCTATTGTTGTGACACGGTTCTAGCTGTGTAGTGTAGGTGGAAGCCATCGAAGTCTGCTCGTTAGGGTAGATGGAGGCGTCAATGAAACACCACTCTGCTATAACTGTGCCACTAACCCAATTCGTTGGGGACACCAGTAGATGGGCCGTTTGGCTGGGGCGGCACCCTCCTGAAAAAACATCAGGAGGGCCCAAAGGTCAGCTCATCCGCGTCAGAACTGCGGAGAAGAGTGCAAGAGCAAAAGCTGGCTTGATATGATTCTGCAACGCAAGGAATCGTGACTCGAAAGAGAGGTCTAGCGAACCCCAAGCAAACCTATCGTTAGGGGCTTGGGCTATCAGAAAAGCTACCCCGGGGATAACTGGCTGGTTTCAGGCAAGAGCTCGTATCGACCCTGAATCTTGGTACTTCGATGTCGGCTCAGTCCATCCTGGGAGTGCAGCAGCTCCCAAGGGTACGGGTGTTCACCGGTTAAAGGGCTTCGTGAGCTGGGTTTAGAACGTCGTGAGACAGTTTGGCATATATCTGCTGGAAGTGTTCGTTGTCTGAGAGGAAGATGTTCCCAGTACGAGAGGAACAGAACGTCGCAGCCTCTGGTCTATCAGTTGTCTAACAAGGCATTGCTGAGCAGCTACGCTGTAAGGGATAAGCGCTGAACGCATCTAAGCGCGAA
>DAFN01000001.1:66031-69940 GCA_002495465.1 archaeon UBA55 | reverse complement strand
TTGATAGGACGGGCGTGTACGCACGGAGCTTCGGCGACGTGTTTAGCGCGCCGTTACTAAACGCTCAGAAATACTCAAATTCTTTGTTGCGCAGGGCCGTTATGCTCTTTATTTTTATATAAAATAGAGCGAAAGCTCTATTACGAATTTTAGAAAACATATAAATATAAAACAAAGTCAGTAGAAAAGAGATAAAAAATATTTATTTTTATAACAAAATAGCGCGAGCTATAACTCAGTATATTTTTTGTAACTGCCCTTCGACTTATCTACAGGATATTTCTCCCCGTTTTTCCTGAGCTTCTCAAGAACTGTTGCCTCTAAATCAACATCAAGCGCCGATGCCATGCTCAGGCAATAAATAACTACATCTGCGAGTTCGTCCTTGACTTCAGCAAGCTTTCCGTTTCCAAGATGTGCTTCAACATCATCAGACCTTACCCACTGGAAATTCTCAAGAAGCTCGGCCGCCTCAATTGAAATTGAAACCGCTATATCTTTTGGATTGTGGAACTGTCCCCAGTCACGAACTTTTATAAATTCATCTACTTTATTTTTCAGTTCCTGCCAATCTCCCATAGTCCATCTAGTAAGAAGGACTATAAAAAGAATCCGCAGGCTGAGAAAAATAAGATGCGAGGTGCAGAGAGTAAATCTCCTTCTGTTATCCGGATGATTTGTAATTAGCCAACCGGGCTCCTTTGACGGAGCAGGCAACATTCTACTGAGCGCCGAACCGTATTCCTCATCAGCATGTCAATGGAATACTTTTGGCTTGCACCCGCGCATCCGCAGCTCGTTTCACCGTATCCCTGTGCGACCTCTGCTGTAGGCGTCATTGCATTAACCCAGGGGCGTTCGTTTCTGTGACTGCGATAGCCGCTCTCGCGACTGTCATTTCTGACTGCATTGCTGAAGGTGGAAGATTTTCCTCCCAAACAGTTAGACCATTCGGGTTAGTTGCCCTTCTGCTCCTCGCAATATAGGAGTGAGTTTGTCACTATATAAGCTTTAATAAAGGTTATTAAGCCTGTAAACCAGTAGAAAAAGAGATTTGTAAAATGATTAGACAACCAATAGTTTCAGTGCTTGGCCATATAGACCACGGAAAAACATCACTTCTAGACAAGATTAGAGGCTCGGCAATAAGAGAAAAGGAAGCCGGGGGGATAACGCAGCACATCGGAGCGACTGAAGTTCCGATGGAAGTTATTCAGAAACTATGTGGAAATCTTCTGAAAAGTGACAGCCTGAAGACGCCGGGACTTTTGTTCATAGACACACCAGGTCATGCAGCTTTCACCAACCTCAGAAAACGAGGAGGTTCAATATCAGACCTAGGAATTCTGGTCGTCGATGTCAATGAGGGCTTCAAGCCTCAGACTCACGAGGCTCTAAGCATTCTAAAATCATACAAAACTCCATTTCTTGTCGCTGCGAACAAGATTGACCGTACACCAGGATGGAAGAGCCAGCCGGACAAGACTTTTATGGAGTCTTTCAAGAGTCAGCGCGAGGATGTCCAGCAGACTTTGGATATGAAACTCTACGCACTTGTTGAAAATCTTTACAAGGCGGAAATAAGCGCTGAGAGATATGACAGAGTGGATGACTTTTCGAAGCAGGTGGCGATAGTTCCCTTCAGCGCGGAAACTGGAGAAGGAATAGGGGAACTCCTTATGGTCCTAGTGGGACTGGTTCAGAAGTATATGGAGGAGCAACTCGAAGTTCACAAGGAACTTCCTGCAAAGGGCTCAGTTCTAGAGATCAAGCAGTCTGAAGGGCTCGGAACGACTATGGACGTCATACTTTATGACGGAACTTTGAAGAAAGGAGATAAGATAGTTGTTGGAACACTCGATGAGCCATTAGTTACGAACATTAAGGCGATTTTCCTGCCTAAGCCTCTGGCAGAAATTAGAGAGGGAAAACAATTCAAATCAGTTGACCAGGTTACCGCCGCCACAGGGGTAAAGATTTCTGCACCCGGACTTGAAAATGTAATTGCAGGCTCTCCAATATATGCAGTTCACGGAGAAGAAGAAATAGAGGATATGAAAAACTTCGTAAAATCTGAGCTGGAGGAAATACAGATAGAGACCGGAGATACTGGAGCCCTTGTGAAAGCAGACACCCTCGGCTCGCTGGAGGCTCTTGTGCGACTTCTGACAGAAGGGGGAATAGCAGTGAGGAAGGCAGAAGTCGGATCAATTTCCAAGAAAGATATAACAGAGGTAGGGGCATTGAAGGAAGAGAGCCCGGCAAATGCTGTAATATTTGCATTCAACGTAAAGACACTCCCTGGAGTCGATAAAGATGCCTACGATTTTGGAATAAAAATATTCGGAGGCAGTGTTGTGTACAGCCTCATTGATGATTATACGGAATGGGAGAAGGAAGAAGTAGAAAGAAGAAAGTCAAGAGCTCTGAAAAACAGAATTCTACCTGGAAAAGCTAAATTTATGAAAGGAATGGTGTTCAGACAGAACAAACCGGCAGTTGTTGGTCTTGAGGTACTGGGAGGAACACTAAAACCTAAGACCGAGTTGATGAACAAAGATGGTATTTTAATAGGAACAATAAAGGAAATGCAGAAGGATGGAGAAAACATTCACGAAGCCACCATGGGAGATCAGATTTCAGTATCAATATACGGTGCGGCTGTGGGAAAGAACATTTTTGAAGGAGACGAATTCTATGTGAAAATGGCTCCGAGCGAAGCAAGAGAAATGAGAGAGAAGCTTGCGGACATTCTGACAGGTTTTGATATAGCAATTCTTGAAGAAACTGAAAAAATTTCCAGGAAGAAGTAATTTTGGTGGACGACAAAGCCTTAAATATCACAAAGCTTATTAAGCTGTACACCACCTTTTAGGGAGTTACTATGAAAGTTGTTATTGGGAATACAAAGACAGGAAAGACTTACTCTGTTGAAACAGATCTAAGCAATTTTACTGGGAAGAAAATAGGAGACGCAGTCAAAGGCGAAGTACTGAACCTAACAGGCTATGAGCTTGAAATAACAGGTGGTTCAGACGCTAGCGGCACTCCAATGAGGCGTGATGTTTCCGGAGCCACTTCCAGAAAACTTCTCCTTTCAAAGAGCACTGGATTCAGAGGAAAGCGAAAGGGAGAACGAAGAAAGAAGAGAATACACGGAAATATTGTTTCAGGAAATATAGTCCAACTCAACACAAAAGTAGTCAAGGAAGGAAAGGAAGCTCTGGACAAACTTCTCGCACCGGCTGCTGAAGAGGCGCCATCAGAAGAAGGGACAGATGAAGTAAAAGTGGAAGAAAAACCTGAGAAAGAGCCAGTTGAAGAGAAGACAGAAGAAGCACCTGCTGAAGAAAAGACAGAAGAAGTTCCTGAAGAAAAAGCAGAAGAAGTTCCTGAAGAAAAAACTGAGAAAGAAAGCGATGAAACGGCCGTGGAGGGCTGATTAGTGTCGCTTCCAGAACTTACTATTGGGCTTGTGGGACATGTGGACCACGGCAAGACAACACTTACCGAGAAACTGACAGGAGTCTGGACAGACAGGCATTCTGAGGAACTTAAGAGGGGAATTACAATACGGCTTGGATACGCCGACGCAACATTTTACAAGTGCAGGGACAGCAAGGGAAATATTTTTTACACAGCTCAGGAGAAAGACAAGCTCTGCAAAGGAAAGACCACAAAAGTGCGCTCAGTGAGTTTTGTTGATGCGCCAGGACACGAAACTCTTATGGCGACAATGCTTTCAGGAGCCTCAATTATGGACGGAGCCCTTTTGCTCGTTTCCGCGAACGAAGATTGTCCACAGCCTCAAACAAAAGAACATTTGATGGCTTTAGAGATTGTGGGAATAAAGAACATAATAATAGTACAGAATAAGATAGACCTTGTTACAGAAGAAAAGGCTATAGA
>DAFN01000001.1:61947-65949 GCA_002495465.1 archaeon UBA55 | reverse complement strand
CTATAGAGAACTACAAGCAGATAAAAGAATTTGTGAAAGGAACGGTCGCCGAGAAGGCTCCGATAATACCTGTTTCGGCTGAGCACGGAACAAACCTTGATGTTTTGATAGAAACTATTCAAGATGACATTCCAAACGCAGAACCACGGAAAGACGCAAAGCCTCGGATGTACATTGCCCGTTCATTTGACATAAACAAGCCGGGCTCAGATCCAGTTAAAATGAGAGGAGGCGTAATAGGAGGAGCGCTTGNNGGGAGCCTTGAAAGTCGGAGATGACATAGATATAGGACCTAACAGAGATGGAACATTCATACGAACAAAAATTGTTAAACTAACAGCAGGAGGAGATGAAGTTAAATCAGTTGAGAGAGGCGGAACTTTTGGAATTGAAACAGGACTTGATCCAGGTCTGACAAAAACAGACAAAATGACTGGGAAAATAGCGGGGCATACAGGAACACTTACAAAATCAGTAAAAATCATAAATATGGAGGTCCATCTCCTGGACAGGGCCGTAGGTTCGGAAGAGGAATTGGAGATTAAACCGCTTTCAAAGCACGAGCCTCTAATGCTAAACATAGGAACCTCAACGAATGTAGGAGTAGTTCAGTCGGGCGGGAAGAAAGGTCAGTATGAATTCAAGCTAAAATTCCCAGCATGTGTTGAAAAGGGAAGCCGTATAACGATAGCAAGAAGATACGGCTCGAGATGGCGACTTATTGGATACGGAATAGTGAGATGAGGGATATTTTTTATAAGTGACGAGCTTAATTTTAATATGAAAGTCAACAAAGTTATTCTGGATACGAATGCTCTCCTGATTCCAGGAAAGAAAGGTGGAAGAGATATTTTTAGCGACCTTGAGCACTTCCTTGGAAGCTATGATGCTATAATTCCGAGTTTTGTTGCCGATGAAGTGAGAAAACTTTCTGAGACAGGAAGGGGGCAGACAAAAACTGCTGCAAAGCTTGCTCTGAACCATATAATTCCAAAAGCCAGACTTGTTGAGGTGGACAAAGGTCAGAGGACTGTGGACAGCGCAATACTGGCCTTTGCGCAGAAGAGTGGAGCCTATGTATACACCAATGATCGTGGACTTCGAGACAGGGCAAAAAAGCGGAATATACTTACGATTTACATCAGCCAGAAGAAATATCCGAAGAAATCTAGACATCCGAAGGCTTAAACATAAGGCTTATATATTACGCGTAATATTAGAAAAGAGTTCTATAATCTAAGATGTATCAATGAGTATAATATACGTAGCACCACTGGCGGCTGTTGCCGGATTATTGTTTGCAGCATACCTCATACTTGATGTAAGAAAGTATGACAAAGGAACTCCGAAAATGCAGGAGATAGCATCTGCCATAAGTGAGGGTGCGATGGCATATTTGAACAGGCAATACAGAACTATTGCAATATTTACAGCTCTTATCGCGCCAGTACTATATTACGTCCTTAGCTGGCAGACAGCAGTAGGCTTTGTTGCCGGAGCAATTATGTCTGCGCTTGCGGGATACATAGGAATGGCAATATCTGTTGAAGCAAATGTCAGAACAGCTTCTGCAGCAAAATCTGGATTGGAAAATGCACTTGCAGTTGCTTTCCGCGGGGGAGCAGTAACTGGAATGGCAGTCGTTGGTCTTGGACTTCTTGGAATCAGTGGATTCTATATGTGGTTTGGAAACGCTACACTCCTCATAGGCTTTGGATTCGGGGCATCGCTTGTTAGTTTGTTTGCCCGAGTTGGAGGCGGAATATTCACAAAAGCTGCAGACGTCGGAGCAGACTTGGTCGGAAAGTTAGAAGCAGGAATACCTGAAGATGACCCAAGAAATCCTGCAGTTATAGCTGACAATGTTGGAGACAATGTTGGAGACTGTGCCGGGATGGGAGCTGACTTGTTCGAGACTTATGTTATAACCGCAATAAGCGCAATGCTTTTGGGAAGCCTACTCTTTGAGGGTACAAACGCCGTACTATATCCGCTCGTTCTTGGAGCTGGTGCAATTTTCGCATCAATAGCAGGAACATACTTTGTAAAAACCAGTAGCAAGAAGCACATAATGAAGGCTCTCTATAAAGGAGTCATTGCAACAGGATTAATTGCAATCATACTTTTCTACGCAATAACAAAATACATGATGAATGATATCGGACTATTTATTGCCACACTTGTCGGTCTCGGAATTACTTTCGCAATAATGTTCGTAACAGATTATTATACTTCAGCAAGTTTTAGACCTGTCCAGTCTATAGCAAAGGCATCACAGACTGGAGCGGCTACTAACCTAATAAGCGGTATGGCAGTAGGTCTTGAAGCAACCCTTATTCCAGTTCTAGTGATATCTGCAGGAATTCTGACTGCCTACTTCGCAGCAGGAATTTATGGAATTGCAATAGCAGCAATGGCTATGCTTTCATTCACAGGAATCATCGTTGCAATAGATTCATACGGTCCGATAACAGACAATGCAGGAGGAATTGCAGAGATGTCTAATCTTCCTAAAAGAGTCAGAGGTATAACAGATGCTCTTGACGCAGTAGGAAACACGACAAAAGCTGTAACAAAAGGATATGCAATTGGCTCAGCTGCCCTTGCAGCACTTGTATTATTCGCAGTATATACTGAGGAGATAGCTCTTCACACGGCAACAACTTTTGTGTTCAGCCTGAATGACCCCCTTGTGATTGTAGGACTGTTCATAGGAGCTGCCCTCCCATTCATATTCTCTTCTCTTCTAATGAGGGCAGTTGGAGACGCGGCGTTTGCAGTAGTAAATGAAGTTAGAAGGCAGTTCCGAGAAATACCAGGTATAATGAAAGGAACCGCAAAGCCAGAATATGGAAAATGTGTCGACATAGTAACGCAGGCAGCCCTAAGAAAAATGGCACTGCCGGCAATTATAGCTGTTGGAGCACCAATACTTGTTGGCTTCCTTCTTGGACCTGTTACACTCGGGGCAATGCTTGTAGGAGTTATTGTTTCAGGGCTTTTGCTAGCCTTGTTCATGACAAGCTCAGGAGCAGCATGGGACAACGCCAAAAAGTATATAGAGGATGGAAATTATGGAGGAAAGGGATCTGATGCGCATAATGCAGCTATTGTGGGAGACACCGTTGGAGACCCAACGAAGGACACAGCAGGACCTGCAATAAACCCCCTCATCAAGGTTGTCAATATGGTGGCACTTCTTGAAATTGGGCTTGTGCTTGCATATTCACTGATATAATGTACCAAATCGTAAGAATAGAGGACATGGTAAGAGTTCCAGCGGAGCATTTCAACGAGGAGCTCGAAGTGACACTAAAGAACATACTAGCTGAGCAGTATGAAGGAAAGCTTGACAGAGAAGTAGGCTCACTCATCTCTGTTCTCGATGTAAAAAGCGACGGAATAGGACGAGTTATACCTGGAGACGGTGCAGCATATTACAATGCCAGCTTCAGGGCGCTTGCTTACAAGCCAGAACTACAGGAAATTGTTGAAGGAGATGTAATAGAAATAGTTGAATTTGGAGCCTTTGTAAGACTAGGTCCTCTTGACGGGCTGGTTCACGTTTCGCAAATAACTGATGATTATCTAAACTATGACGAGAAAGGGCAGAGATTTGTTGGTAAGGAATCAAAGAAGACGCTTGCACAGGGAGACAAAGTGCGGGCAAGAATAGTCACTATAAGCCTGAAAAAAGCGAAGGAGAACAAAATAGGACTGACAATGAGACAGCCTGGTCTTGGAAAGCTGGAGTGGATAAACGAAAAGGAACCAGTACCGACCGAAAAAAAGGCTCTTAAGAAGAAAGAGGGACGGAAATGAGCAAGGCATGTAAAAACTGCAGCAGGCTGAATGAAAGCAATGTTTGTGTTTCCTGCGGAGCGACAGACTTCTCTAGCAGATGGAGCGGAATGGTCATAATAATAAACCCAGAGAAATCTATAGTAGCAGAAAAACTTGCGATAAAGGAAAAGGGAGAGTACGCACTCACTGTACAATGCG
>DAFN01000001.1:44510-61930 GCA_002495465.1 archaeon UBA55 | reverse complement strand
ACAATGAATATTAAAATTCTTAATGAAAAGGAGAATAAACTGATTGGTAGGAAGGAATACGAGATACTTGTAGAGAACCCAGGACCTACCGTAAGCAAGGAAAGTCTCCTTCCTGAGGTATGCAAGGCTCTGAAATGTGAGGAAGGGCTCATGGTTATACTACAAATAAACCAAGTCTACGGTGCAAAGCACTCAATTGCCCGTGTTGATGTTTATAATTCAGAGGATATTTTGAAGCAGTATAGGAGAGGGGAAAAAGCTGTAGAAGAACAGACAGAATCTGAGGAAGCGCCTTGTGAGACATCTGAAGAATCACCAAAGGAAGAGGCTCCAAAGGAGACTGAGGAAAAGACAGACGAAGCTAAAGAAGACTCTCCAGCTGATGAAAAGCCCGCAGAAGAGGCAAAGGAGGCAGATAATGCCGCAGAAGAGAAATAAACACGAACTTTACGATACATCCGAAGGAATTTCCAGGAAGAATAGGATTTGCCCGCGATGCGGACCAGGAATTTTCCTGGCTAAGCATGCGGACAGAGAAGCATGTGGAGCCTGTGGATATACTGAGTTCCCAACCAAGCCTACGGAAGATGAAAGTCCTAAAGAGCAGGCACCTGAGGCAATCGAAGGAAGGGAAGAAAAAGCCCCTGATAAGAAGGAAGAAGAGCCTGCAGAAGAAGCTAAAGAAAGTTCCGAATAATATTTCCCAGAAATCTCAAGAGTAATAATATATAGGAGCTTCCCCCAACAATCATGGGAAATGGCAGAAATTAAGATAGCTCCTTCCATACTTTCGGCTGATTTCGCCAATTTAGGGAAGGACATAGGTATGGTGGAACAGCACACGGACTTGCTTCATATAGATGTTATGGACGGTCACTTTGTGCCGAACATATCAATAGGAATTCCCGTTGTAGAGTCAATAAGAAAATTTACAGAGATGCGCCTTGATGCGCACTTGATGATAGAGAATCCTGAAAAATATATTGAAGCTTTCGCGCTGGCAGGAGCTGACACAATAATAGTACACGCTGAAACGATAAAGGACGGAAAGCCTCTTCAGGATATAAAAGACCATAATAAACGAGCGGGAGTTTCAATAAATCCGGAAACTCCAGTTTCAGAAATAGAGAGCTATCTCGAAGGAGTAGGACAAGTTCTTGTTATGTCAGTAAATCCCGGATTTGGGGGACAGTCTTTTATGCCGGAAGCGCTTCCGAAGATTGAAGAGCTGAAAAAGTTAAGAAAGGAAAATGACTTTCAATTTGAGATAGCTGTCGACGGAGGAGTAAATACAGAGACCTCTCCGAAAATTGTAGAAGCTGGGGCGGACATACTAATTGCGGGCTCTGCGATATTCGGCTCAGACGACCCACTTGGAGCGATAATTAAAATGAAAGGAGATGGAGATGGAAATTGATGCTTTGAAAGAGAAGGCAAGGCAAGTTCGCAGAGACATTGTCCAGATGGTCTACGATGCAAAGTGCGGCCACCCAGGAGGTTCTCTTTCGGCAGTAGAACTTCTTTGCTCGCTATATTATAATGCTGCAAAGGTAAATCCGAAGAATCCAAAGGACGAAAGTCGAGACAGGATAATATATAGTAAGGGCCACGCCTGTCCGGCTTTGTACGCTATTCTCGGAGACCTGGGCTTCTTTCCGAAAAGTGAATTTAAGAAGTTTAGAAAGCTTGGCGGACTTTTACAGGGACATTCTGACATCGCAGTTCCTGGAGTTGAAATGTCTGCAGGCTCTCTTGGAATGGGACTGTCATTCGCTCACGGCATGGCGCTTGCAAGAGACATAGACGGGAAAAATCACTATGTTTACGCCTTCCTTGGAGACGGAGAATGCCAGGAAGGGCAGGTTTGGGAAGCTGCTATGACTGCAGGATATATGAAAACACGGAATTTAATAGCAATTATTGACAGGAATCAGATTCAGAACGATGATTTTGTGGGAAAAACAAAGGACCTTAGTCCCCTTGTGGAGAAGTGGAAGGCCTTCAATTGGCATACAATAAAGGTAGAGGACGGACACGATTTTGAAGAGATACTTTCAGCATTGGAAGATGCAAAAAAGCTTGATGGACCTGTAGCAATTATAGCGAACACACGAAAAGGCTATGGAGTCTCATTCATGGAACTGAATCCGAAATTCCATGGAATGGCTCCGAGTGATGAAGAATTTAAAAAGGCAATGGATGAATTAAAATGAGCTCTGAGGCATTTGAAGCAACTAGAACAGGGTATGGGAGAGGACTTCTAGCGGCAGGAAAGAAGAACGACAATGTTGTTTCTCTGGAAGCCGACCTTGGAGCTTCCTGCAAAACCGCTGAATTTAAAACGGAGTTCCCAGAGCGCTCTTTTAATCTTGGAATTTCAGAGCAGGACATGATCTGCACTGCCGCAGGAATGGCAGCTGAGGGAAAGATTGCTTTCGCTGCAACATTTTCTATATTTACAGAGAGGGCATTTGAACAGATACGAAACTCAGTTGCAAGACAGAACCTTAATGTCAAAATAATGGGAAGCCACTCAGGACTGCACACAGGAGAAGACGGTTCCAGTGCTCAGACAGTTGAAGATATAGCAATATATAGAACACTTCCAAATATGAATGTAGTTGTACCGGCAGATTCTGTTGAAGGAGAAGCAGCAACACTGGCCGCAGCTGAGACAGCAGGACCCTTTTATCTTAGATTTGGAAGAAATAAAACTCCAGTAATTTATGATGAGAACTACCAATTCGAAATTGGAAAAGGAAGTATTTTGAAAGATGGGAGTGACATTACAATAATAGCCTGCGGAGTCCTGGTTTCTGAGTCTCTGAAAGCCGCTGAAATTCTTGAAAAGGACGGAATATCTGCGAGAGTTGTCAATATGTCTTCAATAAAACCTATAGATTCCGAGCTTATAGAAAAGTGTGCAAAGGAGACAGAACTAATAGTAACGGCCGAAGACCACAGCATAATTGGAGGGCTTGGGAGCGCGGTTGCTGAAGTTCTTTCTGAAAGACATCCAACAAGACTTGTCAGAATAGGAGTACAGGATGTTTTCGGAGAATCTGGAAGCCCTGAAGAGCTATATAAAAAATATGGACTCGACGCAGAAAGTATTTCCGAAAAACTTAAAGGGGAAGTAAAATAATTTATTATTATGAAATTCTTCATAGACAGCGCAGATATTGAGGAAATAAGGAAGGCAAAATCCTACGGAATAGTTGACGGAGTAACCACGAATCCCTCCATTCTTGCAAAAATAGGAACGGAAAGAGACGAAACTGTAAAGGATATACTTGCTGAGTCAGACTGGCCGGTCAGCATTGAAGTAATTAGTACTGACACTGAAGGAATGCTGAAGGAAGCATATGAAATAGCCAAGCTCGGAAAGAACGCAGTTGTAAAAATACCAATGACTCTTGAAGGCCTAGCTGCCGTGAAGGAGTTAAGTGCAAAGGGAGTGAAGACTAATGTAACTCTTATTTTCTCGGCAAATCAAGCACTTCTTGCTGCAAAAGTAGGAGCAAACTACGTAAGCCCTTTTATTGGAAGACTAGATGATATAGGAGAAGATGGAATGCAGCTTGTTAGAGATATTGTACAGATATATAGGAATTATGGATTTGAAACCGAAGTTCTTGTAGCAAGCATTAGGAGTGAAGAGCATGTACTGCAGGCTGCTCTGACAGGAGCTCACGTTTCAACCGTTCCGATGAAAGTTCTTGAAGAACTTGCAAAGCACGAGCTGACAGATGCTGGGCTTGCGAAGTTCCTAGAGGACTGGAAAAATCGGAAAAAATGACAGGGCTTATTCAATACATTGGAGCGGCAACAGGAATTGTCTGGATAATTCACTATATATTTTACCAGCAGAAAGAAGTAATAATTCACTGGGGAATGACGCCGAGGCGTATGGTTTATGTTGTATCACATATTATACGAAAATATTGGGTTAAGCTCGTAGGGAAGCTTGTAGCGAAGGAACTTTTAGTTGGAGAAGCCGCCTTCATTGGAAGAGGACTAACAGGAAGAATCTCAGCAAGATATGGAACCACAGTCGTTGGGACTGACGTTGCAGCAAAAACCGGATTCATAAGCATGAACCCACAAACTATGTTGATATTCCTGCTTTTATTTTTTGTGATAATTGAACTCGGGCTCGCTTATCGGAGCAACAAACATATTTTTAGGGAATATAAAAGCCTTGGAAAAATTGGGCTCGAGATTTTCATAATATACTCCTTTGCTGACATCCTCGCAACGATGATGTTCTAAAACGATATATAGTAACACAGGGAATTAGACAAAATGGACTTTGGGAAAGCACCGAGAATAGTGGTGTCTGCAGACATTGCACCAAATGAGGCAGTTCAGCTTGCGGAGAAATTACTTCCAGCAAGAGATAAGATTGCAGCCCTGAAGCTTGGCTCTCTGCACGCAATGGACGTGGGACTCAGGGAAACAATAAAGATGATTAAGGAAGTTTCCGATTTTCCTTTGATTTATGACCACCAGAAAGGCTGTAGCGATATACCGGATATTGTGGAAAGGCAAGTTCTTCTGGCTTCTGATTGCGGGATAGACGCTGTGATTGGGGTTCCTCATGGAGCCGGTCCAAGATCTCTGGAGAGATTCTGCACTAGCTGTAAAAGCGCGGGAATTGAAGCAATTGTTCTGCTTGAAATGACGCATGAAGGAGCACATGACTACCATAAAGAGGATACACCCAGGAAAATTTTTGACCACATTATGGAGCTTGGAGTACGGAATATTGTCGCTCCAGGAAACAAATATGAGAGACTTATGGAATACAGAAAATGGATTGATGAGTCAGGCTCAGAAGCGAAGATAATGTCCCCTGGAATAGGAGCCCAAGGAGGCCAGGCCGAGAAGGCAGTCGAAGTAGGAACTGACTATCCTATAGTTGGAAGGGCCATCTACCTTTCCGAAGACCCCTTGAAAGCCGTAGAGGAAATATATGAAAGCGCAGTGAGAGGTTATGAAAAGAGATGAACAACATAGTTGAGAAGATTTGGGAGTACGGGGCGATTATTGTATCGACAGATGATGGATTTGATCTTGCATCCGGGAAAAAAAGTCCAATATATATTGACTGCCGATCCCTCATATCATATCCTGATGTAATGGACCTCATAGCAAAGGAAGCATCTAAAATAGTTAAAAAAACAGGAGTCGAAATATTGGCAGGGGGAGAAACCGCAGGAATCCCATATGCAGCATGGATATCTGCCAGAACCAATATTCCAATGGCATATATCAGGAGGAGGCCGAAGGGCTATGGGAGAACCTCACAAGTAGAGGGTTCTATGGACTCAGGAAAAAAAGTTCTTTTGGTCGAGGACCTGATAACAACAGGATACAGCAAAGAGTCCTTTGTAGAGGGAATAAGAAACACAGGAGCAAGCATAGAACATTGTCTTGTTGTCTTTGACAGAGAGCAGGGAGGACGCGAACGTCTGAAGGAAAATGGAATCGAACTTCATTCTCTGGTGACCCTCAGCGAAACTTTAGACTACGGTCTGAAAACAGGAGAACTGAGCCAAGAAGACTACGAAAAAATACAAAAATACCTTGAAGACGGTTCAGAATAATTATTTATAGGCTTATTTATTAAGGAAAATATGGTTCACAGAAAGTTCTGGAAGCTTCAGAGACATCACAGAGTTCTTTTTGGAAGTCTCATAATTATCGCCATAATAGGAGTATGGAGAGGACTCTGGGGTCTGATGGATAAATATATATTTCCAGAGCAGTACCTGCTGAGCCATGTCACGACATTACTAGGCGGTTTTTTTGTACTATGGATGACTCAAAATACTATAAAGTCAATAACATAAAAATCGCAGGAATATTCAGAAAAGGGGGGCCTACAAAAGCTTAATAAACCCCAACTTGCAGATAAAGTAGCTATAAGTCATATAGGAGGATAGATATCATGGCAGAATTTGAAAGACCACAGAGAGAAATGCATAAGGCAACATGCGCTGAGTGCAAGAACGAATGTGAAGTTCCCTTCAAGCCAGCAGAGGACAGACCTGTATATTGCAGGGATTGCTTTGCAAAGCGAAGGAACTACTAAGTTTACTAATTTTAGTTAAAATTACGCCCTGTTAAAGTCTAAACCGCTTTTACGGGGCTAATATTTTTTTTATTTGTTGAGTTGTTAACGGAGTTTATACCTAGAGTTATATGCGAAAAATAGTAGCGCCCCCGGCAGGATTCGAACCTGCGACCTTGTGGTTAACAGCCACACGCTCTACCGCTGAGCTACAGGGGCACTTTATCTATGATATGTCTATTTAGCCCATCGTCAGATGGGCTGATGTAGTCAAAATGATCAACCTGTTTGCAGGTTGCTGTCTGAACTACATGGGCACCTTTAAGATAATAGAATAAATTCATAATTTAACAGCTTAAAATACTTTACTTAAGAGGGATTCCTATGGTTTCTTTCATGACATTCAACGCAACCTGAGTATAAGTGTTTTCTATGCCTTCTATCGCCAGAGACTTTTTTAAAAACCTGTTCAAATCTGTTATTTTTCTGAAACGAGATACGACAATGAAATCATAAGTGCCTGTAACGTCATAAATTGCCAGAACATTCGGATGTTGTGCAAGTTTTTTCTCTATTGAGACAAGCTCTTTCCGCTTGGTGACAATGCTTATTATCGCCGTAATATTGTAGCCCAGTTTAGAAGGATCAACCACAGCTGTGAAGCCTTTTAGGACTCCGCTTTCTCGCAGGCGCTTCATCCGGTTCATCACAGTAACTGTAGACACCCCCAACTCCGTTGCCAGTGATTTCAAAGACCTGCGACCGTCTTGAGAAAGTTCTCTAATAAGCTTAATATCTTTATCATCTGCACCCATATTTCTCTTATTTTCTTTAGGTATTTTTAAGTTTTTTGGTTTTTACTTTATATTATTAATGATTTTCTCCATAATTTTTTAATATAACAAAATAATACCCTATTATTAAGAGTGAGATTGCTATGGCAAAAGAAGACCTAAAAACAAAAGTGCTCGAACGGGCAAGTGAAGAAGACGTTGAGCTGGTCAACATACAGTTCACAGACATATGGGGAAGTATGAAGAATGTGACCATCCCGGTCGGACGACTTGAAGAAGCACTTGACCATGGAGTATGGTTTGACGGCTCTTCAATAGACGGATTCACAAAAATACATGAAAGTGATATGTATTTAGTTCCTGACGAAAACACCTTTTCTCTTATCCCCTGGAAAACTGAAGGACCCCCAGTTGCAAGGATGATAGCTGATGTACACACTCCAGACGGAAAACCTTTTGAGGGATGTCCAAGAAATGCGCTCAAAAAAATGCTGGAAAATGCCAGAGACGCAGGATTCATTTACAATACAGGACCTGAACTGGAGTTTTTTCTTTTCAAGACAGATAATGGGACCATTTCTGCAGTTCCTCATGACTCAGGGGGTTATTTTGACCATAATCCACGCGACTCAGCGCATGGAATACGGAGAGAAATCATAAATGCCCTGCATTCTTTTGGTATTGAAGTGGAAATGAGTCACCATGAAGTAGCTGCAGGTCAGCATGAGATAAATTTTAAGTATGGAGATGCTTTGAGAACGGCTGACAATGCTCAAATGCTCAAATACACTGTCAAATCAATAGCCCACATAAATGGTCTGCATGGAACCTTTATGCCAAAGCCGATAGAGGGCGTAAACGGCTCAGGAATGCACGTTCACCAGAGCCTTTTCACTAATGAAGGAGAAACTGTGATGTATGACTCAGAGGGAGAATTCGGCCTCTCAGAAACAGCCAAGAGTTTCATAGCGGGACAACTCAGTCACGTAAAAGGTATGGCAGCTGTACTAAGCCCAACTGTAAACTCCTATAAAAGGCTGGTACCGGGCTACGAAGCCCCTGTTTACATCTGCTGGGGTCCGAGAAATAGATCTGCATTAATTAGAATTCCAAGAGTGAGTAAAGGTAGAGAAGCAAGTACACGACTTGAACTCAGGTGCCCGGATCCAAGTACAAATCCCTACTTAGCTTTTGCTGCAATGTTAGGAAGTGGTCTAGATGGAATTGAGAAAAAGCTTGAAGTCCCTGAACCACAGAGGGAGGATTTGTATGGGCTTTCTGCTGATGAGCTTAAGAAAAGAGGAATAGAGACCTTGCCCGGCTCTCTTGGAGAAGCAATTGGATTTATGGAAGAAAGTAAATTTATGGAAAAAACTCTCGGAGAACATATCTACTCAAAATATCTGGAAGGCAAAAATGCTGAATGGGACAATTATAGGCTCCACGTAAGTAATTGGGAGCTTGACAATTATCTTAGTAAATATTGAAGATAAGTCAGAGGAAAGTTCGGTGGTCACTCTCCCAGGACACTAATCAATCTAGGAATTTCTCTTCTTTTATTTTCTCAGGAAGATACTTCTTTGCAACAAAGTCAAGGCTCTTGTTTGCGAGAGCCTGCTGTTCAATTCTGACACCCATATCAAGCATTTTCTCGAGCTGTCTCACCCAGGCCGGATTATTCTTGAACCACATATAGCCGAGCTCCTCTTTTATTCGCTTTTTGTCAACTTCCTTGAGCTGTTCTGTAACATTCTGAAGCTCGTAAGTCTCTATATCATCCATTGTCATCCCGACATAGCGAGTATTAGGAACCGCATACCTTTCTGAAAGATGGGCCAGTTCAATGGAGCCGTATTTCAGAACAGAATATATGTAAAACCCATACGGGTCTCCGTCAACGAAGGCTATAACCGGAAGTTTTAGTTTCTCATTCAAGAGCTTGATGAACCTTCTCACACCGCGCGGAAACATACCTTCACCAGTGATGAGGAGACAGTTCAAATTCTTATAGACCTTTTCCTGTATGAGACGGGACATCATTGCGTCGTTCTCTATTGCAAGAATGAAATCCGCTTTGTAGTTTATAATATCAACGTCCTCTGTATATCCAGGAATTGCCCATCCGCCTCTTCCGAGCTTGCTGCAGTCGAATGTATCTCCTGCCTGGCTGAGTGTGATGTCTCCGTAAATAGAACCGCGGGCTTTTGCTTCTATGTGGAGACGCTCCCTCAGAACACCCATAGAAGCCTCCAGGTCGTTGAGAACTGTTCCAGATTCTATATCGTCCTCAAATGTATTCTCCTTGGAGTTTGGAAGAGAGTGCTTCAGGTTGTAATACAATTCACGCTTTCCGACTGTCCTATCGTGCTCAATGTATTCCTTGCAGGCGGAGGCTATCAAAGCGGACTGCATGAACTTTCTTGCGTGAGCCACATTAAGGAAACGCCTGCTTGATGTCTTGTCTCCGAGAACGAGAATTCTCTGCTTTTCATCAAAACTTATGTTTGTCTTTGAGCGAAGTGGTATCTCGAAAGAAGGAGGATTTTTGTTCTCCACGGAGGCAACAATCTTCTTACCGAAGCCGCTTATTGAGTCCAGAGATTCTTTCTTAATTTTCTCATCAAACTTTTTGTCCTTATTTTTCGCTGCCATAATTATTCATCCTCCTCTGATACATCTTCCGGAATCTCATCATATGCTGCAGACTCTTCCTCTAATTCTTCCTCTTCTTCATCATCATCCGGCTTGTCGTCACCGAAGCGCTCAAGAACCAGAGCTTTCAGCATCCCCTCTATCTCGTCTTTCTTTTTTCCAGTAAGCTTTGCAAGAGCTTTGGCAGTCTCAGGTATGTACCTTTCGTACATTTTTTTCCTCTCTGCGATTTCAGATGCTTTTCTCCTTCCGGAAAGGAAGAGCTGCAGAGAACGGGAAGCGCGCATTAACGCCATCCTTATTTCATTAAGGATTTCTTCCTCGCCGGCAACTGCCTGCTTTCCTGCAGATGTGTAAGGAACGTGAGTCGAAATGAGATTGATAAAAAGTGATACTGGGGAATTTTCCATATCTTTCAATTTATATCGTCTCCAGTCTATTGAGTTAACTGCCTTAGTAAGAGCGCAACCTCCGGCATCAAAAAGAAGAGGTGAACGGTTCGCAAAGCGCATTATCTCTACCTTCCTTTCGTTAATTTCCTTCGAAGCAGCAGCCCTACCTGAATTTCCTCCATAGGCTATCGCTATCTCAACTATGAAAGGAATACCACCCTTGTAGGTTGTTGGCTTCCTTGAAATGACTTCTATGAAGTCAGGAGATAATAAGTTATTCAGAGCCTTTTCTATCTGGTCTTTTCCAATTGGTATAAGACCGTCAGTAGGTGGTGCCATGAACTTTATCTTCTTAAAGGACTTGACTATCTGCTCAGCCTCAGGCCATTCAAGCCTTTTCGGACTTTTTGCAAGGTCAAAGTCAACAAGAGCCTGGATTTCACTAACTTTGTCAGAACTTACTCGTGCAAGGTCAGACGAAAGGAATGAAGAAATGGCACGGGATTTGGATTTGAGAGCCAGATCCAAGATATCATGAGCTTCCAGGCCAGAAGGATGTGGCTTTACCTCTTTTGGAACTTTTGGAACCTTATCAATTACACGTTCAAAGAGCATCTCACTTCCTTCCGGGTCCTTGAACATAATCTCGGCGTGAGGATTTGCCGCAGCTGTCCAGCGAATATATTCGAATGGTCCGCGAATTCCTTTAGTATACTGAACTCCCTTGAATTCGGCTTCAACTACAGTTCCACGCATCACACTGTTTTCAACTTTTTTGTCTATAAGATTTGGAGAATTGGTTTTTATGTCAATCTCAACTCTGGCTTCAACAACCTTCCCTTTTCCTGTGCCAGATTTTATATAGGTCGACGTTCCAGTCGTCATTTGAGAGAAAAGAACACAACCAGAGACCCCAAGTCCCTGCTGACCCCTCAGTTGAATATTTCTATGAAATTTTGTTCCTGTGAGAAGCTGTCCAAATACTTTCTCAAGATGCTGCTCAGGAATTCCAGGACCATTATCCTCAACGCGAACTTTGTAGTGCTCAGTTCCAAGTTCGCTAATTGTAATTTTTATTGAAGGGGAAATCTTAGCCTCCTCGCAGGCGTCGAGAGAGTTTGACAGGAGCTCGTGTATAACGGTAGTCAGAGATTTTATTTTCCCGACGTAGCCAAGGTACTGCCTGTTTTTCCGGAAGAATTCGCTAAGTTGAACAGTCTTGAATTCTTCAAACAGTTTTTCTCCAGATATTTGCTCAGGCATCTTTATATTTCACTCCTAATTTACTCAACTCAGTCTCTATGTGACGGATTGCAGTACTGTGCATAGTACCGCTGGCAAGAAGCTCCACCGCATCCCTTGCAATGATAGCCATATCGTGTTCGCCAATTATCGTAACAGTTTTTCCGTAAACGAAGATTTGTGTATTTGTTAGGTTCTCTATTATATTCTTTGCCTTTCCTTTTGTTCCGATAACTCTCCCTTTTATCCTGACTAATGCATTGTGTTTTTTTCCGACGAACTCACTCAGATCAACAAGTTCCAGCTCTGCACCAGATTCTAATATATCAAGTGCAGCCTCAGGCTCTGCCCCCCTCCCTACTGCCTTCACGGTGTCACGGGCCCGCCACAAATCAAGGATTTCTTCTGATTTCCCAGATGACTCTATGGAAATCTCATGCGCCGCCCTGTCGATACGAATTTTCGTGTCGGACTGCGATTCTATGTATTTTATGAGCTTCCTTTTATCCTCAGTGAGAAGTTTTAGGCGCTCTTTTGGGATTTTTACGTATTCGACCATTTGAGTGAAACAAAATTCAATACTATATATTGTGGCTGAAAGTATATAAAGTTAATTATGTCTAATCGCTATGCATCAACCGAATTTTTCCCTTCAGTCTCGGTTTTTTCACTTCCCTCTGCTGTGGCCTCTCCCTCTTTTGTAGCTTCTTTAGACTCTTTTTCAGCTTCTTTTTCAGGCACTTTTGTAGGTGTTTCTGATTTTTCTTCAGACTGCTCAGTTTCCTCTGACTCTGTAGTCAAGAGGCCTTTTCTCCTGAGTATGTTAACTTGATTTGGTCTGTATTTATACAAATAATCCCCTTTTTCATTCTCCTGTACTGGCCACTTTTGAACAAGAATAACATCACCAGGTTTTACTCTAAGCTTATATCTTATCTTTCCCGGAACTCTGCAAAGCCTTGTATAGCCATCCATACACTCAACGAGAAGTTTTGTGCCGTAATGCTCAATAATTATTCCAAGAACCTCTCGATTTTCTTTGCGCGGCATTCTAACACGGACTGGAGCATTTGGATCGAAGCTTCCGTGTTTTTTCCTTTTTTTATAATAGGCCATACGACATTCTATGTTAGGGGTCTTGTTTTTAAGGTTTTGGTAGAGTGGGTCAAGCTTTATATATCACTGCGGAGATAATAAGAGATCTCAATGTACAAAGAAAACAGGCTTACAAGGTTTGAGAGGGCAAGGATAATCGGAGCAAGATCCCTCCAGATATCCATGGGTGCTCCAGTTCTAGTTAAGCTTGGAAAAAGTGAGATAGACCCAACTGAGATAGCTGTTAAGGAATTTAAAGAGAGAACCGTTCCTATGACAGTCATAAGAAGGGCACAGGGACAGGATGCAATAACTGTAGATATCAGTGAAGCAGACCTGGAAACTATGCTTTATTAGAGGCTAAGAATCTGCGCATGTGGAACGCCTTCTATTTTAAGAACATTATTTTCTGTAACCAATCCAAGATCAATTGCAATAGAAACACATTTTTCACCGACAAGATTGGAGATACTGGATAAGTTCAGCATTTCTTTGAAACTTTCAAGATCAACTTCTTCATCTCCATAAAAATCCTTATCAACAGTAATGGAAATATCTCCTTCAGAAAATGTCTTTCCAAGAAGTTCCTTGTCACAGGCCGCAAGAATTGAGTCTGAGCCTGAAGAAATTATTCTTGCATAAATCATAGGACTTTTACCATATAGTTAGTTCCGCAGGCTTTGCACTTGAGTTCTGCAGAATCATCCCCTTCATTTAGGATTGTGTCAGGAAGATCGCATTGCTTGCAGGTAACAAAAGCCTTGTAGTAGTCACTGAGCTTTGAATTTAGGAACTTAGGAGTTTTATTACCTTTGAAAGTCAGTCTTTGACCTGTAAGAGTTCCAGAAGTTCCGGCTTCAGAGAGGATAAATTTTTGCAGGTGTGCAGGGTCGCGCTCTACTTTGTTGGCTACTTCGACAAAATTTGAGATTATTGTTTCGGATCCCTGGATAAAGGACTCGAACACCGGGATTTCAAACCTAGCTTTTTCACTAGCTAGCTCTGGAAGCTGTTCTTTAGCTTTTTTTAGAAGTTCTTCATATGATTTCATACTTGTTTGAATACACCTCTTACTGGCTCATACAAATCTCCTTTGTGAAGAAGAGACTTTACTGCCGCGAGTATATCATTGTCATCCAAATCCTTTAAAACACTTGCCAATACCTCCAAGGAAGCTCCATCTGCTCCAGTCTCGCTTACGGTTTTCAAAATAAGCGCCTCTACATCTTCATGCAAGTTTCCTGGCTGAGCCTCTCCTGGCTGAGCAAGTTCAATCCTTCTCAAGAGCTCAAAGTTTGGATCTAGTATCTTCTGAGCCACGAAAGAGTTTATGTAAATTTCATCATCATATTCACGAATAGTTCCAGTTACATCCGCAATATCCCCGACTTCGAGTTTCGCAAGTGTACTTGCACGCTTTTTGAAGGCCTTTGCACGTATTGTCTCTGAGGAATCGTCAAGAGTCACGCTTGAGTACTCACCATCGTCTGAAACAAATTTATCAACGATAGTTCCCAATATACGAACTCTTGATAGCTCTGAGCCGTCGGCTGCCCTGAGAACTCCGTAGCCTTCACTCTCTACGTACTCACCGGAGACAATTTTGTCTATATGTACTTTCTTTGATGCAAGCTGAGAGTTTTCGGCCATTTTAAATTAAGAGATAAGAAGCAAGAAGATATGCCCCCATTGTACACGCCGCAAGGGGGGGCAAAGCTGGAATCGGCTTTCCCTTTCCATAGATTAGAAGACTGTGAATTATTAATATTCCGGCGAGACCTCCAACAATGACGAAGGCTGAGACAGAGAAACCTGTTCGCAGGGCTGACACCGCAAGTATTAATGGAAATGCTACGTCACCGGTTCCGAGGAAGGTATATTCTCGTTTTGTAGTTGGCTTTTTTAGTGTGGCTTTTCGTAGTTCTGAACCCATATCAGAAAGCTTT
This sequence comes from archaeon UBA55, assembly GCA_002495465.1. Taxonomy (GTDB): domain Archaea; phylum Undinarchaeota; class Undinarchaeia; order Undinarchaeales; family Undinarchaeaceae; genus Undinarchaeum; species Undinarchaeum marinum. The sequence continues at coordinate 47,733 of DAFN01000001.1, read as the reverse complement.
TCAGAAGCTATGAGAGCAAGAGGTACTCCACTTTCTAGAGTGCCTTTGAACAATGTCAGCATATGTTTTGTTTTGTAAACAGCTATGATATCGTAAACTGAGAGTATAGCAAGTATTATGAAAATAGTACTCACATTGAATAGGAGACCAATTGTTGCTCCGACTCCAGCAAGAGCCAATATGAGAGACGCATTCTGAACAAAAATTGTTGGATATGTAAATCTTATTACCACAAGTGAAATTGCAAGAATCATCGCAGTCAGTTCAGAAAACATAACACTGAAAACTGTTTCGCTTCCGACAAAGATTATGAAGGCCATAAGCACCTTCATGAACCCGAGACGCCTTTTAAGGAATTTTATTAAAACAAGAAACAGTGCAGTTGCTGCTGCAAACATAAGCAAGAAACCTTTTACAGCAGGTCCTGTCTCTGCAACAGGGATTACCTCAAGCGCTGAAATTTGAATGGCAACATAAAGTCCAATAATCTGAACCGCAAGGAAAAGAGACATCTCAGAAAAGAGTAGTCTTGGCCTGAAATCAGGGTTTTTTGAGAATGCCTTGTCGCGGCTCAAACAAATCACCCTTTGATTTTAGTTTGCTTATCAGCTCAAGAGTCTTGAGATTGTCTATTCCACGATTGGCTGATTCTATCAAAACATCGTCTATTTTTATATTAGGACCATGCTCTTTTGATAGTTCATCTATTATAGTGAGGATTGTGTTTATTCTGCTCCTCTGCACTGAGGAAGTTCCTGCTTCCATCCTATCTATATCAATCTTACCAGTCTCAGGGTCAGTACCGAGATCCCTTAAGGACTGCTCTATGAGCTTTGTGGCCCTTTTAGCATCATTAAGAGATACCTTCTTTGCCAGGCGGATTCGGGCTGAAGCCTCCGAAAGGCGAACCATAGCTTCGAGCTGTCTTGGAGTCAAAGGGACCACTCCACCATTGTCGTCATCATCACGATATTTGCCACGCCAGCTAACATAGAAATGCTGAATTAACTCCTTTGCTTTTTCTGTCATTGCAGGATTCACTCTGCGTGCATAGGCAATATATTTCTGAATGAATTCAGCAGAGAGTTCAGGCTCAATTGTCTTTGGAGAGATAATAGCATTGAGAACATGCTCAGACAGTTCTGTGTCCCTTTCAAGCCCAGGCAAGTCCCTCGAAGTGAACTTCAGATCAAATCTGCTCAGTATAACTGGAGACAGGTCTATCTGTTCGTAAAGGGGTTTGTATACATCAAAGCGCCCGTATTTTGGGTTTGCTGCCGCAAGAACTGATGTATTCGCGCGTAGCGTTGTTACTATTCCTGCTTTTGCTATGGAAATTGTTCCCTGCTCCATAGCTTCCAGCATTGCCGAACGGTCGTCATCGCTCATCTTGTCAAACTCATCAACAGATACTACTCCATTGTTTGCAAGGATGAGAGCCCCGGCTTCAAGAGTCCATCCGCCCGAGAACTCATCACGAACAACTGCCGCAGTGAGACCTACACCGGATGCTTTTTTTCCTGAAACGAAGCGACCTTTTGGAGCCAGTCCGGAGACATAACGAAGTATCTGGGATTTTCCAACAGCAGGATCTCCAACTATGAAAATGTGGATATTTCCCCTGACAATAGTTCCGTCAGGATGCTGTTTTCGGACACCTCCCACCAGCTGGAGAAGGATTGCCTCCTTGATCGGTTCATATCCTTTGATGGACGGCGCTATTGATGCAATAAGCTTTTCATAGACTTTCGGGTCTTTTGAGAATTTCTCTATAGCTTCAACATCTTCATCCGACAGTTCTATTTCCTGGAATTCCTGCTCAGTCGGATCAACATGATTAACCTCCAGATAGAAATCGTAGTTAACAGTCTGAGCTCCGCTCCTTGAGGGAATTGGAACTTTCTTTAGAGAGCCAACAAGCTGAACCCTGTTTCCTGGCATCACTTTTTTTCTTTCAGAGGGGGAAACCAAATCATCAGCTAGGTGAACATAGAGTTCAGAGGGCTGCTCGCCGCCGAAAATAGACTCAGGGGGTTCCTGCACCTTAAGTATCTGTGAGTCAATTAGAGTTTCATTGATAATCTTGAATCTTCCACGACGTGCGCACTCAAAATTATCACACTGGCTCGGAGAAATCATGTTTTTAGTAAACTGAGGCAAAACCATATTCGTCTTACATTCAGGACACTCGAATGTTACTTTCAAAGCCTTTGGTCTGACTTCTGCCGCGTTTTTTACTATACCTTCAATAGAAATTAATCTGTCAAGGTGGTCAGAACGGATATCCCTGAGAACAACTGTGTTTGCTTTTGGAAGATTGTGTAAACGAATGTTAATAGATAGATTTTCAACATCAATCGGAAGATCTATCTCAGATATTGCATCATGAGCCTGGCGAAGCGCCTCTTCAGGATTGAAAAGAAGGTCATCAGCAAGATCAGGGAAGGACTTATCAATATCAGCAAAGTCTACTAAAACAGACCTCTTGTCTGGGTATTCCTTAGCTATTTCGAGAAGCCTTCCGTAGTATTTCTTCGTCTTGAAAAACTGCTCAAATTTGTCAATAGAATCCTGCATATCTCCCACTCACAGAATTGGTATTAGGAAAGTCTAGTTAAAGAACTTTGGCTTTTTTTAGCTCCTTGACCAACACTTCAACGCCCCTTCTGACGTCGACAATTTTCTTTGCGCCTGTACACACAATTTTACCTGACCTGAAAAGCAGGAAAACTACTTTCGGCTCAGCCACTCTGAAAACCAGACCAGGGAACTGTTCCGGTTCGAACTCTGTGTTCTCTAGTGTAAAGGCAATCTTGTCCAGATTAAGCTCAGACTTGAGGTCAGAGGATGCGACAATGTTCTGTATTTTTATTTTTGCTTCTCCCTTTACCTTTATACCGCATTTGCGAATTTGCTTAAGAGTTTCTGTAAGTGCGACCTTCACTAATCTTATCTCTTTCGAGCCAGTGCAAACCATCTTGCCCGAAGAGAAAACGAGAATAGCAGCCTTTGGGATTCCTTTGGAAACATCCTTTTCAAGTCTCAGAACGAGACCTGGAAATTGCTCAGGCTCGTATTCAGCGTTATCTAGAGTCGCAGCAATTTTGTCGAGATCCATTTCTGCATCAACGGAAGCGCTTGCGACAACATTTTCAATCTTTATCTTTGGTTTAAGTGGTAGGTTTGATTTGGTTTTTGACTTTTTTGATGTTTTTGAAGTTTT
>DAFN01000001.1:43714-44466 GCA_002495465.1 archaeon UBA55 | reverse complement strand
AGTTTTTGTTTTTGAAGTTTTTGGCATAATAATCCCTCCCAGGGGCTCTTTAAGTAGTATTTAAAGTATATAAAGGCTTGGTGCTAGGTGCCTGCAGCATAATCAGTCAGATACTTTACCTGCTCTGCTGTGAGCTTGTCCAGAGAAAAGCCCATGGTTTTGAGCTTGAGAGCCGCTATATCACGATCCTGATCACCATCTATGTCGTGAACATTGTTTTCAAGACTTCCTTTGTTTTCTACAAGGCTTAGCATTGACATAAACTGGTTTGCAAAACTCATATCCATAACTTCTGATGGATGTCCTTCTGCCGCAGTAAGATTAACTAGACGGCCTTTGGCAAGAAGATATATTCTCTTGCCGTTTTTTAGAACATACTCTTCATTGTTAGTTCTCACTTCACGTTTTGTTTTTGCCAAGGATTCTAAATCATTAAGATTTATTTCAAGATCATAATGCCCAGTGTTGCAGACTATTGCCCCGTCCTTCATGCTCTCGAAGTGTCTCCCTATAATAACGTCTTTCATTCCTGTCGCCGTTATGAATATGTCTCCGAGCTTTGCTGCCTCATCCATCTTCATAACACGGTGACCTTCCAGACTTGCCTTTAGAGCTGCTATTGGATTAACCTCGGTTGCAATTACATTCGCTCCTAGACCGCTTGCTCTGAGAGCAAGTCCGCGACCGCAGTGCCCATATCCGGCAATAACAACTGTTTTTCCGGCGAAAAGAACAGACGTAGACCGCATTAT
>DAFN01000001.1:23686-43686 GCA_002495465.1 archaeon UBA55 | reverse complement strand
TCCATCGAGAGTGCTCTGACCAGTTCCGTAAACGTTGTCAAAATCCCATTTTGTCTCTGCATCATTGACAGCTATTACAGGATAGAGAAGCTTCCCTTCTTCTCCCATTGCGCGAAGCCTGTGAACACCAGTTGTCGTTTCCTCAGTTCCCCCAATTATTTCCTTGGCGAGTTCAGGATGCTTTTTATGTATTGTAAAGATTAGGTCAGCTCCGTCATCAAGAGTAAGTGTCGGCTTGAAATTCAAAGTCTGCTCTATACACCAGTAAAATTCTTCATTTGAAAGACCATGCCAGGCATAGATATCAGTACCTTCTTCCGCGAGAGCTGCGGCGACATCGTCCTGCGTCGAAAGAGGATTGCAGCCACTCCAAGATACTTCCGCTCCTACCGCTTTCAAAGTTTCAATAAGAACTGCAGTTTCCTTTGTAACGTGGAGACAGCCGGCTATTCTCTGACCTTTCAGAGGCTTGCTCTTTTCATACTTCTCGCGCAGGCTCATAAGAACAGGCATTCTGGATTCTGCCCATTCTATTTTCTTTCGGCCCTGAGCCGCCAGTTTTTCATCTGCTATTTTGCTCATTAGCTTGATTTGTAATCAACAAGTGAGTATAACTTATAATCTTTAAGTTTTTCTCGCCCCTTAAGGAAGGACAGCTCAATGACAAAGGCGAAGGCTGCGATTTCTCCTCCTATTTTTTCTATTAAGTTGGCAGTTGCACGTGAAGTTCCTCCGCTTGCAAGCAGGTCATCGACAATTAAGACCTTGTCCCCTTCCTTGACTGCATCATCGTGAACTTCCAGCCTGTCTGTTCCGTACTCGAGCTCATATTCTTCGTAGACGATGGTACTGGGAAGTTTTCCGGGTTTTCTGACTATTGCAAAGGGAATTTTCATTGCATAGGCAAGAGCGGCTCCGAAAATAAAGCCTCGGGATTCAACACCAACTATTACATCGATTTCAGAGCCTGAAAATTCATTCTTGAAATTATCAATAACATATTGAAACGCTTCAGGATCCTGTATTAAGGTCGTGATGTCACGGAAAACTATTCCCTCTTTAGGAAAGTCTTGTATATTCCGTATTTTGTCCTTTAAATCCATACAGGAAAGTTGTAAGATAAGCTTATAACTTTTATTAGGCATAGAAAAACAATGGAAAAGCAGGTTGAGATAGGGATTATAGGCGGCTCTGGAGTCTACGACGCAGAGTTTTTGAAAAATTCCGAAGAAATTACACTGGAAAGCAAGTACGGAAGTCCGGCTGACAGCTATCTTGTTGGGGAATACCATGGAAAGCAGGTGGCATTTCTTCCGAGGCACGGAAAGGACCACGCTCTTGCACCCCATCAGGTAAACTATCGTGCAAATATAGATGGATTCAGGCAGCTTGGAGTACGAAGAATAATAGCAGCGCAGGCAGTCGGCTCTTTGAAAGAGGAATATAAGCCTGGAGACCTTGCTTTTACAGATCAGTTTATAGACAGAACTTTAGGACGTGATTCCACATTTTTCGATGAAGGAAAAGTTGCCCATGTTTCAATGGCTGAGCCGATGTGCCAGTCCCTGCGAGAAATCTTGATAAATGGAGCACGAAAACTTGAGCTTACACACCATGAAAAGGCTACCTACGTCTGCATAGAAGGACCAAGATTTTCGACGCGTGCAGAGTCAGAACTTTTCAAGAGCTGGAATGCAGACCTAATAGGAATGACTCTTGTTCCGGAATCTGTTCTTGCAAAAGAAGCATCAATTTGCTATGCGCCTGTTTCAATGGTAACTGATTACGACTGCTGGAAAGAAGGGCACATTGTAAGTCATGAAGAAGTAATCTCAGTTATGGAGCAGAATGTCGGGAAAATCAAAAAACTTCTTGCTGAAGTCATAGCAAAAATTCCTGATGAACGCCCGGCTGAGTGTGAAAATGCCATGGAAGGCGCGACGGCCTAAAGAGGCTGCTTCTCTGCCGCCTGACTGTAATCCTTGTGAACAGTTCTTGCATAAAGTTCTGTTCCCCGTATTTTGTGAATATATTCTTCAGCAATAAGCTCATGAATCAAGCCATCTACTTCTTTTTCCGGAATTCCGTGTCCTTTTGCATAATTTTCAAGATCTTCAAATGAGAACATATTAGCATGTCCTTCTAGCTCAAGAACTGCACGCTTTAACTCCTCAAGATATTCCTGTTCAACCATAAATTATTATATCCTCAGGAGCAATTTAAACTTATGGATTCTCAAGTTACAATAGTCGGAGGCGGACCAGCTGGTCTGCACCTTTCGAGAAAGCTCAAAGAGAAGGGGATAGATTCGACAGTGTATGAGAGTAGTCCTGATCTAGGAAGACCAGTTCAGTGCTCAGGAGTTTTTAGCAACAATTTTTCAGAACTTCTTGAGATGCCAAAAAAAATAATACTCAATCAAGTAAAAGGAGCTAAGCTCTACTCTCCAAGCAAAAAAATTGTTGAAGTCTCAAAGGGTGAGAAACAGGCAGATATTGTTGACCGCGGAGAATATGACAGACATTTAGCGAAGGGTCTTGATGTCAGAACAGGAGAACACGTAAACTCCGTGGACTTTGATTCTGAGTATATAGTCGGGGCAGATGGAGCCCATTCAACGGTTGCGAGGCTGGCAGGATTTCCGCCACTAGAAAAACACGTCATCGGAGTCCAGGTTGAGATAGACAACGACAGCTACGACAAGGACTTTGTAGAGCTTCATCTTGGACAGAGTGTAGCTCCTGGATTCTTTGCCTGGATAATACCGACGGACAAAAATCTTCGTGTAGGACTTGGAACGACAGAAAAGCCAAAGGAATATCTTGACAGATTTATAGAAGAGAGATTCGGAAAAGTCGAACAGAGGGAGTGTCTTGCAGGATTTATACCGATGAGAGTCAGAAAACCGATGTGGAAGGGAAATATTGCCTTGGTTGGAGACGCAGCAGGACAGGTAAAGGCAACAACAGGCGGAGGAATTTACATGGGTATGAAATCCGCAGAGATACTAGCAGATGCAATAGAAGCGAAAGACTTGAACATATATGAAAAACGATTTACTACGGAAATTTATCCGGACCTGAAAAAGGCTGTAGCGATTAATAAAGTTCTGTCTAGTATGACAGATGAAGAGCTGAATAAGTTCTGGGACACTCTCGGAAAGGAGAGTATGGTGAAACTTATGCAAGAATATGGGGATATGGACAAACCGACGCTTCTTTTGAAAGGCTTCTTAAAAAATCCGGGACTTATAACTCAAGTTCCCTTTATTAGAGGTCTTCTGAAATAGTTATTTTCCGTGCCTTCGCTGACGAGAATCGTAGTCCTCAAGTGCGGTTTTGATGTCATCAATAGTAACATCAGGCCAGTACTTATCCAAAAAGTAAAGTTCAGAGTAACTTGAGCCCCATAGCATAAAGTCACTCAGACGGCACTCAGAAGTTCTGAATATCAGGTCGACATCAGGATAATCTGAATAAAGATTTCGTGATATGCTTTCAACAGAAAGATTTCCCTCCGATTTCTTAGCAGCGTCTACTATTTCCTGACGACCGGAATAAGCTAGGGCAACCCTGAAAAACTTGCTGTCGTAATCAGCTGTTGCTTCAACAGCGATATCAGTAGCCTTAAGAACTTTTTCCGGCACAAGGTCACGGGAACCTATAATTCCGACTCTTACTTGATTTTCGTGAATATCCTCATCCTTTGAGAGTTTAGTGAAGTATTTTACGTACAATTTTTCAAGAGCCTTCAGCTGAACAGAGGGACGCTTCAAATTTGACGCAGAAAGTCCGTACGCAGTAAGATGTTTCACAGGAGTTTCTGAAAGAAGCCATTTGGAAACGGTTTCCATAACTTCAATTCCTTTAAGGTGACCGTCCCAGAGAAGTGAGCCCTTTTCAGAAGACCATCGGCGGCAGCCGTCCGGGATTATTGCCATATGAAGAGGATAATTCATATACTATCTTTAGTGAAGCTTCTATAAAAAATAAGAGGCAAAGAAGTTTTATATAATACTCAGAACAAAACAGTTTTGGGAGATGGAATTTAACACAGCTATTTGGACAGAGAAGTACAGACCCGCTGTACTGTCGGAAGTCGTTGGACAGAAGCATATAGTGGAAAGACTGAGTGCCTTCGCAAAAGAAAAAACTCTTCAGCACCTCCTCTTCTCCGGACCTGCAGGAACAGGAAAAACTACCTGCGCCCTTGCTCTTGCGAAAGAAACATTCGGAGATAACTGGCAGGGCAATTTTCTTGAGCTAAATGCCTCTGACGAACGAGGGATTGATGTAGTAAGAAACAAAGTAAAGGACTTTGCACGGACAAAGGCACTTGGAGATGTTCCTTACAAGATAATTTACTTGGATGAAAGCGACGCTCTGACCAAGGAAGCTCAGCAGGCACTAAGACGTACTATGGAAAATTATACACACACCTGCCGCTTCATACTATCTTGCAACTACAGTTCAAAAATTATAGACCCAATACAGTCACGATGCGCAATTTTCAGATTCGGACCAGTTGAAAGTGGAGAACTTGAAAAAAGACTTAAATTCATAGCAGATGAGGAGAAACTTTCTGTAGATGCTAAAGGAATGGAAGCTCTTCTTGAAATATCAAACGGCGACCTTAGAACCGCGATAAACCTTATGCAGTCTGTTGCATCCAGCGGAGAGAGTATAAGCGAGGAATCTGTTTACACTGTTTCGGCAAGAACTAAGCCGGGGGAAATTGAGGACTGTCTCAAGCTTGCTATGAATGGCGGCTTCAAAGAAGCACGGAAAAAGATTACCGCTATGATGATTGAAAAGGGAGTTTCAGGAGGAGATGTGATAAGGCAAATGCATCGGGCTCTTCTTAGAATGGATGAAATACCAGAAAACGCCTTGGCAGGGCTTCTTGACAGGCTCGGCGAATACGACTTCAGGATAACCGAAGGCTCGAACGATATAATACAGATAAATGCCTTCTTGGCTCAGCTTTACAAGACTGGAAAAGATGGGAAATGACCTATGGGTTGAGAAATACAGCCCGACGAAAATTGAGGAACTTGTTGGCCAGGAAAAGGCCGCTGAGACTCTGAGAACTTTTGTTAAAAATTACAAGCCAGGCTCAGGGATTCTTCTTATTGGACCAAGTGGTTGCGGGAAAAACGTTCTTGTTTCAGCCCTGGCAAATGAAACTGGAAATGAGCTTCTGGAAACAAATGCATCAGACGTAAGGAAGAAGGCAGATATAGAAGAAATTATAGGAGGTGCTTCCCGTCAGATGAGTCTGACAGGGGATGGGAAAATAATACTCGTTGACGAAGCAGACGGAATCCACGGAAACTCTGATAGAGGAGGAGTGCCTGCGATACTGAAGATAGTTCAAAACAGCGCATTCCCGATTGTTCTAACTGCAAATAATCCTGATGTGAGGGCAGTAAAAGAGCTGAAGAAGAAGTGCAAAGTTGTTAAAATGGCAAAGCTGAGTGAGGCAGATGTGGCAAAGAGGCTTAAGGATATACTTTCTTCAGAAGGAATAGAAGCAGCCGACAGCGTAATTATGCAGATAGCGTGGCGCTCAGAAGGCGACATGCGAATTGCAATAAATGAGCTCCAGGCAGTTTCGACCGGAAGACAGAGAATAACAAAGGAAAATTTGGAACATTTAGGAGAACATGGCAAGAGAATTGCCATTTCTGACGCTCTAAAAGCTATATTCAAAACTAAGGATGCAGATTTTATACGGAAGTCTATGTTTGCCTGCGATGTGGCGCCTGAAGAAATAATGCTGTGGATAGAAGAGAATATAGCGCGTGAGTACGGAGATGCTTCGGAGATTGCAGAGGCCTATGACAAAGTCTCACGGGCAGACATTTTTTTAAGAAGAATAAGAAGAGGGCAGCAGTGGGCTCTGCTTAGCTACGCCTCCGAGCTAATGTCAATAGGAACTGCCCGAGCGAAAAAAGAGAAGAATGGAAAAAGTGTAGATTATGTCTTTCCGCAGATAATTGCTCTTATGGGAAGAACAAAGTTTCAGCGGGCAAAAAGAGATTCCAAGGCCGCTGAGCTTGGGGAAGCTCTGCACTGCTCAAAAAAACGCGCGCTTGAGCAGATGCCCTATTTTGATATTATTTTCCAATACCAAACATTGGGAAGCAGTCAGTAAGATTTTCTATACGGCAGTGGCTTACACTAAAATCTTCAGGGTGTTCAATAGCCAGGTTGAGAGATAAGAACCTATAATAGTGAGGATTTACTGACTCGCACTGGGCACAATCCTCACAAACAGGACCGAGGGGTGACACTACAATCTCTCTTACTAGACAAGTTGATGTATCTAGAGTTAGGTCTAAGATTTCTCCAGTACTTGAGAAATTTACATCCAATCTACATAAACTCAACCTATAATCCTCTACTTTAACCGTTGCAAGAGGATCTTCAGCTGTAATAAATCTAACAGTATAAGGAGTACCAGGAACACCGCCTATAGGAGGAAGGGTATCCCCAAAACCTATCATAACTGGCATTTGTAGGTAGTTCAGAGATTCATCAAGTATAGTGAAGTGGAGCTCGCAGTCAGTGGTTGGATTCAGCGGAGATTTGTTAAAATCCTTAAGATTTGCGCTGTCAGTTATGCATTCAAGATCTACCGCCTCTGTTTGAGGAACGCAAACATAAACAGCATCAGAAGATACAAAATCCTGGCTTATCCTTCCTGCGGCTGAGGACAACTGAGCTGAAACATTTATAGACATAACTTCCTGAAGAGCTGTGTCCACCACAAAAGTGATATTTTGCGAAAAACCTTTTGAAGTTATGAAGTACTCTAACTCAAGTAATGACTCAGAACATATAGCGTTAAGAAAATCCTCATATACACGTGGGTCCCCGATATCCTCAAAGTTTGCGAAAAATAGAGCTTCGCTGACACATTCATCCATAACCTCGCGAATAACTTCAAAAACCTCTCCCGGATTCTGGGAAACAATAGACTGAGCCTGTTGTGTAGTAATTTCCTCTGCTTGCTCTGCTTCTATGAAAACACTCGTTGCAACAACGATGACAATAACTGCTCCAGCTATCGCAGCAACTCCGATGAGAGCCTTTCTATTTTTGTTCATTGTATAAACCATAGTGCCAGATATATCGAGCAGGGAACAACAGTGCAGGTGCTGTTAACATTTGCACCTGAGATTGTTCTATCGACAGAGACTATTTCTTTTGTGGAGGGTTGTAAACCAACTAGAGAACCACCCTTACGTGATATTGTTCCATTATCATATAAGTAAAATGTGAAACCTATGTGGTCAGGAAGCATTTTAGTCAGCTCACCTTCAAGATTAAAGGGGCCGTCAGCACTAGTCCAAACTTGGTCTATAACAAACTTAGCAAGATCTTTTGAACTGTCATTGTTCAAGTCACTTCTCCAAAGAGAGTTAAGAGAATCTTTTGCATAGGTATTAAGAATAACATTTCCCCAGTCCCCTGGCTGGCTGCTTTCCGTAAGCTGAAGAGACTGCAGATACATTATAGAGGCAAATATCAAAACTGAGGCTAAGACTAGACCTACTAATTTTATCCACGCTTTTCTGTTTTTTATCATTCTACCATACCATCAAAGTCACGTTAACTATTGTCTTGTTTATGACCATAATTCTTGTAAGAACCACAACGTCTGAAAGCCTTGAAGGATATCCTTCGGTCATATTAAGATAAACACGACCAGATGACTCTATTTTGAGCCAGAATCGTGTACTATTTTCGAGACTTAAGTTCTGGCTCACTTTTGTGTAGTTATTAGCTATAGTATCGTTTATGTAGAGGACTTTTTTCCAGTCCAGTTTATTTCGAAGAGTTGAATTGCTAAAGTTGTTGTATTCCGCAAGCCCGATTCTGTCCGGGAGATTGTCCGAAGTCCAGTCAGCAGGGAGTCCAGGATCATTCAAGAGGAGATTGCTTATATCGAGAGTCCTTGACTGAAGGACAAAGCGGTCAGAGGCCTCTTTCACAGACGGAGCCATATCAAGAATTGACATAGTCGCTGACATAACCATTATTATGAGGAGAACTACCGCTATAATAACTCCTAGATTTCCCTGAGCTTTATCTTGCTTTAGAAGAGGAATATCCATGATGCCATGACCCCCGTTACAAGGAATATTGCGCTGTGCTTGAGTCCGAGCTTTACCGAGTCATCAGCTATCTGACCGGCTATCAACCCGGTAAATATAGCCTGTATAACTATCATAGAAAAGAAAATTCCCTGATAGAAGGAAAGAACTCCCTCAGGGTCAATTGAGGCAACTGCAAATCCGCCCGAGAATACAAGAGGAACGAGAAGCCTCTGAAGCGAAATAACTATCATCAGAAAGAGAAAGAATATTGCATACATTATTACTGTCTGCTGTTGAAGCTTTGTCTTCCTCTCGGCTTCGGCTTCCTTAATTATGCGGGCGTCATTCGCGACCGCGTCAAGCGTCTCGGAAAGAGCTCCGCCACTCATCTGAGTTTCTATTATAATTGCAATAGCCCTCTGTACGAAACGACTTCGAGACTTTGTGGAAAATCTTCTTAGAGCTTCAGTAAAAGGGACGCCCCAAGATAACTGAACAGCCATTTTCTTGACATATTTGCTAAGGACTCCATAATCAGTTTTTGAGCTTTTTGAAACAGCTTGAGGAAGCGTCAGCCCTGACTTTCTTGATTCTGCTATATCTCTGAGAAATGCCGGAAGCTTGTCCTCGATTTCCTCGATTTCCTTTCGTGATGTGTAAGAGAAATAAGAGTAAGGGAGGAATACAAATAGAATCGCCACGCTGAAAGCTGGAGGAAGTAAATCAGTTCTACCGATAGCAAAGGGGATTATCATAAGAATTATTGCCAAGGCTCCACTTATAGCGAGCACAATGTGCTGTGTTTTTACTGAAAGATTTTTTATATCCATTAGAGTGGGGAAGCGATTTTTAGTAGACCTATCATAACAATTCCGGCAACAGGCAGGAAGATGAAGACAAGCGCCTGCTGGAGGAACCTAAAGCTTTCGAAACCAGAGATTGAACCCATTATGGTGAGCATGACTGTCGAAAATATTGAGCCGACGATGACAAGAGTGATGTAAAGTTCTATGTAAATCGAGAGTTCATTTGTGTATTTCTCTATCTTCCTTCTGTATGCATTCATGAGAATTTTGGACTTTCCTGAGAGAAGAACCCTTAGATTACCTCCGCCGACTATTGTAGTTGAAATTCCCAAAAGCATTTCTTTGAACTGATCAGAAGGCGTCTGCTCTGCTGCCTTGTGAAGAGCATCATCTATGTCACGCCCCATTACTTCAACGTCTTCCACTATTTTCTGTGCCTCCTTGGAAACTTCTCCGTATTCCTTGAAATCAGCAAGAAGTTTGAACATGGCAAAGGGAGGAGCTCCAGTTCCGGCTATTGTATTCATATACAAAGTCGCGAAAGGAAGGTTATTTTCTATATCTTTCTTTCTCTCTGCAGCAATCATCTGAGGATAATAGAGAGACCCGACAAAAATTCCGGCTGTCAGAACTGCCGTAACTGCAAGAGAAAGTACAAGAGCAAGAAGGAAAGGCTTCCCAAGAAGAATTATGTAAAGATAAGTTATTGGAAGGGCTATAGCAGGAGTTATCAGAGCATTCAGAAAACATATGCAAATATACTCGCGGAGCATTATACCCATATTCGCCTGCCTGAGGAAAGGATGTACCCATCGGAATTTGTCTATCTTTGTCTCAACAAAGTCACGAAAAAGCCGGCTGGCAACTTCTACATACTTTTCGTAGGATGATTGTTTCTCTGCCATATCACTTTATATGATTGAGAAGATTGCTAGGATTCTGGTAGTACTCATGTATGACTCTTCCAACGTTCCGGTAGTCCCTGATATTCTTTGACTTCATCCAGTCCAGCACCTTCATTCTGTTCTTAACCTCCTCGTAAATTGAATCAGGAGTTCCTCCTGTAATCTCCATGATGAGCTTTAGTATTGAGCTCTTGCCAGAATAGGAATATTTATCGTTTGAGGCAGACCAGGTAAAGGCCGTGTTTGTTTTTGGAACATCTTTTTCTATGTCATATCCTGTTATCTCAACTAGCTCCTTTGACCTGCGGATGTACTTACCCTTTATTCTCTGCCTTGTAAGAACCAGAAGTAAGTCAAGGTGCTGAAGCAGACTCGGGGGCAGGTTTATAGGAGGGGTTCTAAGCCGATTAACTACTGCCATCATAGATTCAGCGTGGATAGTGCTCAGACCAGGATGTCCTGTTGCCATCTGCTGGAAGAGAACGTAAGCTTCACGGCCTCTCACTTCACCGACGATTATCATATCAGGTCTCTGACGCAGAGAAGCTTTTAGCAAGTCAAAGAGATCTATCTCGCCAAGTTTCTTTCCACTTACTCCTTCAGGACCGAAGCCTGTTCTTGAAACCTGCGACACCCAATTCTCATGTGGAAGGCGAAGCTCAGGGGTATCTTCAATAGTGATTACTTTCAACTCAGGACGGATGAAAAGAGACAGGGCATTCAGCATTGTAGTTTTTCCGGACGCAGTAGGTCCAGCAATCAGTATAGACTTGCCGTGCTCTATAGCAAGCCAGAGATATGCAAGGATTTCTGAGTTCACAGTACCATAATTAAGAAGATCTATACAGGTCATTGGATCGGCTGTGAATTTCCTTATTGTAAAGTTTGAACCTTTCATTGATATTCCAGAGCCAAAAGTTGCCTGTACACGTGAACCGTCAGGGAGAGCTCCGTCAAGTAGGGGGTCTGCTATGCTGATGGAACGCCCGCATTTCTGGGACAAGCGCATAACGAAGGAATCCAACTCCTCCTCTGTGTCGAACTTGACGTTTGTCCTCACGGATCCGAATCGCTGGTCACGGTGGTACACATAAATTGGAACGCCAACACCATCGCAACTTATGTCCTCTATATTAGGATCATTTAGCAAAGAATCAATCTTACCAAAGCCTATGAAATTTCGCTGGATGTAATATTCTATGAAGTGCCTAGTTCTTTCACTCATTCTGAAATTATAGTAGCTTATAACAGAATCCAGTTTTTGTGAGAGGTACTCCTCCGCCTTGAGAGTCTTTAGTGCGGCAAAGTCAACCTCCAGTTCCTCGACAAGAGTACTCTCTATTCTTTTGAGCATCTCATTTTCCTGGGGAGTAAGAATAGGCTCTATAACCTTGTAAAGAAGACCTTGAGACCCAGGATGATAGCGTATATTTGCGTAGACATGAATTTTCCCTCCCCGATATATCAGAGGATAGGTTATATTGACTCCGAGAAGGGATTCTCTCCTTTCAGGCTCATGTTTTTGTGTACTAGGTTTTCTCCGACCACTAGAAGTTGATGGAAGTGAAAGTGCCAAGTCAGATTGTGCGCGGAGTGTCATCTTTGGCTCATCTGCAGGAAGGGCTACAGATTCTTTCTTTACCTGCTTTTCAAGAGCAAGTTTCAGAAGCTCAGATACAAGAGATTTCAGCTCGCTCTCTGAGACTCCTTCTCCATTCTCTTTTGAAAGTTCAGATGAAATCCTGTCAAAACTTTCCTCACTTATTGCCTGCTTGTTCCTGGCATCAATGGCAGGTTGAAGTATGTCCATAAGATTTGGAGCAGCCCTCTTTTGGGAAACATCAGGAGGCATCTGCACAGGAGCCGGGCTGGAATGATATGTCTTCTTTGCGTGTTTTAGGAACTTTGTAAGGTTCTTCATTATATATCCTCTAATACCATTATACCAGACGTTGAATTATAAGCTATACGATGCTGCCCACCAGCTGTAGAACTGAAGCTTCCATTGATTGAAATGTTAAATTTTAGTATTGGAAGAGTCCGATTTATGTCGTAGAATTCATCACGAACGAGTATTGATGTATTGTTTGTAATGATCAAGTAGCGACGGCCCGCAAGATAGGGAGGAAGTTCTATATTAAGTGAGTAGTTATCAACATACCTTCCGTAGATGTATGAGTTTGATATGGCCAGGTGAACGTAGGAGGCAACGTTCCTGAACTGATGACCTGCCTGGAAATCAGACATCTCATCTTTTATTCCGCCGAAAACTGTGAGAAACATTACAAAGATGAAAACGCCCATAACCGCGAAGCATACCTGCTCGAATATGGCCGTGCTGCCCTTACGGTTATAGAAGCCCATATTACGACTAAAGAAAGCGCTTATTTATCTATTTTGATACCTCATCTTAGGTCAACGAGGACATTTGTATGTATTGTACCGCTACTGTTAACTCTGCCTATGTTTCTTGCGATAATTGTTGTTGAAGTTCCTGAAATTCTGGAAACCTCACCAATTGAAATATTAATCAGATAGGACGTTGACGAGGTGGTGTCGTTTATCTGCCTGAACCATATCATAAAAGAATTAGCATAACTGTTCCCAGCTTTGAAAGGCCGGGCTACCAGAACACCAGAGCTTCCATTAGTCTGATTTGCTGAGCATCGGAAATTCGGCTCTATAGGATCTATAGACACCCAATCTAATGAATCGATGAGCTTCCGGTTGTGCGTGAGATTGTATAGAATTGCATTCTTGTTCACATTCGTACCGGAGCAATGGCTTCCGTTCAGAACGGATAAACTTCCCATCCTCAAGTTCATTCGCACTATACGGGTAGAGTTTATCTGCTCCTGTGCGACTTCAAGAATTGCGTTCTTTATATCGAGAAGTTTTGCCTGAGAATAAGTAACCGTAACGGAGACTTGCTGAGTTTCCAGCATCTCATTCCCCCAAGTAAAAGTCAGTATAACAAGAGCTGTTACAACAAGGATCATCACGACTGAAGATATAACAGGGGATTGGGCTTTTCTAGAGTAGTGATGAGAAACCATAATATGAAAGGATGCCTAGCAAAGGTAGCTCGAATAGGTGCATGTGAACTTGATGAGCTTCTCGGCAGATGTTTCTCTTGAAGAGATTCTTACCTCTTTCGTCTTGTTTACCCACTCAGAACAGGAAACATCATCCAGGACGCCTCCGCTGTAGGAAGTTACAGTTCCGGCGGCGAGTGTGTCATTAGCCATACCTGACTGCAGGGCATCATCCACGAAGAGCTGAAGCTTCTCAGCCTGCTCTGTCCCTGCATTTCTTATATAAATTGTGATGTTTACTTTATCGGTACTTGCCGAACAGTTTGCTACAAAACCCTCAACTTTCAGCTGTACGTTAAGACCGCCGAGCAGCTCCAGGCTTGTGTTCTCGCTTGAAGTCTGGATTGTACCCTGCATTCTCTGAAGGAAAGTATACGCTAGACCGGCTATCGCTATAGTCATCATAAGAAGTAGAATAACCGAAATTATAGGAGTTATTCCTTTTTTGCTTGAAAAGAATTTTGGAAATCTCATTTTGCCTCAATAATCTCGATTACAGTTTCAAGGACATACAATATTGAAAGCAGGACAATGACCTGAAGACCTGCCATGAAAATTAGAAGCATTGAAGACATACCGGTTCCTCTCGCAATATAAGCAATTACTAGAGAGAATATAAAAGCCAGAATTATTGTTATCTGGATTACGATTTTACGGGATTTTCGGGTAGTCATATTATTGTGGAGGTAGTGGAGGCGGCGGTAGCTGCCTTCTTGGCTGCTGCTGTCTCTGAACAGGCGCAGGAGTCATTGCTGCTCTTTGTGGCGCTACGCTCTGTCGCCTTAAATATCTTTCCAAGGAATCGAGAGTCTTAGATAGTTTCTTGTTTTGCTCCTTGAAATCAGTCATTGCAGATTTCATTTCACCTATTGCTGATGAAACTTCTTTCATACTTCCTTCTTCTTCAGTTTCCATTGCCTCTGTTGCTTCGGCGAATATTGTAAGTATTTTGGAAAGCTTCTGGGAAAGCCCGCGGTTAGTCTCATTCATCAAGTCAAGAGCACTCTGTATCTTTTCTGCGACTTGCTGATTGGATTTTGAGACCTGCATCTGCATTTGCTGAGTTGACTCCAAGAGCCCCATCATTTTTTTTATGAATTCGTCTGCGTGTGATTCAATTTTTGTGAGCCCGACAGTACCGCGCAGAGCGGATTTAATTTCATTTATATCGTGCTCGAGCTTCTCTTCCTTTCGTTCGAGCTCGTCATAAGGGCTTGACGCAACAACTTCGTATGATTCAGACTCTTCCGCCATGGCTACTCGGTTTAAAGGGAGAGTCTATATAAATGTTGCTTTTAAAGAGTGGGAAAAATAAGAAAGGGGCCCGAAGGCCCCAGATTTCAGGATATTACATCATGCCCGGCATTCCACCCATTTCTGGGGGCATTGCTGGGGCTCCTCCCTTGCCAAGCTCCTTGGCAGAGATTACATCATCGATGCGGATTATCATTTCCGCTGCTTCTGATGCGCTCTTAATTGCCTGTGTCTTAATCTTAAGAGGCTCAAGAACACCTTCCTTCTGCATGTCGATGACCTTTCCGAGGAACACGTCAAGACCGTATGACTGATGGTCCTTCTTGTCGTGTGCGGACCTTAGCTCGGTCATTTTGTCAATCGGGTCCAGACCGGCATTCTCTGCCAGTGTTCTTGGAACAATTTCCAGAGCATCAGCAAAGGCATTTATTGCCAGCTGTTCTCTTCCGCTGACTTTCTCAGCAGCCTTTCGGACAATCTTGGAAATTTCTATCTCAATTGCGCCTCCGCCTGCGACTACCTTTCCAGTCTCAAGTGTTGCTGAAACGCCACCGATTGCATCATCCAGTGCTCGCTTGACTTCGTCAACCACATGGTCAGTTCCGCCCCTTACAAGGAGAGAAACAGCCTTTGGAGACTTGCAGTCAGTTACGAAGACCATTGAGTCTCCGGAAATCTTGCGTTCCTCGACGCTTCCGGCATTTCCAAGGCTTTCCATGTCCAGGTCGTCAAGATTTGAAATTATACTTGCGCCTGTTGCACGAGATAGTTTTTCCATATCGGACTTTTTGACACGCCTTACAGCAAATATTCCCTCTTTTGCAAGGAAGTGCTGTGCCATATCGTCAATTCCCTTCTGGCAGAAGAGTACCTTTGCACCGGATGCTTTGACTTTGTCAGTCATATCTCGGAGCATTCCCTCTTCCTGTGAAAGGAAGGCTTGAAGCTGGTTTGGATCAGTGATTCTGATTTCAGAATCGGTTTCAGTTTCCTTTACCTCAATAGCTACGTCAACAAGAGCTATCTTTGCATCGCTGACAGTCTGTGGCATTCCAGGGTGGACTCGCTCTTTGTCGATTAGGAGCCCCATTATAAGCTCGCTATCGTCAATTGAGCCTCCACTCTTTTTCTCAATCTTGATATTATCAAGATCGACAGAAAGTGAGCCATTTAACTCGTCTGCAACAAGTTTTACCGCCTTAACTGCGAGTTTTGCAAGATTTTCTCTTGCTCTCTCTGCTGACTTTCCAGTCATTGCAGTCATAGCAACTTTTTCTAGAATTCCAGTATCATCTGGAGAAACATCTTCTCCCGCTGAAGCCAGAAATTCCTGAGCAATATCATTCGCTTTTCTGTAGCCCTGTACAATAACAGTCGGATGTATGTTCTGGTCGAGAAGATCCTCTGATTTCTTGAGAAGTTCTCCTGCGATTATCACAGCAGTTGTTGTTCCGTCTCCGACTTCGTCTTCCTGAGCCTTTGATACTTCAACAAGCATCTTAGCTGCAGGGTGTTGTATGTCCATCTCGCCGAGCAGAGTAGCGCCATCATTTGTGATAACAATATCTCCAAGCGAGTCGACAAGCATCTTGTCCATTCCTTTTGGACCAAGAGTAGTTCTTACGGCTTCCGCTACAATACGGCCTGCCATAATATTCATTCTTTGTGCGTCCCTTCCAAGAGTCCTTTTAGAATTCTCAGATAGAACTATTACTGGTTGTCCAGTCATTTGTGTCATCTCTAATACCTCCAAGTATTATTTAGTGTCCTTACTCTACTTGAGGTGATATATAAAGCTTACTGTTATCTTAGATTTGCAAGATACTGCTTTACAAGAAGAGTTGCCCTGCAGTCATCTTCATTATAATCTATTACTTTCTGGAGTTTTTCCCGGTCTCCAGTATCGACAAATTCGTTGTAGAGCACAATCGACTGCATAGCGTCAACATCTTCGTGCCTCCAGGAGTCCGGTTTCAGGAATTTTGCGACAGCTTTCAGAGAGTAGGAGTAGAGAGGAAAAACGACTGATTTGTGAGAAACTCTGTATAAATCTACCATTCTTTCCAGAATCTTTATACCGTCAACCTGGTACTTTTCAAAAAGTTTTTTTAGTGCAGTGACTTCATAGGTATTCCAGTGATATAGGACATAATCCCCTTTTGAATCCAGATACTTTAGAAACTCACGGAAGATTTTTTCCTCATCGTCTGGAGTCTCCGCCAAGAAGGATATGTATTTTTCAGAGCCATTCTCTGATTCAAGAATTCCCATCAGATAGTCGAAGGGCGCGGCCCCGGAGGTTATTTCATCCGTCCCCTCTAGGTCGAAATAAAGTTCAGCTTTTGCATCCGGCAGAACTATAGCATCTTTATTCTTTACTAGAGGCTTGCCGGATTTTAGTGACTCGGCGCAGAGTTTGAACTGTGTAGCTTTTACATCCCCGATACCTTCAATGTCTGTCAAATTTGAAATGTCTACTCCTTGAATATCAGAAACTGTGAAAATCTTGGAAGCATTTAATTTTGCCTTCATAGCTCCAGAAATGCCGGGAATCAGAGAGACATCGTCTGCTTCTTTTGCCAGTTTATTTGTATAGCTGGTCCAATTATATTTTACAGAACCGTATGTCGGCGATGGAGTAAGGTCTCCGGATTTTATTTTCAAAACATCTGCAATAGAGAGCTCGAGTGCAGATTTATAATCGGCAAATTTGTGAGGAATAATATCGTTATTTCGATTTACAAGATAAAATTCCTCAGGAGTGAAGCCCTGTATTTTTCCCAGGACAAAATTGTAGTAGGCAGCTTGCAAAATATGGTCTCGTTTTATGTTCTTGGCAACTTTTATTTCCTTCACAATATAGTGATAGTTTCCAAAGATGCTTTCCCCTTTCCTTTTTTCAAGAAGGTCGGCGCGACCCATGAGATTTTCCGGAAGATATATGAGAGGACTGTTTGCGACTGCTTCCGTTCCTGTGAAAAAATCATCGAGAGCCATTCGGAAACCCTCTCTTTCGCTTGTGAACTCGAGTGTCTTCATACCAGGATGCTGAGCCTCTATTGAATCGACTTCATGCTTCATTCCTGCTTCTGAAAGGAGTTCCTGGAATCTGTTCGGCTTGTCTCGCTCATCTTCCGGAGCAAACTCATTACAGTAAATTACGAAGGGATCCTTGATATAATTGGCAACATCGCCTCCTTTGACAAATTTTCCATTGCCTTCAGTACATTTTTTGAAAAGTTCTTCAGTATCCATTATTTAGACCGCCATCGCAATTATATAGCTTCTATAAGATGCCTCGAAAACAGTTATAAAGAGATATTGGAAGCCAGCGCTTGCGAATACATTGAGTAGTATCTGGGGAATCGGATCGACAGTGAAGATTCTGTATGCAAAGTACATAAAAGTGACATATACGGCTAGCCAGCTCAGATAGAAAACACGAAGGTTTGAAAGAACCTCATGAGAGGGAATAACCGCAAAGCTGATTCCGACGAGAACGAGCCACAGCGAAAGGTAGATTGTCTGAGTCACCACAGGACCGGCCCCCTTGTGTATAAACATGTCTATTGGAGTCGGACGAAGCGCCAAAAATATAAAAAACATTGTTGAAAGCCAAAGAATTAGAAGAGCAGCTAAAGTACCGTATACAAAATTAACCGCAAATAAGATAGGGAAAATAAAGGCAACGCCAACTTTGGTAAGGACCGTCATTCGGGAGATAAGAAGCATAAGCAATAAGAGGAAAAGAATCAAGATATTATTCTGCTGAGGGATATTGATTGCAGTAGAAAACTTGCTGAACAAAAGATAGAGGGAAATCGCTACAAGTGTGACTCCGCCGATGATTCTGGTGATTATTGCGACTGCTGGGTTTTCCTGCATAAGCTTAGTTATTACAAGACTATGATAAAAGACTTGCGGGGAAAGAATTAATATAACGCAGGATAAGGGCAAGTATGCCCAATAGGAAAGCAGCAGCCGGATTAGTTCTGGGAGTCGTTCTGATAATTGTACTTATACCTACGATGATAGGGCTTCTCGGTCTTGGAAAAATGGTAGAAAGTCTGTTTGGAGGAACGGCAGATATTATTCCAACGGAAGGATTAGAACTTGTGGCTCTGGGGAATCCAGGAAATCTAATGGTAGCAGGTTACGGTGACGGAGACGCCAAACTTTTCTTTGGTCCGGAAGTTGGAAATGAATTTCCGAATGTATTAGGAAATGGGGAAAACCCATGGGTACAAGTAAGAGTTGGAGACCTTGATGGAGACGGAATTGATGATGATTTTATTGCATTGACTGAAAACAAGGAACTCGTAATTTTTAACATTAGAGATTATACAGAACAGTATACGCAATTGAATGACTATGACACTTCAGACCTTGCAAACCCCAACAAAGCAGGGTGGGACGTAATAAGTCTTGAAGAAGCAAGTCCGATTGATTCAAATATAATTGGAGGTGTAGGAAATAGTTTAGGTGGCATAAGAGCCTTCAGAAAAGATGACGGGGAAATTATAATTGGGAACAAACCACTACTTGTCGGGGATTTGGACGGGGACGGGGACGATGAAATAATTGTTTTAGGAGTGTCGGTGTTCCATATTTATCGGCAAACAGATTCAGGAGAATACGAAGAATATTCTGTTGAGTATTATGATTCTTGGGAAGAAGACTCCAATACAGTGAGTTTCTTAGGCGGAGTTGAGGTTGCAGGAATATCAGATAGTGATTTAGATGGGCGTGAAAATAATATAGTCCTTATCTATAGGAGCACCACAAACAAAGAGAAATCTCCTCGAAAGATGAGAACACTTGAGATTGAGATGTTCCAACTTCAGTCAGGATGGCTCGCAGGTGTATACGCTACAGGAGCTGTAGTTAGTAGTGCAGAAGATTTGGGCTCTAAATATAAAGATATATTCACTGCATCAGATTCTGAGTTCAGTCGTTACTATACAGGCCTTAGCATTTGCGACTATGATGGAGACGGATTCAAAGACGATGTTGTAACGTTAAAGCAGGATATTTGGGGTTACTGGGCCTGGGACTCCGAAGGCGAGGATGGAGTTACCAACTTGGGCTGCGATCTCGTTAATCCGATAAAACTGGCATCAGCTAAGCGAGGGTGGAAAGCTAAGGGGGGAACAGCTGCAGAAAGCTGGAGTGGGTGGTATGTATATTCTACTTTCAATGAAAATGGAAATGTAAGATTCGAAGATTATTCTTCAACAGGAATTGGTGTAATCGACGGTGGATTTTGGACTTACTGGGGTTGGCCTATATGCTATGGTGACTACAAGTGTGGGTACTTCGGTATTGGTGCCGGATATTTATCAAATCCTGATATTCAGGGCTACAGCACTTGCAATCAATACACGCGAAACTCGAATAGAGCTGACTCACTTGACATATACTTAAGTGCCAGTGGACAATCAGATTACAATATCGGCTCAATAAACAAACGAGCACGACTTCCAAAAATTCAGGAGTCCTACAAATATAGTAGTGCGCATGTTTGTACTGATGACGATGGAGAGAAGGGAGGTTTTGAAGTTTTATCCACTTCATGGTGCCCACAACTCTGGAAACAGGACTGGCTTGATATAGCTTGTGGCGATTTGGATAATGATGGCAAGGTAGAAATAGCACTCTTAGCAGAGCCAGGTCATATTTACATAGCAGAAATAGATGCCTTGTCTTTGACTTCTGCCGAAGCTACGGCTTTTACAAAACACGAAAGCATTATAAATACACTGCCTTGGACCTGGATAGGGCTTCCAGAAAAACGCTGGACATCTTTGGAAGTTGCTAATATCATCGGTGAAAAAAC
>DAFN01000001.1:14212-23598 GCA_002495465.1 archaeon UBA55 | reverse complement strand
GAGGAGTCAGAAACTCTGATAAGCGAATAAAATGAAAACACAAATGAGAAAAGCGCAGGGCGGACTTCCTTTCGGAGCCTCACTGATAATCGCCATAGTGCTTTCACTCATCGGCGCGGCCTTCATTTTCAATATGGGAGGCCAGATTTTTGGGGTTGTAAAGAGCGTTCCTACAGAGGGCTCTGAAATTGTTGCGATTGCTAATCCTGGCACGCTCGCAATCCTTGGAATAGGCGCCGGAAACGAGATAAGTCAAGCTATCGCCGCCGACCCGCATGGAGACAAACTACCAGACCTTACAAGTGCGTGGAGCCAATACAGAGAAGTAGAAATAGGAGATTTTGATGGTGACGGGGCAAATGAAATAATTCTTCTGAGAAATTCTGCCACGTCGGTAATAGGAGCATCAAATGTTTATAAAGGCGCTATTGTCAATGTTTTTTCAGTGTCAGACTACTTGAGTGCGTCTAAAGATACTGACTTTGAGAATATTTACAGTATCTCAGGATCACCACTCTTTGACACAATGTACCTATCAGTATATTTTAGAACTTATGAGATAGTGAGTTTCCTTAATGTAAATATGTATATGGGGGATGGACAGGATGCCTGGGCTCTGAGCAAAAATACTATGGAGCTCGTTGATTTTGATGGAGATGGAAAGGACGAAATACTGATTCTTTCTAAGGAGAAAATATTTGTAATGGAAGAATATGAAAGTGGCGACCACGATTTTACTTGTTCTGATTATAATGGAAACTTATGGAGCTGTTTCTTAATTCCTGGATGTGAATCCATCTTTCAACCAGGAGCTGATTGTTCAATAAGTCATGACCCTTACATTTTTTACTATTCCATGGACCAAGATCCTGCGTACTACCACAATGGAGGTCTTACAGATTATGATTTATTTTTAGTTGAAAATACTAACAAAGTAGGAGCTTATGAAGCAATTCATATTTTCAGAAATCATGATCTTACTCAGACGGATGTAAAAGTCGGTGTGACTCAGCTAAGCTACAATGAAGAAGACGGAACTTACGAATCTGTAAAAACTCAGAATGCTGCAATCTGGACGATACCTCAGAATATCTGGTACCAGGACGCAGCAATATGCGACTTCGACCACGATGGCTGGGATGACGAACTTGTACTTCTGAGAGGAGACAGCAGGCTGTCGACTTATAGTTACAACATCGAAGTCCACAATATAGTAACAAATCAAGACGGAACTATTGAAGTCACGGAAACGCCAGTTCACAATATAAAAAATTTCCCCTATGTAGCCCATTGGGAAGAGATGGTATGCGACGATCTTGATGGTGACGGGAACGATGAAATTGCAATTCTAACTTATGATCAAAGTTCTCCAAGGCAGAGAAATATTTACACCTTTGAAACAGAGGACATTCTCAGTATAGGGGAACAGTCAGAAAATTACAGGGCAGGAGAAGTTTCTGATATATCTGACTACAGTCATCAAGATATACGAAATAATCTTCCATGGGGAAATTCACAAATAGAGAATAGAAACTGGAGTTCAATCGCCAGTGGAAATCTTATAGGAAACTAATCAACTTCCTCAAGCTCTCTCAGAAGCTTTAGAAGCTGTTTTGAAGTTACTGTTTCCTGGAATTCCTGCTCTCCGAGTACTGGCACGCCGCTGACCTGCCTTCCCTCTGTTTTCTTGAGAACGAACATTCCGTGCTGTCCGAGCACCTTTGAAGACACTCTTATATCCTCTGCGCGCTTTTCTAGGGACTTTGACTCGAGACCAGTGAAAATTATATCTTTCTTACTCCTGCCAATGAGGCTGAAGGAAGCTTTGGTAACGGCCGCTGTCTTGAAACCTATATCTCCGAAGTGAGATTCTACTATCCTTTCAATTCTGCTCCCGCCACTGGAAATCTCCGGGCTTTCTTCTTCAAATCGGAAAACATCTATAGGGTCAAGAACCAAATCGCCAAGCGCTTCCTGGAGTCTTTCAATGTTTTCGATGCTGGCTCCCTGCCCGCGCTCATAGTTGAGCAATGAGCTTTTTGAGATACCTGCTTCGCGCGCCAAGGCTCCGGCGGAGATATTGTTCTTCTGCATCAGCTTCCGGAGATAGTCCGTATTCAGATGAGAATAGAATCCGCCTTTCTTCGAATAAACGAAGGGAAAGTTATGTTCCGACAGGGCATTTTCAAATGTTTTGAAGCTGACACAGGCAATATTGTAGCGTTCGTAGACTGTGTGCTCCATCATTGTCTCGCCACGCGCGGACTCGCCGATTAGCATTGGAGTTGCCCCAATAACATTGGAAACGCGCCGAAGGTCTATAGACTGCTCCTCTGTAAGCGAGTCTACGTTTGAAAGAATTTTAAGTAAGAATATTGTATCGCCGTCACGAGCAAGAAGGTCAAAACAGCTTGGAGTAAGCTGGCGTGCTACTGAAAATCCGAGGGCTTCCAAAAGTCCGGCGGCTCTTTCCAGAAGATTCTCCCTTTGGGAACGCTCAGGAATCATCGTATTGTTTTTCTCAGCCTCGAAACTATACACATATGGTCTTTTTCGTAGGGATCGAGCTTAAGTTTTTCCTCCGTGTCGAATGTTGACCTAAGCTGATTTATGATAATGTTAAATAACTTATTTGGGTTTTCAGAAACGTCTATACTTCGGGCTTTTACCATAAGATATGTCCAGCCGCGTGGCTTGAGGAACATTTTTGCATTTTTGATAAGAATGTCAGCCTGATGGCGCTGTGCAACATCCTGGTAAACTATATCGACTTGGCCGATGCGGTGAGCGTACTGGCTTGGCTGATTTGCATCAGCAAGTATGGGAACCATATTCTTTCTCTTTTTGCAGAGTGGGTAGAGGTCTGCCATTGCTCTTGGGGAAAACTCAACGCAATACACTATTCCTTTTGGAACCAAATCAGAGATGTGACTGGCAGTTGTTCCGTTTGCGGCTCCAAGATAGAGAACAGTTGAATCCTCTTCAAAGTGCATATTATTGAGACCAAGAGTAAGCGCAGCTGAAAGTTTTGACCTGTACGAATCCCAGAATCTGTATTCTTTTCCGTCTATCTTTTTCAGACGTTCTCCGTAGACCTTTCTGCCAGAAACTAAGCTAAGAGTTGCATAGTCGTTTCCGAGTTTTTTTAGAAGTTTCATTTTAGGTTTTTTATCCTCTTGTCCAGGCTTTCATTGAGTTTGTCAGCTGAAAACCCTGAGCCATAGACATCCGCTCTTATTGCAAGGGATATTTTTCCTGCAAGAATTCGAGCTCCCTTCCCCCGAAGATGTTTCGGAAGGTCCTGTATCACAGGATGGTGCAGAAGAACTCCATATTTTGGAGGCTTTGCCCCAGTTGTGACGTGCCTGAATAGTGCCTTCTCAGCTCCAAGAACCTGGACTGTGCTCGAAGGCTTTGTTGCCAGGCGCTTTGCGCCGCCGACTAGAGCCATAAGCTGAGCCCCAATGTGACTTCCAGCGACAGCTTCTAGGTTTGGATAGTGGTCCTTCATCATTTTTTCAAGATATTCCCGAAGCTTTGTTCTTGTTTCATACATGTCTGAAAGGGAATGAGCTATATCTTTAGGAACTTCAGTGTCAGCCCTTTCGAAAACTGCTCCGAGTTCGCTTGATATTTCCTTTTGCTGGGAAAGTTTTATTAGAAAATCATCGTGTTTCTGGACAGAACGGCTTAGCTCCGGAGAATACAGTGAAGACCATTCCCTGAGTCTCTCAGAGAGAACATTTACAAGAGGGTCCATCTCTTCAAGAGAGTTGACAGCCTGTATAATTCTTCTGTCAGGAGAAGCCAGCTCTTCGTGCATCCTCAGTTTTGTAAGCTCCTGATTAAGAGAATAAATATACTTACGTGCCTCAATTCCGCGCTCCTTTGCAAGCTCATCGAGACGCAATCTGGCGTCTATTGAAGCCTCGCTGTCTGCTGAAAATTCAGCTCCAGACTCAAGAAGGGCGTCTAATTCAGGCAAAGTTTCTGTTTTTTCATAGTCTCTCAGCTTTTTCGCAGCCTCAGCAGGACTGGATGAAAACTCAGACTCCAGACTAAGTTTACCTCCTTCAGAGGAATAAATACCAAAGGGAGTGACTACTATCTGCTTTGACATGCATTGAACCTGTATGGAAAGCTTTTTAATCTTTTTGAATCAAATAAACAGAGCATGGGAAGAATAATACAAACATTCGTTAAGAGGGTAGGTGACGAACTCCTGGAAAGGAGTCCGGACAGCTATAGCATTGATTTTGACAAGAACAAGGTAGCTATTAATGAAATTATAGAAAGCGGACGCTTGATATGCCCTAGCAAGAGGATTAGGAATAGACTCGCTGGATATGTATCAAGGGCTGTAGTTCTCAGAAGCAAATAAGATGAAAGCCGTTTTGAAGTTAGGAGGATCTGTATTCTCAGCCGAAGGAGTAGACAGAGATTTTTTGGAAACTGTTTCCTCAAAGATAGGTGAATGGGCAAGAGTCCACCAAATTGTAGTTGTTGTTGGAGGAGGTAAAATCTCAAGAGAGTATGGAGAACTAGGACGAAAGTTCACCAGAGATGAGGACCTTCTTGACACAGTTGGAATAATGGCATCGAGAGTGAACGCTTCACTTCTGCTTGCAGCGCTCGGAGACTTGGCAGCAAAGGAGATACCTAAGTCAGAAGAAGACTTTCTTAAAATTTCTGAAAAAAATCCGGGAAAAGTTATAGTTGCTGGAGGTTTTAGACCGGGCCAGAGGACAGATGCAGTCTCCGCGGAGATAGCAGAAGTCTGGGGAGCTGAAATGGTCATAAAGTGTACTGATGTAGACTATATTTATGACAAGGATCCGAACAAGTTCGAGGATGCGAAAAAGCTCGAGTATGTAAGTTTTGAAGAATTAAAAAAACTGGCAGGAAGTGAAGAGCACAGGGCAAACGTCTCGACAATTATGGATCCAGTAGCAGCCAAAATACTCTCAGAAAAAGGAATAAAAGCAGCGGTCGTCAACGGAAAGGACCTGGAAAATATTGGAAGAATTCTTGAGGGCAAGGAATTTACAGGAACCAGAGTAGGTTTTTGATTTAGTCTTTTCGTGGCTTGTGTTTTTCAGAAAGAGTTGCCTTATTTATTATGAGCTTTCCTGCCATCCCTTTCCATGAAATTTCAGAATCCTCTATCTTTATACTCTTCTTGAAGATAGGACCATCGAGAACGAGAGTACAGTATTCTCCGCCTTCTCCGCCTATGTCTATCCGGTGCGTTTCTCTTATTTTTTTGAGTTCTTCGTAAGTTTCTCTGTTGAGTTCTCTACCGAGCCATGACTGATCCAGCCCGTCTGCAGAAATAGAAACAAAAATTATCTTGAAACCTGAGTCGAGCGCGTATTCTATGAGCTCTTCATGGGGCTTTTCCCAGAAAGGAGCGACAACTTCAAGACCGAGCTTACTAGCGATTCCTGTGAAAATATTTCCCTGATAGTTGGAACTTACTCCTCCAAGGGTAATTCCGTCGATGTCGAGTTTCGACAGGGCTTCTTCGAGCTCCTCAGCTTCTCCAGTGTCAAAAGTGCTCTCAATAATAACCTTCACTAAAGGTATCCCCATGGCTTCTGCTGCAAGCTCTGCCATATTTATCGCGGAGGTATGAAAGAGATAGCTGTCCGGATTTGCGGCCACCGCAGTAACTAGATGAGTTATTTCATGACCATCCTGCATCGCCCTATAGAGGGATGCAGTTGAGTCCTTTCCTCCGCTGAAAAGTGCCGCAAGTCTCATTTTAGGATTTTTCTGTCTGATTCTTCGTTTTTATGCCTTCCGCTACAGAACTCCTAGGACGAAGGCAGCCATACTAAGCACCATTGAAGCCTTTATCCTTCTGACATAGAAGATTGCGGAAGACAGTGAAGAATCTCTCCAAAGTGAACGCATCAGAAGGACCAGTGATAAATCTACGATAAGAATCAATATGAGATAATTTACCGAGAATATTCCCAGATAATATGGAATTGGACTCAGGGCTATTGTTAGAGCCATAAATGCCATAGCAACGTATTTTCCAAGATCTTTTTCTGTAAGCGGAAGAGTTCTTGCTCCGAATTTAAAATCTCCCTTGACATCCTCCATATCCTTGAGAACTTCAAGAGCGCCCATATAAAGGAAAATCAGGGCAGCTGGAACTGCTCCGGCTGCAATGTCACCGACAACTGAGGTCGTGAGGAGGAAAACGGAAGCTGTAAGATAAGCAACTGTAATGTTTCCAAGAAATCCGACTTTCTTTAGAGTAGTTGCATAAAGGAAAAGAAGAAAGAGGTTTCCTGAGACAAATAGGAAACTTATCAGAGGAAGGCTTGATGCAGCCCAAATGCTGAGAGCATAGAAAAAAAGTGAGAAAACCCAAACGGCAGCCGGAGTTATTTTTCCCGCTGGAAGTGGCCTATCTGGGCGATTTACCTTGTCTATATATAAATCATAATAGTCGCTTAGAAGAAAACCTCCTGCAGCAGCTGACAGAACTGCAATCAAGGTTGAAGAGAGAAGTCCAGCAGAAGGAAGGCCACCTGTTGAAAGAAATGCTACAAAAACAAGAACAACATAGGCAATTATTGCAGAGGGTCTAGTCATTTTGAGAACTGAATCAAGTGTTTGAATATGTTTTGGAAGTGCGCTTCTTTTTCCCATATTAGAGCCCCCTTTGCTTCTGCCAGCTTCTTAGAGCTCCAGTTAGAACTGCCTTGTCACGCCCCATTTTGGAAACCTCAGATGCTCCGCAGAGAAACATTGCAGTTCTGAGGCTTTTATGGACCTTTTCGATTTCAATAAGAACTTCAGAGCTGCCTTTTGCCGCTGCCTTTATCATAGGACCGGCCATGCCGACAGAATTTGCCCCTAGGGCAAGAGCATGGGCAGCATCCAGACCATTCCTTATACCACCTGTTGCTATAAGCAAGATTTCCTTTGAAGAAGCTCTTATCTCAAGAATGCTTGCGGCAGTTGGAATTCCCCAGTCCCAGAACTCGGAGAGTTCGAAGTCGTCTTTTCTGAAAAGCTCAACAGCGGCGAATGATGTTCCTCCGGCTCCGCCAGTATCGATAGCGGAAACTCCGCAGTCAATAAGAATTTTTGCAACATCCTTTGATATTCCCGCTCCAGTTTCTTTAACTAGAACAGGAAATCCCAAGGATTTAATGAGATCTTTCAGTGAGCCGGCGAGTCCCTCCATGTTAACATCACCCTCAGGCTGAATAGATTCTTGGAGAGGATTTAGATGAACTGCAAGAGCATCGGCTCCGACATCATCAAGCATTGATGAGATATCTGAAGGAGAATAATCTGATATTTGAGGAATGCCAATGTTTCCGAAAATAAGAGTGCGTGGAGCCACAGATCTTACTTTGTAAGTTTGCGAGAGTGACTTGTCTTCTAGCATTGCTCTCTGCGAGCCAAGTCCAAACGCAACACCTGCTGCCTCTGCAGCTTCTGCAAGGGCCAGGTTCAGCTTCTCAGCGTTAGGATGCCCCCCTGTCATTCCACTTATTAAAAAAGGAATTTTTAATTTCTTTCCAAAAATCTCTGTACTAGTGTCCACAGAGTCCCTGTCAAAATCAGGTAGAGAATTGTGAATAAGCTCAACTTCGTCAAGAAGAGTTGTCTTTTCTCTTGCCTCGACTCTCTCATTCGAGACAATTTTGATATGGTCGAGTTTTCTCTCAGATGTGCTCATATACCAGTTGACCGAGACTAACGGTCCTATTCCCCCGCCTTTATTATAGTGCCTACTTCTGGTTTCCCGAGTATGGCTCCCCTTAAGTAGTTTTTCTTGCTGAGATTAACTATGAATATTTCTATCTTATGCTTGCTGATATTGTAGAGCTCCTCTATTTTGTGCCTCATTCCGCCTGTGACATCACTAGTTTTTGGTTCTTCGACCGCAGACAGAACATCCTCAAGATTTCTACTGTTTATTTCCTCAACAAGCTCTCGCTTTCCGTTGTCAGGATTGTCCCAGAAAACTCCATCTACATTGGCTCCGATAACTATACGCTCAGGTTTAATTCTCGTAGAGAGGTAGGAAAAAATCATTTCCGTAGATGCAACCGAGCACCCTTTAACAGAATCATACACAACATCACCATGAAGAAGAGGAACTGCCCCCAGTTTTTGTGCATGATGAATTGGAGAAAGATTAAAATCTATGAATCTTCCGTTTTCCATTTCTGAACAAGTAGAAGGAGAAATTGTAAGAGCCGGAACTTCTTTTGAAAGAAGGGAAGTGAGAACTATTGAATTTAAATCCTGTATGGCCATTCTTGTATTAGCAAGCCCAAGTGATTTGCATTTCTCTATTCCCTTACTCACATTATGCCGCTCTGCAACAGGATGCGCAAATCCTCCGCCACCATGAGCAAGAATTAGACTGAAATCATTGTAAAGTTCTGAAATCTGAGAGGAGGATAAATCTATAACAGGAAGATTTGCCTGAGATTCTTTTCCCTTATGCGTTATTGCGGATCCGCCAAGTTTAACGAACACCGTTTTTTTGACATCTTCACTCAATTCTAACACCAGGCTGATTTGTCCTTACAGAATATGCAAAAGCTCCATTCTCCTTGAAAGCTTTGATTAGGTCCTCAGGATCATCTGATAGTGAAATAATGCATCCTCCGCCCCCAGCACCAGTGATTTTTGAGCCAATTGCCCCTGAATCCTTTGCAAGTTTAACGAGATCCTCAATAGCTGTCGAGCTAACTCCAAGATCCTTCAGAAGAGACTGCCCGCGGTCCATTAGAGGACCTAGGTCCACTGGACGCTTATTCATAAAAACCGTGCGAGCCTCCTTTGTCAAGGAACCTATGCTAAACATACTTAGGGCAACTCTTGGATCCATTATACTATTTTTGACCCTCAAAACCATGTCACTGGTGTTTCTCCTGACGCCACTGTTTGCAACAACAAAAGTAAGTGGATCGGAATCGAGTTGGCTTATATTTCCCTTTTTGAAAAATATAGTTCCACCAAGGCTTGTTATGGCAGTATCTATACCGCTTGGGCTTTCGTGAGCAAGTTTGTCAGCCTTGTAAGCCATTTCCGCAATCTCCAGAGTGGACGGCTCATTTCCATTAAAAAGTGTAGCAACGGAAGCAATTGTTGCAGTTGCCACGGCAGCAGATGAACCGAGTCCAGCTCCTATTGGAATTTGTGAATTTATTTCAATGCCGACGCCTGATCTACTTTTTGAGAATTTTTGCGCCTCCTGGACAGCGGCAACTATTGGATTCTTGGACTTATCTCTGATACCACACTCTATTGTCTCCCCAGTGTCTTTAGATTCAATAATAATTTTTCGGCCCTCTAGTTCGCATGCGGTCGAGTAAACCCTCTTGTTTATCGCAGTAGCTATC
>DAFN01000001.1:13772-14110 GCA_002495465.1 archaeon UBA55 | reverse complement strand
CCCAGGCTCTCCATAGACCACAGCATGGTCGCCGAACAAAATTAATTTTCCCGGTGCAGAAGCTCTAATCATCGTATTTCAGAATTCTTATATAGTGTCGCTGGAAATATTTAAGTTCTTTCCTTGCAGAAGCTTATTTCATCAAGGATAGAAACTGAATTGAGAAAAAGTATTTTTTCCCCGTCTGACACAGACATAGTCGCGTCAACGCCGACAACAACTATGCAATCAGCTGTGCTGAACATATCCTCACTCAGAATATTAGAAGAGGCTGGAAAGCAGTCAATAGCCTCGCTGTCAAAGCAGAATTTACTCCCATCTGAAAAAATATATCCTGT
>DAFN01000001.1:12902-13698 GCA_002495465.1 archaeon UBA55 | reverse complement strand
ATTTAACTTTCTCTGATTTCGAATAAGTAAGACAGCCTGAAATAGATATAATAAGCAAAAGGATAAGTAAGATATTGATTTTTTTCATAAAAGAATTTTACTTTGGTTCTACTTAAGACTTTCCAGCAACTTTATAAGTGATAAAAAGAACCTAAAAGTAGTCGATGAAGATCCGACATCGATCTGATACCAGATGATGAATGATGGGCGGTCTGAGACACTAAACCCTTTCAGCTCTCAGTGTTGAGCATAACTCTTGAGCCCTCAAAATCAAAGCCAAATTTCATTTCTTTGGCTCCAGCCTCGGACATTTTTTCTCTGAGTTTTTTGGCGTCTTCTGCATAAAACATTAAGAAACCGCCTCCACCTGCCCCGACTAATTTCCCCCCAATGGCTCCATTTTCGAGGGCTGAAGAATACAGCTTATCTACCTGAGGAGTTGTGGAACTTGGAGAACGCTCTTTTTTCAGCTTCCAGTGCTCGCTCAATAGCTTTCCGAATTCTATGGTGTCTCCCTTTTCAAGAGCATCCTTTATTCTATAGCTGACATCCTTCACCTTGTGAAGATTTTCCACCACATCACTGGCTAGCTTCCCCCCTTTGCTTAGCTGGTCCCCTAGGATCTCAGCTGAGGTCTGAGTAAAATCAGTGAAGAAAAAGAGGATATTTTTCTCCAGGTCCTCAGTTGTCTCGCTTGATATTTGCAAAGGAGATGCCTTAACCTCCCCGTCTTTTGAAATATCAAAACATGTGATACCACCATAAGCTGCGATGTATGGATCCTGCTTTCCGACCG
>DAFN01000001.1:8499-12897 GCA_002495465.1 archaeon UBA55 | reverse complement strand
GTATGTTGCAGGACTTGGTCGCGAGCTCTTCTGTAGGGATATGCTCATCAATCCATTGATTGAGAGCCTCTAGGAGGCCGACAGTATAGCTTCCTGTCTGACCGAGCTGAGTTTCTTTAGGTATATCAGAAAGGCTTACAATCTCTATTCCTGTGGGAGAGCCGACTGATTTCAAGGCTTCCTTTATTATAGGATTCTTAAGATCCTCAACATCGTCGACGACTTCACAAATGGAGTATTTTGCCCTTATTTTATTGTCAAATTTTCTGTGGAGAATAATAAAGGTGTATTTGTCTATAGCGGCATTGACGAGAAATCCGCCGTGGTCTGAATAATATGAAGGGAAATCCGTGCAACCCCCGCCAAAAGTTACTCGAAGAGGAGTTTTTGAGATTATCATTCAGGAAGCCTCCGGCTCATCTGTGAACAGCTTCGCGAAGTCTTGAGGAGAAGCTCCAACAAACTCAGCCTTGTTAACTTTAAGATACTCGGAAATTGTTTCCGCTATTGACTCTTCTGCGAACTCCACACCATTGAGAACTGAAATAAGACCATCGATTGCCTCTTCAGGATAGAGAAAAAAATCACCAGTTATTTTTACGTCTTTCAGTTTTCCGTCATCAACAGAAAATGATGCTTTCAGGAGCTTGCCTCCTGCCACTTTGAACTGTTTTTTCAAAATCGAACCCATCTTCCCAAGCAGGCTAACGCTGGAAAATATATAAACATATCTACATAATTTTAAATATGGGAAGATTAGTTTTGGCGACACTTGTTCTGTCAGTGATTATTGCTGGATGCACAGGGCAAATAGATACATCAGAATTGTCTTCGGAAATTAAGGATATTGTAAGTGGGATAGAAAATATCAGTGACATGATTCCGGAAAATATCAGTGCTATGTTTCCCGACAATTTAAGTAGAATTCAGGAAATTATAAACGAGACTTCAGAAGCGATTGAAAATATTACAGCAGATATTATTTCGGGCGCAGAGGAAAGCCCATGTACAACGAGCGGAACAACCTTAGTATATCTTAAGGGAATTTACGAAGCAGAAGGAGGAGCATACAAAGCAAAATTTGAGGTTTTTAAAGATAACAGTACTGAAATAAAATACATAGTTTCCGGAACCACGGAAGGTGTTAATAGCGTCACCATACAAGTAAATGAAATACTGGTGAGAAGTACAGGAGGAGGCGAAGTAAATGCATATATATTTGGAGAAAACCAGACCTGTGTGTATTCAGAATAATGAGACTTATTAAACTAAGAGAAGAAGACGGGGCAATGGCAATGGCAGTTGACGAAGCAATATTGAAAGCACGTTCAAAGGGACTTGTTCCGGATACTTGCAGGCTTTTTGTTTTCAATCCCTCGACAGTTACGATTGGCTACTTTCAGAGCTATGCAGAGGAAATATATGATGAAAACCGCCGAAAGGTCGGAATAGACGCTGTTCGAAGGATAACAGGAGGCGGCGCCGTTTACCACGACCAGCAAGGAGAAATAACCTATTCTGTTGTAATGGGAGAAGACACACTGAACAAGAAAATACCAGAATCTTATGGATTCCTCTGCCAGCCCATAATAGAAGCTCTTGATATTCTTGGAATAAAGTCTGAATTCAAGCCAATTAATGACATACTGACGAATGGAAAGAAGATATCGGGAAGTGCACAGACTAGGAAATGGGGAGCAGTTCTTCAACACGGAACTTTGATGTACAACACCAATATAGATGAACTCTTTTCAGTGCTTAATGTGTCAAAAGCAAAAATTGCAGATAAAATTCTTGATTCAATAAAAGACAGAGTTACAACTGTGAAGCAGGAAATTGGAGATATCTCACGAAAGGAAGTTGAGAAGGCAATGATAGAAGGATATAGACGAGTTTTTGGGGAGCTTGAAGAAGAAGAGCTCACAGCGGAAGAGCTTGAAATGGCAGAAGAGCTTAGAGAAAGTAAATACGCGACAGATGAGTGGCTAAATCAGAAATAGCTATTCAAGCCTTTCAAGAATCTGATCAACCTTCTGCTCAATTATTCTGAGGCGATCATCTACACTAGTTCCATCTTCCTGAGCAGTTTGAGCTGGCTGACCTGATACAGTTTCTGTAAGAGGAGCAGACACTACTCCAGAGAACATAATGTTGAGAAGTGCCATGTGAGCAGTCTCGAGATCTGAATAGTCACTTGTCTTAACTATGTACGCCCGTTCGGAGCCCTCAAGCATATTCACTCCGGCAAGTGCGGCAACTTTCTGACCTGAGCCGTATCCGCTGACAATTGAAGACAGAGCATAAAGACGGTTCTGGCTATCCTGATAGATCTGAACCTGTTGAGGAACCCAGCCTTCGAAGTTTTGGACTTCTGTCCTTGCGAGTCTAAGAATCTTGTTCACTCCAGGAATGTTCTTTTCTAAATCATCGAATTTATACATCTTTACTTCCCCGGCATTGTTGTAATCCGCTCCAATTAGAACAATAGCCGCAGTTCTTGCTCCACGGGACTCTCCTCCGACAGGCTCGTATAATGTGGCCCAGTAAAGCTCATCGTTATAGACAGAAAGTATGGGATATTTTTGGAAGGTCTCAGCTCCACCAGCTGATATTTGACCGCCAGGAATTTCATAAAGGGACTCGCCGTCAGATGATCTTTTTGTTATTTCACGGGCAATGAAACCAAAACGGTTAGCTCCATAAATGTAAGATTGTGCCAAAGCCAGTGACTCTGGATAAACACGAAGGTTTTCCTGACCTATAAATTCCTTGAGAGCACCAAGCTCGTCTGGCATGTAATGACGAATGTCTGTAGTCTGAGCGCTGACCAAAGTTACGCCTTCAAAGGATTGGGAATATGTAAAAGAAAACCATTTAATGGATATTCTTGGATAGAGCCACCATATTCCTCCGTCAGTTCCGCTTGTTAGGTAGCCGTCTCCAACAATCCAGAACCTGTTTGCATACCAAGCCCGCCTTTTAGATTTTTGATTGAACATACGATTTTCTGTGTATTTGAGGTCCATTTCTGTGACTTCCGGACTAAGCTCTATCATTCCAGAAGTTTGTGAAAATCCAGGTGAAGTCCTAATAAGCTGGTTGACGACTCCAGTTGGCTCCAATGCTGCTCGCCACAATAAGACTCCGTCTTCGTAGACTGGTTCAGTATCTAAAATCGTAGTCCAGCCAAAGCGGTTTGCCCTTAATCTTATCTCCCCTGTATTATGAGGAACTCTCCTGTAGACATCAGTGGTGAACAGATTTCTGGATTCAAGATCGCTAAGAACTAGCTGCTCCGACTGGAAATCAGTTCCGTCTTCCATTTCATAAAAACCCGGAGAAAGACCGACCCATATTACTTTCCATGCCAGTCCAGCCAGGAAAAATAAAACGAAGTATGCTGTAAGGGTATAAATGAGCTTCCGACTGGCCACGTCTTTGACAGCTCCGGCACCTATCTGGATGAACCCTGTCCTTGCCCTAGGTCTGAAAAGAAAAGGTGAGGCAAGACGAAGATAAAGAAATAGTGGAATTGCCAGGAACACAAATACGTAGACTATACGGACGTCAAGAGTAACCCACCAGGAAAGATATCCTGCAAGCAGAAGAACTACGAAAGAACTCCAGCTGTTACGCAGTGTCTTTGGAATCATAACTCGATTAAGGGGAGGGGGTTTTTATGCTTTGCTTAAATGCCCAGCATTGTCCTAACTTTCGCAGGAGGCTCCCAAGGAGGAGTGAAAGTCAGCTCAACCTCAACTTCTGATGCTCCCCCTGAAAGTTTTAAACGGTCTTTTATCTCAGAAATCATCATTTGGCCAAAGGGACAGGTTGGAGAAGTTAGAGTCATTTTTATTTTAACTGAAGAAGCTGATACATCCAGTTCGTAAATGAGTCCGAGGGTCCACACATCCAGACCAAGCTCTGGGTCCTTGCATTCTTTAAGAAGTTCGATAGCTCTCTCTTTAGTAAGTTCTTGATTCATCCCCATTTAATTTTTACCATACCTTTTTGAATTCTGCACTGACAAGCAAGCCTCTGTTTTTCCTTAGAACCGCAGGTAGCGAGGGTTCTGCTTTCATGTGGCGCAATAGGACTAAGATTTTCTTCGCCTTCTTCGACAGTGACAAGACAGGTTCCGCAAAGACCGTTTCTGCATCCAAAAGGGAGGGAACTGTCTACTTCTCTGGCAAGGGCCTCTATAGAATCTCCCTCTTTTGCTTTCACCATTTTCTTATCATTTAAAAAATGAACTTCTACCATAAGAAGAAAGTATTAAATCTTGCTTAATATAGTTACTATATATGGAGTGCGAGCTGTGCGGACTGGTTCTGGACACAGAAAGAAAAGTAAGTGTCGGTGGCTCGACCGTTTCGGTCTGTGAGCACTGCACCCGCT
>DAFN01000001.1:184-8464 GCA_002495465.1 archaeon UBA55 | reverse complement strand
CGCTACGGAAAGGAAATTTTTACGAGGAATGTAGAAGACTCCAAAATCGGCCAGTCTAATTATAAAATGCCAGAGGAAGCTTTTCTTGTTGATGATTTTGGAAAAACGATTTCACAGCAAAGGCAGAAGCTTGAGATGACTCAGAAAGAATTCGGAGTTTTTCTCGGAGTGAAACTATCAGAGCTGAAATTGATAGAGAATGGGAAGCTAAGACCAGATGACGCGACTGTTAAGAAACTGGGAAATAAATTAGGATTAAGTCTTTTCGAGTAAAATTAAATTATATTAAAGGTTTTTGCAAGGTTTCTCAGATGCTTTGCTTGTTTTGTGTCTTTTGATGAATGTTTTTCAATTCCAGCTAGAAGGGAATCCATATCAAGAACAGTGAGAACTTTCTTGCCCTCATCTGAAAAGGAGGAGGACTCCCACTTTCTGCCAGTTATGAGAACTAATTCATCTCTGCCCTTTTCGAACTCATCGCTTTTATTCAGGTCGGAAACA
This sequence comes from archaeon UBA55, assembly GCA_002495465.1. Lineage (GTDB taxonomy): Archaea > Undinarchaeota > Undinarchaeia > Undinarchaeales > Undinarchaeaceae > Undinarchaeum > Undinarchaeum marinum. The sequence goes on along the minus strand of DAFN01000001.1, from coordinate 7,963 downwards.
TATTGAGTAAGAATTTCAGAAGAGAGAGACTCTATGAAGTCATTGTGCTCTTCAAGAAGGACAATTATTTTTTTTACAAGTTCATCCTCTTCTTCTGCGATGAGAACGCAGGCCGCTCTTAGAGAGTAGGCGGCAACGTCGACATCAACTCCACAATCAGAACTGAGTCCTGGGTATTTTGTCGCGAAAAGAGCGCAGACTAGTTTTTCTTTATTATCCTGACTTAGTTCGTCGTAGGCCTTTCTATTAGTCATAAAAGGAGTAATGCTTAGATATTATTAAGCTTGTTGGAAAATGGATTAGTTTGATAATTTACTGATTATTTTCTCAATACCGAGCTCTTCCTGCTTACCACTTTCCATATTCTTCAAGGTGTATTTCTTTGATTTTACTTCCTTCTCGCCGACTGCAAGTGAATAAGGTATACCAAGAGAATTTGCATAACTGAATAGCTTGCTCGGACCGCGCTTCATCAAGTCTATTGTTGAAGGAATTCCGGCATCTCTGAGCTGCTGGACAATTTTTGCGGCATCTTTGAAGGTGTTCCCAATTGGAATGACGAGGACTTTAGTCTCAGTTTTCGGGATGTCTACCATTTGTCGCTCTTTCATTATCTCTATTATCCTTTCAACGCCGATGGAACAGCCTGTTGCCGGCATATCGGATTTTCCGTAGACTCCAATGAGATCATCATAACGGCCACCCGCTCCAACGCTTCCATATTTCTCCATTCCCTTCACCTTTATCTCGAACACGAAACTTGTATAGTAAGCAAGTCCACGCACCATAGACAGAGTAAGTTTTAGCCATTTTCCAAGGCCGAAGGCTTTTGAAGCCTTCAGAAGCTCCTTTGTTTTGGCAAGTTCGGCACTTTCAGGTATTTTTTCTTCAAGCTCCTTCATGCCGGCAGTCTCTATAAATTTCAGGAACTTGTCAACATTTTTGATTCCTTTGTCCGCTATTTCCTTTTTGACAGAATTCATCCCTATCTTGTCAAGCTTGTCTATGCACCTGAACAAGTCAGGGCACTTAACTCGTGGAATTTCGAATAGTTCGGCAAGTTCCTCTAGAAGTGCTCTGTTATTTACTTCAACTGTGAAATCTTTGAAACCCAGTGCTTTAAGCGAGGCTACAACGGCCCCTAGTGCATCAAGATCTGCCTCGACCTCCGTGGAGCCTACAACATCGACGTCTGCCTGCCAGAACTCGCGGTAACGTCCAGCCTGAGGCTGGTCATAGCGCCATACGCGCCCTATCTGGAAGCGCTTGAAAGGCCTTGGAATCATCGGATTGTTGGCAATATAGCGCGCCATTGGAACTGTTAAATCGAAACGGAGACCCATCTCACGCTCACCGTAGTCAGTAAAGCGGAATATCTCTTTTGAGACATCTTCACCACCAGCACTCTTAGCGCTAAGAGTTTCCCAGCGCTCGAAGGCCGGAGTTTCCAGCTCCTGATAGCCGTAGGTTTTGTAAACTCTCCTGATTGTGTCGAAAACATAGTTTCTCAGAGACATTTCCTGCGGACTGAAATCACGTGTTCCTTTTGCTTTTTCAAAAGCCATAGCAATCACCTTGAGACTGAGGGCCCGGACCGAGAATTGAACTCGGATCTCTAGCTCCACAAGCTGGAAGGATAACCATTACCCCATCCGGGCCAGTTTTATTGATTATATATTGGACCGGAGTTACACGCTTGCGTGTTTGATCCGGGCCATTTTTTTTATTGATTGTGAAAACAGCTGAAGCTGTAAATGAAATTTTTTTAGAATCCTGATTAAAAGCTTTGTTTTCCTCAACTATGAAGACACTCACTTCTAATCATTTTGATCAACATAGCTATGAAAAACCCACTATTTAAGGATTTTCACGAATAGAAACACTATTAAACAGTGGAATGTATGGGACTTTAAGCGTATCGCTTAAAAGGAGGGTTAAAATGGCTGACTACAAAGGAAGGTGCATGAAATGCCAGAAGGAAGTAGGCATTACAGACGCAAAAGTTGTAACCACAAAAAACAACCGTAAAATGGCAAAGGGAACATGTGGAAGCGGATGCGGAACAACAGTTTGCAGATTCCTTCCAAATTAGTAATTAATTAGAAATAAAAGAGAGGGGCTCTAGTAGCCTCTTTCTTTTACTTTTTCTGCTACTTTGTGAACTGCGAGTATGAAGGCTGCGGTTCGCATGTCTATTTTATTCTTATCAGATTTTTCTGAAATATTAACAAAAGCCTTTGTCAAGAGTGTGTCAAGCTTCTTGAATACATCTTCTTCCGTCCAGCGCTCGTTATTCATGTTCTGATACCACTCATAATAACTTACGGAAACACCGCCTGCGTTCGCGAGTATGTCTGGAACAACAGTAATTCCTTTCTTGAAGAGAATTTCATCAGCTGCAGGTGTCGTCGGACCGTTTGCCAATTCAACGACTGCTTTTGCTTTTATTTTGTCCGCATTCTCTACAGTTATTTGATTTTCAAGAGCAGCAGGTATTAATATGTCAACTTCAAGTTCCAGAAGCTCCGCATTTGTTATCTTCTGGAATTCCGCACCCTCTGCAAGAACGCCTATATGCCCGCATTCTCCGACTGTGCCGACCTCGCTTTTGCAGGTAAGAATTTTACGGGGGTCAAAGCCTTTCTCAGAGTAGATTCCGCCTTGTGAATCACTGACAGCAACAATTTTATAAGCCATTTCGTGAAGTTTCTGCGCAACTATAGAACCAGCGTTCCCATAGCCTTGAACAGCAACAGTAGTTTCCTTAGGCTTGAGGCCAAGTTTTTTTGAAATTTCTCTGACAATAAAAGAGCCTCCAACACCAGTTGAAATATTGCGCCCTTCTGAACCGCCATTTTCAACTGGCTTCCCAGTGAATGCGGCAGGCAGTTCTTTACCGACGATCTTGTTGTATTCATCGGACATCCACGACATTATCTGAGGATTTGTGTAAACATCAGGAGCAGGAATGTCCACAGTTGGACCTATACAATTTGCAATTGACTGAACATAAGCCCGGCTGAGCCTCTCAATTTCTCCTTCAGACATCTCCTTTGGATTGCAAATTACGCCACCTTTCGCACCTCCGTAAGGGAGTCCAGCTACTGAACACTTCCACGTCATCCAGGCGGCAAGAGCAATTATCTCATCGAGACTTACCTGAGGATGATATCTTATACCGCCCTTCGTTGGACCAGGAGCATCATTGTACTGGACACGATAGCCCGTGAAAAATTTTAATTCTCCAGAGTCCATTTTAACTGGGATAGAAAGCTCTATTATGCGCTGAGGTCGTCTTAGAATTTGATATATATCCTCGTCAATCGGCTCTATATTTTGTGCATTTTCCAGTTGCTTTAATGCGTTTTCAAAAGGATTTAGTGATGCGTCCATTGTTTTGTAGGAAGAGAAAGCTCTAGAAACATATAAGCCTTTCCTAAAAAGCTTTAAAAAGTCCACCAACCACAGATAATTCATGGCAAAGAAGACAAAAATAAATATGCCAGGAAGTGGAGGCGGAATCTTCCGTGTTTCTGATGAAGAAGGAACAGGACTTAAGTTTAAGCCTGAGCACGTAATAATGGCATCAGGACTGATAGTTGTAATAGAGCTAATTCTACACCTTTATGGAAGAGCTCTTTTATAAAAATTAATTTAGAAGAAAATCTTTCTGGAATCCTTGGTGCTTGCGAGTATTATTCCTGTTTTTGTTTTGAATATGCCAGGAATATCCCTGAGTGTTTTTATTACAAAGGCCCCTATATCCCTATCAGTTTTACCAACAACTTTGATGACAATATCCTCTACACCTGTGACCATGTGAGCCTCCTGAACGTTAGGAAGTTTTGAAATTTTTTCCAAGAGAGCGTCCTGGGACAAATTATTTTTCTTTGCATCATAATGATTGTACTCTATGAATATTATTGCAGATGAATTGTAGCCGACTTTTTCAGGATTTACAAGCGCTGTATATCCGGAGATGATTCCTGACTTTTCAAGCTTCTTAATTCTCTGGTGAATTGTCGAAGCTGGCAAATCTAATTTCTTAGAAAGATCCCGAGAGGACTGTCTGCAGTTATCCTGCAGCTCATGAAGTATTTTTTTATCTTTATCGTCAAGCTTCGTCATAGTACCTGCACAAATGACCATAAGAAGTGGGTATTAATAAGCTTTTTGTTAATTTTTTCTCTTTTTTTATTAATTTGTCCACAAAAATTGTGGCAAGGGATATATAGATACACCCCCTATCGAGAGTAGGTGGTGATGCCCAATGGTAACAGCGTTTATCCTGGCAACAACAAAAACAGGGAAAGAGAGAGAGGTCCTCAACGACCTAAAAGAGATAGGGGAAATCAAGGAAGTACACAATGTATATGGAGACTATGACGTCTTCATAAAAGCGGAATCGAGTAGTCTTGATAACCTAAATGAATTTTTGGTGCGTAGAATCCAGAGCGTTCCGAACATAATGATGACAACAACGATGATAGGGCTCTGACTTGTCATGAGGCGGCGCATTTTTTGCGCTGCCTCTCCTAATTATTTATATGAAAGGTTTAAAATATAACTTAAGCTAGGTCTATTTGTTTAAGACACGGGGTCGTGGTCTAGCTTGGTATGATGCCTGCTTTGGGAGCAGGAGATCGGGAGTTCAAATCTCCTCGACCCCATTAAATTTTTTTTCATCAATGTTTTTGCCGAGGAGTAAAAACGACGAGGGAAAAAGATTGGTTCCGAATCTCCTCGACCCCACTCCTAATTATTTATTATAAATTTAGGAATTCGCCGACAATTCTGCGAAGTTCTTTCTGGACATCATCTCTGTTTTTGTTGGCATCAACAATTATAAAGCTATCAGAAAATTTCATGTAATTCTCGCGTGTAGTTGTTAGGAAATCCAGAGCTTCAAATTTTTCACTTTCGTCTGAACGCCGCAATGCAATATCAGATTCCAAATCAAGGAAAAGTGACAGGTCAGGCTCCCTTGCGAACTCGTTGAGTCCGATAAGCCAGTCCATATCTTCTCCCTGTGCCGCCTGATAAGCTATTGTTGAGTACTTGTAGCGCTCACAAATCACAATATCGCCCCGCTCTAAGGCCGGAAGTATTTCTCTTTCAAGATGCTCCGCTCTGTCTGCAGTGAAAAGAAGGGCATCAACGCGGCCACCCGAATCCTTGTCTTTAAGGTAGTCTCGGAGAAGCTTTCCTATTTTTCCCTGGCTTGGCTCTTTAGTATGTAGAACTTTAAGAGCTTTTGACTCAAGCCACTCTGAAAGAAGTTTTGCGTGGGTAGATTTTCCGCTGCCGTCCAATCCTTCGAATATTATGAATTTCCCAGCCATATCACTTGTAATCTTCCCCGTCATCAAGATCCTTCGTAACTACAGTTCCTGGCCATATGTTGCAGTTCGCTCCTATTTTTCTTCCAGGATTAACAACAACATTTGAACCAAATTTGGTGTTATCTCCAACTATTGCTCCAAGTTTTTTCCTTTCTGTGTCCACAAGCTCCCCCTTGATTTCCATCTTTATGTTCTTTTTATCCAAACGGAAATTAGCGAGAACTGTGCCTGCACCGAAGTTTACATTCTCCCCAATTACTGAATCTCCAATATATGAAAGGTGAGGAACGTTTGTCCCGTCAAAAATGACGGAATTTTTTATCTCAACTGCATTTCCTACTCTGCAATTATTTCCAATTGTTGTGTAAGCCCTGATGAAGCAGTTTGGACCTATTGTACAATTTTCTCCGATGAGAACAGGACCCTCTATATAGGAGCCTGATTTTATTACGGTGCCTTTTCCAATAGAGACCTTTCCTTTCAGAATAGCTCCTTCTTCTATTGTTCCCTCTCTCGATTCTTCCATTAGGTCGAGAAAAACAACAGTTTCGCTGAGCATGTCCCAAGGATGGCTGAGGTGCTGAAACTGCTCTGTTTCAACCCAAGTCATCTCTTTTCCATCCCTCAGCATCAGATCCATCGCGCTCGGGAGTTCGTACTCCCCCCGAGGAGATTTCTCAACCTTATCTATGTAATCAAAAATCTCTGGAGAAAATGCATAAGTTCCTATGGATGCATAGGGACTTAGTTCCTCACCCGCTTTTGGCTTTTCTATGATTTTCAGAACCTTATTTCCATCAAGCTCACAAGTACTCAGAGATGAAAGATCCTCAGCTTTTAGAAGAGTTATGGTTGCCGTTCCGTTGAATTTCTCGATAAGTTCATTAACGACTGAACGAGGAACTAGGTTGTCACCATTTACAAGTATAAAGGGCTCAGTTACCATTTCTTTGACGAGTGAAATTGCGTGTGCAGTTCCGAGCTGCTCTTCCTGAACTACGTACTTTAATTTCACCCCAAGCTGAGAACCATCTTCGAGTAGCTTTTCGAGTTCCCCTGAAGTATTTACAATGATTACTATATCCTCTATTCCTGCTCCCTTAAGGGAAGCTATTATGTGCTCTATAAGAGGCTTATTAGCCACAGGGATTGCAGGCTTCGCCCGTGTGTTAGTCAGAGGGGCAAGGCGGGTTCCACCACCAGCCGCCAGAATTACTCCTTTCATCCTTAATTTACCGTATTACTACTGCTATAAAGCTTTCTAAAATAGTTTTTATTTGGATTGTAGATAATTATTTAATCTTCAAATGATTAGCGGGCTTAGTAGGTAGAGTGGAAATTGTGGGAGAAAAGGCGCTGCTTGTATTAGAGGATGGAGTTGTTTTTAAAGGGGAGTTTTTCGGAGCATCTTCTGAGGTTTTTGGAGAGGTTGTATTTAGCACAGGAATGACTGGATATCAGGAGGCTCTTACTGACCCCTCATACCGCGGACAAATACTTACTATGACATATCCGCTTGCTGGGAATTATGGAATAAATAGTGAGGATTTTGAATCAAAAGAAATACAAGTCCGTGGACTCCTGGTTTCAGGAGCCTGTGAGTTTCCCTCAAATCACAGGGCAGAAAAAACACTTGGGACTTTTCTTAAGGACTATAAAATCCCAGGACTGCAGGGAATAGACACAAGAGCACTTACCAGAAAACTACGCAAGCATGGAACAATGCGAGGAAAAATTTGCAGAGAGGGTATTGACACAGAAAAAGTTGCAGAAGAGCTTCGGAAAACACCTTATCCTGACAATGAGGATCTGCTTCCGGAAGTCTCGAGAAAGAATGAAGAAATATACGAAGCAGATGGAAATCTGAAGGTTACTTTGATAGACTGTGGTGCCAAAGAGAATATAATTAGGTGTCTTGTTAAGAGGGGAGTTACCGTCCGTGTTGTTCCGGCGGGAACTGGAGCAAAAAATATTCTTAAAGAAGCAGACGGAGTAATGATTTCGAACGGACCAGGAGATCCGTCGAAAGCTTCCTATCTTATCGATACTGTAAAGAGTTTGTTTGGTGAAATCCCACTTTTTGGGATTTGCCTCGGTCACCAGATAATAGGGCTGGCGGCTGGGGCTAAGGCTTACAAACTTAAATTCGGACACCGTGGATTAAACCACGGAGTAAAGGAGCTGGAAACTGGACGAGTTCACATAACAACCCAAAACCATGGCTACTCTATCGATGAAAAAAGTTTGGAGAAGACTGGTTTTGAAGTTACCCATGTAAACCTTAATGATGGCTCTGTCGAAGGAATGCGTCACAAGGATCTTCCAATATTTTCAGTCCAATACCACCCAGAGGGATGCCCGGGCCCGAGGGATAATGAATATTTGTTTGACAAGTTTGTGGAGGCAATGAATGCCAAAAAGAAGTGATATTAAAAAA
>DAFN01000001.1:0-134 GCA_002495465.1 archaeon UBA55 | reverse complement strand
CCAAAAAGAAGTGATATTAAAAAAGTGCTTGTGATTGGAGCAGGTCCTGTTGTTATTGGTCAGGCTGCCGAATTTGACTACTCAGGTTCCCAGGCTCTCAAATCTATACGGGAAGAAGGTCTGGAAACTGTGGT
>DAFN01000009.1:35129-35394 GCA_002495465.1 archaeon UBA55 | reverse complement strand
GAGGGTTCAAATCCCTCCGGGTGCACTATATAATTTAATCATCTAAGCTGATATTTTTGATATCTGATTTGGTTTTTTCTATTTCTGTGATGAATTTTTTAGAGTACTTTATAGCTATTTCTGCGGCAACTTCCTGCGGCAGTTCAGAATCACCAGAATAGCCCTTTCGCTTTGCAGCTCTGATTACCATATCAGATTTGGTTCTTTTTGTCTTTAGCATGTTTTTGATGGATTTGAGGGCAAGACCTCTGTCATGTTCTATGAG
>DAFN01000009.1:21041-35051 GCA_002495465.1 archaeon UBA55 | reverse complement strand
AGACCTCTGTCATGTTCTATGAATTTCTTTGACAGGCGATAAAAACTTCGGCAATAATTCAAAATTTCTTTGTCCTCCAGACCATCCAGCGCGGACTTATACTGCAAGTCATTTTTAACTTTTGAAAAGGGAGCTATATGAATAGTATCGCCTTCCAGTTTGAAGGGATGGTATGCACCAACATCGCTTGCCTTAACTTTGAGATCCATCCTATTAATCTGTCTGAGTATATGTCTCAATAGAATTGAAATTCCAACAACGTATTTCGGCTCATTCATATCCATTCCACGCTGTTCTAAAGTTCCGAGCTTGTTAATCCTTACAGGACCCCAATACAAGTCCAGTGGTTTTTTCCTGTGTGAAATTTTCTCATATGACATACCAGCATCTTTCATTAAAGCTTCCCAGCTACTTCTACGTTTTTCAACAAGGAAATTTAAGTCTGCAGCAGTATTAGCATAACGTGGAATTCTTCCAAAAGTTCTCTCTTCTCTATAAATTCCTCTTATAATTTCACCATTAACTTTGGTTTTCATGTCACGATACAGCAAGGTTCTGCTGTCCTTCCCTAAGAGCTTCCCTTCAAAGAAAGGTGAAGACTGCATAAAGGTAGTCAGAGCAGGGTCGGCCGCTATTAAGAAATTATATTCACTCAAAAATGCCTCCCTCGCCTTTGAATTTTTTGTCATTCTAAGCTCATATGTCGAGCGATTGAGAACTCCTCTTGGAAGACCATAGTGGAAATGGAAGCCTGCGACTTTTGGAGCTATATTTTTAAATGGTTCACCAATAACTTTCTCTTTTGTGACATAAGCATAATCTCTTCTGACTTCTGATGTAAATTTTCCGGGATAGGTTCCCAGAGGATATAGAAGTAAATCCAGTTCTTCGGCAGTCTCTGCAACTGCCTCTAAATTTTCAAGGAAACTTAAGGCAAGATTTCTAACTTGTATTGTTGGAAAGGCACCAATCTCGAGCAGGTGTTTTGCATATTCTCTCTGGATTGCGTACTGCCTTTTATTCACAGGGCAATTCTTAATCAACCTATCTACAGCAGGAACTGGAGTTCCAGTATTATCCAGAGTAAACAACTCTACTTCCATGCCTACTTTTGGTCGTTTTAGATATTTTCTCATACAATCTTCCCCATGAAACTATTTTCCTGCCTCACACACATCTGAAATCATATCCATACAAATCAGCGCATATGAGCGAAGCCCCGCCTTAGAAACATGCTCATTTGCTTTGTGGATATGATGTAAATCTCCTGGTCCGAAAGATAATGTAGGTGTACCACTTTTTTCGAAATATCCCGCATCTGAGGTTCCAAGTGAAAATAATAATCGTGGAGTGTAAGAATATCTCTTTTCTACTTTTTCCATGAGTGTTTTCAATAATTTCGAGTCAAGTGGCATCAAAACCGGTCTTCGATAGCCAAGTAATTTAAGCTCATATTTAAATTCAATACCGCTTTCTTTTTTTACGGAATCCAAAATAGAACGAACCTGCTTAATAATTTCTGTTCGTTCTTCTCCCGGAACTGTTCTTCGGTCGATTGTTAACTCGCAGTAGTCAGGTATAACATTAGATGAACTGTCATCAACACTCATTTTTGTAACAGAAAAGCCAGGTCTGAAACTCACACCAAGTTCTTTAATTTTAAATTCTTTAATTTTAGGGGCTTCATTTCTAATTTTGTTGACTACTAGAGAGCCGACCTCCAATGCATTTACTCCAAGGAAGGGTCTGCCGGAATGGGCTGCCTTTCCGTGTATCTTAACCTTCAGGATACAACGTCCGCCATTACCAACTTTCACACATATTTTCTTAGAATCATCCTGCTGGGACGGCTCAAGAACCAGGGCAAAATCACCCCTCATATCCTTAGTTATATGATAGGCACCGTGCCTCTTGTGATCTTCAACTTCTTCTCCGACAGTAAATGCAAAAGTAACTTTTCCGCAAAAGTTTCTTTTGAGTGAATGAAAAATACGGGAAAGCTCCATCATTATGGAAAGCCCTGCCTTCATGTCCGCAGAACCAAGACCGTAAATTCTACCATTGGCCTGTCTTGCTTTATAGGGATCTCCTTTCCATCCTTTTCCAGGAGGAACTGTATCCAGATGACCATTTAGAATAACATGCTTCCCCTTATGCTTTCCATCAATCTGAATAAGGACGTTTCCCATTTTATCCTGCTTTGGTTTTAAGCCTGATTTTTTTAATGTATCCCGAATAAAATTTGAGATTGCCTGTTCATTTCCGGAAACACTTGGAATCTCTATTAGAGAACATAAGTCTCCTTCCAGCCTTTCAAAATTCAAATCCCAATTCATACTATCACCATAAAACGCTCTTTTAAAAATACTTTGCCTAATGCAATTAAATAAGAGAAGTATTTAAAGAGAGACAGTGCGTAGTGATAATCATGGCAAAGAAGAGAAAGGAGAAAAAAGAAAGGCTAGATTTTTTCGGTATACTTGATGTTGTAGATCTTTTTTTGGAGATGATTCCAGGAAAAGCGGCAACTCTGATGCTCATTATCGGTGTAATTGGAGGAGGCTATTTTGGATACCAGTATGGACTGGCTGCAGCGCCTGAATGCCCGGATATCAGCTGTCCTGAGATTATCTGTCCTGAAATAGTAGTATGCCCGGAAGTCAAAGACTGTCCGCCAGTTGAGGACTGCCCAGTCTGTCCGAAGAATGTAACAGAATATACTTGTGAGGAGCTCAATGACCTTCTGAAGCCAAAGTGTGTTTGCTCAACTCCGATTTATACCTCAAGTGGCTACTGATACCTGAAAGATATATAACAGCAGAGAAACAGTTTTTATCTCATAGGCCCGTAGTGTAGCCTGGATATCACATAAGCTTGCGGAGCTTGTAACCCGAGTTCAAATCTCGGCGGGCCTGTTAACAAAAAACGAAAGCATTATATAAACACAGAAGTTTCAAGAGATTAGGAATGGATATCCACAGGCTCTTGAGAAAAGTCGGAATTGGGGAGCTTATCGCGCCCGCTCTTATGATTTTTTTTGGTGTACTTATATTCTTATATCCGAATTCACTAAACTTTCTTGTAGCCAGTTATCTTATATTAGTCGGAATAGTAAAACTGATAACCAAAATAAAAGGCGCGTAGTACTCAGTGTTTTTTCAGGTGCCGTCTGTGTTGTCTTTGCCAGAGAAAATCACGAGCGTCCTTCCAGTAAAAAATTAGTACGTATGCTATGAGAAAAATAATCAATCCAGATATTATATGGCTTGCTTTTAGCTTGAATTTTTCAGGTTCTTTCCTTTCCAGTACGTCGACTGTGCTATCAAGAGATTTCTCGAGAAGAGTCTGACCCTGCACAATAACAAGCAACTTCACAATATGAGTTCCAGGATTTGTATCAAGTGAAAAGGTCTCGGAAATTTCCTTTGTCTCTGCGCGTTCTATTGATATATCAAAAGTGTGGACCTCATCATCACCAAAATAGAGTTTAACGACTCCATCGATATCGACATTTCCGTCATTTTCAATTCTAAGATCAAGAATAATATCGTCGCCAGAGTAATGTCTTGTTCCGTTAAGCTTGAACTGGTCTGCTTTCAGAGAACGGGAGCCCTCTAAATCAAAGCTCATCTCGCACTGGCCTTCATTAGCTCTGGAATCGGTGGCGTCAACACGGACACTGTAAAGACCTGCCATTCCGAGTTTTGGAAGAGTGAAATCGAGGCCGTACCTTCCATTTCCGTCTGTTACTCCGTCCTGCCTCAAAGTGTCCGTTGATGCAGGGTCTGTTATCAGACCAGTTACACTAACTCCAGAAAGAGTATTTCCATGTATATCTTTCAGTTCTCCGGTTATTGAAATAGGACCTCCAGGCTCTATATCCTTAGTTGAAATGACACAGGACAGGGACAGATCATTTGTAACCGTCACTGAGAAGGTTCCAGCGAGAGCGCTGTTGTTACTCCCATCTTCGGCTGAGATAGTTACATCGAAACTGCCTTCGTCGGAGGAACTTGTGAAAGCTTTTGAATATACAAAGTAGCCACCAGAGATATCAGAAAAGTCCATAGAAGAGGTTCCAAGGACAGTCTCTAACAAGCTTATTTTTGCAGTTCCATCGACCGGATTTCTCCCGATTCCGAGAACAGTTCCGGTTACTGTTAGGGACTCCCCGAGATTGAATTTGTAAGCATTTACACCGTAAGAAAGTGATAGCTCGGAAGAAACTTCAAATTCCCCAGAAGAAGCTAGAGAGTAAACTTGTACACCTTTTGAAACATTAGTGTAGATTACCCAGTCGCCTGAGGAACGAGAATCTTGAGAAACTGTCCAACTAAGAACACCCTGGTTTACCTGAGATATTGTGACAGAAACATCTTCAGTGAAACTGTAGAATTTTGACAGGATTGGAATTCTCTGATTAAGTTCCCTGCTATAGGCGTAAATATCAACAGTAGCTCCTGCAACACTTGATGATGAAGTAAGACTTCCTGTAATTAGAATAGAATCTCCGGGATTGAAAGCATCGCCGGTTCTTGGTGTCTGCAGATCACTCGCAGCAAGGACAGGATTAGAAAGCACTAGAAATAACACAAATGTTGCAATTATTATTTTTAACTTCATTCTCCCACATAGCGTATATGGGCTCTGTGTATTTAAGTTTTAATTTTTAATTTTTGAATACTTGTAAAGGGCTGCCATTGCTTTTGCGGCTCTGTCAGGGGTTGGAAAGACAGGAATCCCTGAATCTTCGAGTATGTCAGTATGGGTTTTTGTGTAACGACCGCCTGCGCTACAAACAAGCATTGGTTTTCGGTGCTGAGAATTAATTTCGATGAGAGTCTCAATGGCATCTGAGCTGACATTAGGAGGCTGTAAGAGTAGAATAACCAAGATACAGTCCACCTTTGAATCAGCCATACAGGCGTCTATGGCTGCTGCATAGTGCTTATCATTTGCAACGCCAGTCAAATCTATTGGATTGCCGAGAGAGGCGTAGGGAACTAGGGATTTTTTTAGAAAGTTTTTAGTTCTTTTAGAGAGTTCTGCCATCTTCAGACCGTGTTTCTCAGCAGAATCTGCTGCCATAACTCCAAAACCGCCTCCATCAGTTATTATGGCGAGCCGGTTCCCTTTTAGTTGTGGCTGAGAGGCAAACGCGCGAGCATAATCAAACATTTCCTCTATTGTATCTGCACGGAGAATTCCTGCCTGTTTAAAGGCCGCTGAATATATTTCATCAGAACCTGAGAGAGATCCGGTGTGAGATGCAGCAGCCTTTACGCCAGCTTCTGTCCTACCAACTTTTAGGCACACAACTGGCTTCTTTTTTGTTACTTTCTTTCCAATCTCTATGAGCTCCCTGGGGCGCGAGGCTCCTTCAAGATACATGGAGATTACTTTAGTATCCTTATCATTTCCGAGGTATTCGAGAAGATCGACCTCATCAACGTCAGCAGCGTTTCCGTAAGATATGAATTTGCTGATTCCAAATCCCTCTTCAGCACTCCAGTCAAGAAGAGCAGATCCAAATGCCCCTGACTGAGAAATAAAGGAAATGTTACCGTGTTTTGGACGTCCCATTCTGTAACTTGGCAAGAAAATTGTGTCAATTCCGGAATCTGAATCATAAACTCCGAGACAATTGGGACCGACTACTGTGAGTCCGTGCCTCTCTATTATTTTCTTTAAGTCATCTTCAAGCTTCTCACCCTTATCACCGATTTCCTTGAAACCGCTTGAAATTATAACTACAGCCTTTACTCCGGAGCGGCCGCAATCCTCGAGTATTTTTGGAACGGTTTTTGCAGGAGTTGATATTATTGCGAGGTCAACCTGTCCCTTTACTCTGCCGATTGAGCTGTAAGTCTTAAGTCCCAATATAGGAGCTGTGTCAGGATTGACAGGATATAGGCTTCCTGTAAAACCGCCTTCTTTTAGATTCTTTAGAATTATGCTTCCGACCTTGCTGGGATTATGAGAAGCCCCAATTACTGCAATGCTTTCTGGATTGAAGAGTTGTTTCATTCCGTTTTTTGAACTCATAATTCCTCCATAAAATCTTTTATTTTAAGAATTCCTTCTTCTATGCGTTTTTCGTTTTCTGAAACGAAAGTCAGCCTTATGTGACCCTTCCCTTCATTTCCGAAATACTTGCCGGGGATTGCCACGACTTTCTGTTCCTCAAGAAGGCGATTGCAGAACTCTTCATCGTCAAGTTTTGAGTCACACAAGTCAAGAAAATAATAAAATGCTCCCTGCGGCTTCACATAGTCACAGACTGAAAGATGTTTTTTTATCATATTCCCCATTACATCACGCCTTTTCTTGTATGTTGGGATAACTCTTGTATTGAGGTAAGTTTCTTTGACAGGGTAAAAGGCCTCAGCCGCAGCCTGGCTGAGTTTATTTGTACAGAGCATTACATACTGGCTGAATTTTGTTATGCCGTCTATTGCTTCTTTAGGACCGTATACGTATCCAAGACGAAGACCTGGAATCGAAGAAGATTTTGAAAAGGTACAGGCAGTTATTGTGTTTTCTGGGGCGTACTTGTGAATATATGTGTGGCTCCCTTCATAGATTATGTCTTTGTAAGTATCATCAGATACAATCCAGAGATTGTTGTCTTTGGCTATGTCAGCTATCCCTTTGACATTTTTCTTTTTCTGAATCCTACCAGTTGGATTGTCAGGAGACAGTATGATAATTATTTTTGTTTTCTTTGTAATAGTCTCATTCACAGCATCTGGTGTTAGCTGAAAGTCGTTTTCCTTTTTGACCGGAATGCGACGGAGTTTCGCCCTTTCTATAAGAGCCGGACCTTCATATCCGACATATGTTGGATCTGAAACTATTACTTCGTCTCCAGGATTTACTATGTCCTCAAGCGCCATAAAAAGACCGCCAGTTGCTCCGGTTGACAGAGCAATCTGATTTGAATCGACAGAATCCCCGCTTTTTGTAAGGTCTTCTGCTATCTTTTCGCGGAGGCTTGGAAGACCCTTTGTTGATGTGTAAGATACCGCCTTGAAAGGGTCTTTTCTCAACGAGGATATCATTGCATCAACAACCTCTTTTGGAGGGGCGAGGCTCGGAGCTCCACCGCCAAAACTTATTATGCTTGAATCATCTCCTGCCTTTTCGAGAAGCTGTGCTATTCTCCTTATTGGGGATTCTGTTATTGAACTTTCAACAGAAGAAAGTATAGGACTCATTTACCTACCTCCGAAAAAAGGTATTTCCGTATTAGGAAATAAGATGCATACACGGAAATCCCGGCAATTAAGAAGAGCTTTCCTACATAGAACTGAAAATTGAGGAGCTGGGAGCTGAAGAAATCCGCCAGAGAGACGACAGCCGACAGCTGTCCGGACAGGAGTCTTGGAAGGATTGCTTTTTCCACAAGGAAGGCACCACCATAAGTCGCGACAGAGAGTGAAACGAAGAGCCCTCCCAGAATTTTTAGTATTTTTAGTTTATCTTTCAGAATAAAAAGAATTAGAAGGATTCCAGCGGCTGCTACCATAAGACCGCTTCCCTGTGAAGCAGACGCTATGGAATTCAGAGAGTAAAGACTTATAGCACCAATTAAGGGGATCTTTACTGATGCCGTATAGAGACCATCTATCTTTTCTGAGAGATTAATGGAACTGCTAGCTTGCGCAATACAGGAATCCTTAAATTCTCCTGCCTCAGCACACTCTTCTTCAAGCATGTTTGAAAACATAGGCTCTAAGGCATCCAGGAGAACATCTTTTTGAGTAACCTTCTCTATATTGTATCCCTGAACAGAAGCGAGCAGACCAAAGAAAATTATGAAGCTTGCTATGAGAATTCCGAATGATCTGAGGGCCCGCATTTGTATTTTTTCCTTTGATGTTTTCATTTGTCAAGAACTACCCTGGCGTCCGCCGCCATTGCTCCAGAAGGATTTACGAAGACTGGATTCATATCTATCTCAAGTATACTTTCATCAGACATTGCGAGCTTTGACATTTTTAAAAGCATTGAAACAAGGGACTTTAGGTCGCTGGGCTTTTTTCCGCGGACACCTTTTAGAAGGATGTTTCCCTTTATTTCTGAAATCATCTCAAGAGCATCACTTTCACTTATTGGAGCCACTCTGAAAGATACATCCTTCAGAACTTCAACAAAAATTCCGCCAGTACCAATCATAATTACGGGTCCGAACTGAGAATCCCTTGAGACCCCGATTATTATTTCAACGCCGTCCGCCATTTCCTGCACTGAGACTCCTTCAATAACTGCTTTTGGTCTTGCCTTTCTTGCTGAGGAGATTATAGACTTGTAGCTTTCTATCACTTCAGGAATAGATTTTATATCAACACGGACACCATCAACTTCCGTCTTATGCGTTATATCAGGAGAAACTATTTTCATTACAAGAGGAAATCCAAGTTTCGACGCAGCAGAGGCGGCTTCCTGAGGAGATGCAGCGAAAATCTGTTTAGTCGTCTTTATGCCATGGTCCTTGAGGAGCTTTTTGGATTGTATCTCCGTGAGAACTCTCATAAAAAGTGTTAATTGAGGCGTGTATTAATAGCTTATGCTGTCAGTTGATTAAGAGGGCAATCCAAGCTCACGCTGGAGCTGAAATCATCAGGTAAGCTAATTACATGAGCTCTTCAATCTTTCTGATTAAAGGTACAGTAAAGAGGAGCAATCCTAGCCAGACCACAAAGAGGCCCAGAACAAAGTTGGCCCAGAAAGTGCTTCCTTCAGCTGTCGAGATAACGACAAAACCGAAAGCGAGCACAAGAGAGCCTACAAAGCTGAGAACAATCTCTTCCACTGCGAACATTACTCTTTGCTCTTCTTTGGTTTTTTTGGACTTTCGTACCATAACTGGCATAAAGAATTGCCTATTAAATAGTTTCTGTTTTTGCCTCGCCATTAGAAAGGAATTCTGTAAGCTTTCCCTGTTCAAGGAATTTGACATTGCTGTACTTTGAATCCTCGTAGTTGAAGTCCGTGTGGCTTTCCAGGAAGGAAATTATTCCGGCTATTCCGTCATTTACTGTTCTCTGAAGTTTGACTCCGAGACCTTCTCTGAGTTTTGTGAAGTCAACCATGTAATCCCTTTTATCAATATCTTTTTCTTCTATTACAAGTTCGGCAGAAGGAACTTGATTTTTAATAATATCCCCAAGTTCGTTTATAGTGTGGTTGTTTTCCTCTGAACCGACATTGAATACTTCTCCTCCGACCTTATCTAAGGGAGCTTCCAGGACAGAAATAATAGTTTCAGCTACGTCTTCAACATGGACATTAGGTCTCCACTGATCGCCTCCGAAAATTGTTATTTTGCCGTCTCTTACAGCCTTTGCTGTGAGAAGATTAACGACAAGGTCAAATCTGGGACGAGGAGAGGGACCAAAGACAGTTCCAAGCCTCAGGATTGTCGGTCTGAAGCTGTCATCCTTCATTTCAACAAGAGCTTTCTCAGCAGCTATCTTCATTTTTGCATAAAGAGAAACTGGATTGAGAGGAGATTCTTCTGTAAGCAGATTTCCTTCTTCAGATTCTCCGTAGACAGAGCAGGATGAGGCATAAACAAACCTGTTAAGATGGAAGTGTTTGCAGACAGAGGAAACGTTGCGTGTTGCAAGATAGTTAATATCCTGAGTGAGTTTTGGATTTAGACTTGATGCAGGATCTCCTACAAGCTCAGCAAGGTGCACCACTGCATCAACATCCTGGACGGCTTCAGTAACATCCTCTATATGCCGAGTATCCCCTTCGAGGATGGTAAGATCATCAGATTCTATTGAAGATAGGGACTCGTTTCCGTATAAGAAATTATCGAGGACTTTTACCTTGTAGCCCTTGTCAAGGAGCTTTCTGACAAGAACGGAGCCAATGTACCCTGCTCCACCGATTACAAGTATTTTCCTGAGATGCTTCTTTTCAATAGTGTGTTTTGTGTATGAGAGAACATCGTTGCCCTCCAGAAGGAGCATATCGAGAACTTTTCCGCTTTCTGAAAGAAGTGGTATTCCAAGAACTTTGTTTGTCTTGAGCAAGTCCAGAATGTCCTGATGAGGTAGAGTCTCTTCGGCAACAAGAGGGGCATCATTCATAACAGTTGAGACCAACTCATCATTTCCAGCTCCTTTGAGGATTCCTCTACGTATATCTCCGTCAGTAACTATTCCCTTAAGCTTCTGATTATCGTCAACGATGAGAGCCATTCTTATTCCTGCTCTGTCTATAGCAGCCATTGCTTCTTTAATGGAAGTTGACTGGTTTATTAGCATGTCCTCAAGCTTAGGCATTGTTGAAAAACTCCTCCACAGAATTTATTATATGATCCATTTCAGCCTCAGTAAGAGATGGATACATTGGAAGAGTCAGAACTTTTCCAGAGAGAGCCTCAGTTTTAGGCAGGTCTCCTTCTGAACAGCCCATGTTTTTGTAAACTGTTTTGAGATGAACAGGATTGAAATATACTTTTGTGTTGATTCCATTTTTGGTCAGGTGATTCTGAAGTGCGTCCCTTGTACTTTTGTCATTGAGCTGGATGGTATACATCTGATAAACCTGGAGATGTCCCTCAATAAGTACCGGAGTCTTTACATTCTTGATTTTTCCAAGACCGAGATTAAGATGTNNCCGGCATTTGTCCTCCTCATTTTAATATTTTCAGAAATTTTATTCATCTGAGAAATACCAAGAGCAGCGCACATTGTCGGCATTCTGTAATTATAGCCAATTTGAATGTAATCATTGTCCTCTGTGCTAGAAAAATAGTCATCCGAAAGTTCCACACGTCCGTGAGACCTTATGAGCTTTGCTTTTTCGTAAACAGATTCATTGTTTGTCACGATAACTCCGCCCTCTCCTGTGCTGATTACCTTATTTTGGCAGAAACTGAAAATTGTTGAGTCTGCAATTGAGCCGAGCATTTTTCCCTTGATACTCGAGCCGAGAGACTCAGCTGAATCACCAATGTAGAGAAGATTATGACGGTCTGCGATTTCTCTGAGCTTTTCGTGGTCTCTTGCAGGGAATCCTCCAAAGTCCAGATTCAATATGGCAGCAGTTTTCTCTGTAATTCTCAATTCTACATCGTCTGCGTCAAGACCGTAGGTTTCTGACTCAGATTCTGCGAAAACAGGAATTCCTCCGGCGAGTACGACGGCGTTTGCTGTGGCAATGAATGTGAAAGATGGAACTATGACTTCCTTTTCCTTTACACCATGAACGAGTAGGAGTGTGTGTAGAGCTGAAGTTCCTGAGTTGAAAGCCAGGCAATACTTTGTTCCAACGAACTCGGCAATTTTTTTCTCAAATTCTTCAATTTCAGGACCGGTTGCCCAATATGTTCCTCGCTCGATTACTGTTTTCACTGAATCTATGTCTTCCTGATTCCAATAAGTCTTGAATAAGGGAACTTTCATTTATTTCTTCACCACTTTTGCAGGAATTCCGTATGCAAGTGAGTTCTCAGGAACATCACTTGTAACAAAGGAAAACGCTCCGATGACTGCATTTTTTCCAATTGTAACGCCTGGCATTATCAGGCTGTGAGAGCCTATTCTGGCGTTTTCTTCTATTGTAACCTTGCCGGATTTTTCGTCTATTGTAGATTCTGAATAGATTGAGCAATGTGAGCCAATCTGAACTTTGTCCTGTATTTCAACACCGTGTTTTGCATTTATGTAGGTGAAAGCTCCTATGTCTGTATTCTTCCCAAGTTTTAGACCTTCTACATTCTGAACCATCCAATTCCATTTTGTAAGCTCTCCGTCCTTTATCTCAGGAGGCTTCCATTCATCAAACCTGTCATCATTTTCCATTAGTACGCTATCTTCTTGTCAAGAAGTTCCCTGCCAAGCTTCACCTCTTTTAGTATTTTTACTATGCGCACCATAGCTTTTCCATCACCATAGGGATTTTTGCACATTTTTGCTTTCTCTATAAACTCAGGAGAAAATGCTTTCTTAATTGCGGAAAGGACTTCCTCTTTTTTGTATCCTGAATCTATTACGTTATCAGCCCGCTCTCGGCCCTTCTGGCGAGAGCCTATATTGACAGCAGGAATTCCAAATGAAGGTGCCTCTATGAGTGCAGAGCTGGAATTTCCTATGATTGCGTCTGCGTGTTTCATAATACTGAGGAAAAGAGGCCTCTCCATACTTTTGAAAATACTGAAAGTTTCTTCATACTCTTCGATAACACTTATTATTTCCCGACCTCCGGCATCTGCGTTAGGATAAACAACAATAACCTGAAGCCCTTCCTCTTTTACAGCTTCCAGAATAGCTCTCATATGCTCTTCGGATTTTCCATCCTCAAGAGTAATTGGGTGCTGGACAATGAGAACTGTTTTTTCAGAAGAATTCAGTCCAAGACTCTTGAAAACTTCTTCTTTTGAAGGAAGAGTATCATTAAGTATTGAATCCAAACCAGGCGCTCCGACAAGATATATGTTTGATGGAATTTCCCCCATCTTCAGTATTCTCTCAGCGCTTGATTCTGTTGCAGCGAAATGAATTTCAGAAAGTTTCGTTATGGCATGCCTTGCCATTTCATCCACTGTTGAACTTACTTCGCCTCCGTGAATATGCGCCACAGGAATTGACATATAAGCTCCTGCAACTGCGGCTGAGAGCATCTCAGCTCTGTCCCCAAGAAGCAGAATCAAATCCGGATTTATATCTTTAAGAACATCCGCAAATTTCAGTAGAAAGTCACCGGCAAAGCGAGCCATTGCTTCCTTACTGTCTTCTGAATAAACTGAATTAATTTTGTGAAGAGCGAAACCGTCGTGCTCTATCTCAGTGATGGTGTTTCCGAATTCCGGCATAAGGTGCATTCCAGTTGCCACGATATGGAGGTCAAGACCGGAATCACTATCAATCAATTTAAGTGTTGACTGCATAAGACCGTATTCTGCCCGACTCCCAGTGACATAAAGTATTTTTCTCATTTTACATCCTCCAGGAGAACATAGTCATTTTTTTGTATGTTTCGAACTGTGTGCTTTCCAATAATTTCAGAGAAGTGTCGCGGATGAAGCCCCTCACCTGGCCTAAGAATTCCAATATTTTTGCCTGTGAGCTCATCTCCGGCCTTTATGTATTTAGTTGCGACTATACTTTTCCTTGCAACCTTGGCTATTTCCAGCTCCTTTTCATCCGGAAGCTTCTCAGGACTTCCAAGAATTGTTTCAATCAAATTTGAATCCAGAGAATAGCCCTGGCTGTTCAGAACCTCGAAGGCCTCAGAAGGATTGCTTATATTATTTTTCCGCACAAAACGGACAGCTCTTATAAGATTTTCTAGCTCATCCGGCTCAATTGAAGATTCATGGTCAGGACCAGGCATATCCTGGTCAAGTGTAAAGTGTTTTTCTATAAGAGAAGCTCCAAGACAAGTTGCAATTATTGAGGCCTCTATAGACTGTGTATGGTCCGAATAGCCGACTAGGTTTTCTGTCTTGTCCAGAATTGTCTGCATAGCCCTCAGGTTGACCTTTCCTTCAGGGCAGGGGTACATTGTGGTACAATGGAGTACAATTAAATTATCATTCCCTTCTGAGTTTATTGCCTCCTTGGCCTCCTGTATCTCGTCCATTGTTGCCATTCCTGTTGAAATTATAACAGGCTTTCCAAGTTTAGCGATATATTTGAGTATAGGAATATTTGTGAGATCTCCGGAACCGATTTTGTATGCAGAAATACCAAGCTCTTCCAGAAGATTGACGCTCCATTCCCCCGAATGAGGAGTTGATAGAAATTCCACTCTCTTAGTATTGCAATAGTCTTTCAGTTCCTTGAAATCCTCATCTGAGAGCTCAAGATTTCTAAGCATGTTGAAATGAGTTTCATCCGAGTCTTTTTTCTGATACTCTGCTTTTTCAGAGTCCTCAGTAACAATTAAGTCCGCCCTGAAAGTCTGGAATTTAACAGCATCTGCACCGGCTTCAGAAGCTGCGTCGACGAGCTTCTTTGCAAGTTCGATACTTCCGTTATGGTTGACCCC
>DAFN01000009.1:20341-20961 GCA_002495465.1 archaeon UBA55 | reverse complement strand
ACGGTGTGCCTGAGCTTCCAGTCCCCGTTTTCCTTCTTCCAAAGGTGGGGAGACCTGAATTTGTCGGATGTTTTCCAGAATTCTTCCTCAGTCATGCTTATGTAGTCAAGGAATTCCGTGAAATATCTCTTAGGGAATTCCTGGTCAAATCTCTTGACTAGGGCGACACCTTCATCACGGTTTATGTGATTGTTTCGTATTTCCTGAGCCGCGTCATAAGTCGTTCTGCCAATTCCGAATTTTACAAGAGTGGTCCAGTAATGATATGGATCTGTTTTATCATCTATGCTGTTGTATTTTGAGTAAGTTCCCTCAGTCCTTTGATCGTTTGGCTTGAAGCCTGTGTGTTCAACGGAATAATAGTAATTGTCCTGAGGAATCCACTTTAGATAGTAGCCAAGATAGTGAACTTTTATTTGCTTCTTCTCCACCATCTTAGGATCGGCTGGCATGTAGATGTCCAAATCATTCATAGTTACTCCGTGTTTTTCAATAAGGTCCTGAATACTTGTTCCGCCGAGATAGGTGCTTTCAAGGTCATTAGAAGCGAAGTACTTCCAGTCCCTTTCCGCTGTTGAAGTATCATGTATTGGATTTCCGTATTCGGCCTCATTCTCGCC
>DAFN01000009.1:458-20221 GCA_002495465.1 archaeon UBA55 | reverse complement strand
TGTAGTAAGTTTTTGAAAGCCTGCCTTGTAAGAAGTCTGTGTATCTTTCCATTTGGAGTGAAAAGCATATTGTCAAGACCGCCCTTGTGAATCCATCCCTGGAAATTTTCCCAGCCATAGTTTGTGTAGAGATGTGGAGCCCAAGTTATAGTCAGGGGGTGCATATCGTATTTGTACTTCAGAATGTGAGAAGCGTAAACGCTGTCCTTCCCCCCACTCCCAGGAACAAGAATATCGTAAGAACCATCAGTCTTTCTGTATTTGTCAAGAAGTGTATAAAGCTCCTCTTCGCGCTTTTCCCAGTCTATTTTGGTGTATTTGTTTTCTGCATGCCTGCACGCGTCGCAGACACCCTCGTTGTCGAAATTAATTGTTTTTTTCTTTGACTCTTTTGTGTGTTTGAACTCAACTGAGGAATTGGGCCTCTGATTTGAAATGACACACCTCGTGCAGAATTTAACTTCATTTGGAAGACCGAAATAGGCCTCTAGATTTTCACTCATTTTTCTCTTCCTCCTTCCCCTATATTATTTATATCGCAGAAAGATTCTAGTATTGAAAGACCAAGCTCTCCGCTCTTTTCAGGATGAAACTGTGTTCCAACAAGGCTTCCTTTTTGAACAACAGAAGCGAAGATCTGCTTTCCGTGCTCAGTAGTAGCTAGAATCACTCCGTTATCCTCAGGAACTGGATAGAAAGAATGAACGAAATAAACGTTTGTCTCTTCTTTTGTTTCTTCAAGGAAACTGCCGTTCCAAGTTGAACCAGCAGGAGTGATTATCTCATTCCAGCCCATATGAGGAACTTTATACCAGTCAATATTCATTTCTTCAGGCGCTTTGAACGCAATGACTCGGCCCTTTATCAAATCAAGACCTTTGTGAAGTCCGAACTCCTCGCTTTCTGTGAAGAGCATCTGCATTCCGAGGCAAATTCCGAGAAAAGGAGTTCCTTCAGAGACCTTTTGTTTGATTGGATCGATAAGGCCTCTTTTCTTCAGACCATTCATTCCGTCCTCAAATGCACCTATTCCTGGAAGAACCAAGCACTTTGCAGAAAGGACTTCTTCAGGAGTATCAACAACTTTAGAACTTCGTCCTATCTTTTCAAAACCTTTTGAAACACTTTTCAGATTGTTGAGACCATAGTCAATTATAGTAAGGTCAGCTTCAGTCAAGATTCCTCACCTCAATTCCATCTTTATTCAGTGTGGATTTTATATCAGAGATTGTTACCTTGTCAAAATGTAAAATTGATGAGACTGCAACCGAGTCAGTATTTCCTTTTCTGACGCAGTCAAGAACGTCCCCAGAACTTCCAGCTCCTCCACAGGCGATGACTGGAATAGATACTTCGTCAGTAACACTTCGGATAAGATCATTATCAAGACCTTTCTGAGTTCCTTCATTGTCAACAGAGGTGAGGAGGATCTCTCCTGCTCCAAGCTCCTCAACTTTTTTTGCCCACTCTATAACATCAAGACCGGTTGTTTCCCGACCATTGTCCGTGAGAGCTTCCCACTTGCCATCCCCAATCTTTCTGGCCTCTATTGAAGCGACTATACACTGGGAACCAAACATTCTGGCTCCTTTACTTACTAGCTCAGGGTCTTTTGTTATCGCTGTATTGATTGCCACTTTATC
Organism: archaeon UBA55; assembly: GCA_002495465.1. Classification (GTDB taxonomy): domain Archaea; phylum Undinarchaeota; class Undinarchaeia; order Undinarchaeales; family Undinarchaeaceae; genus Undinarchaeum; species Undinarchaeum marinum. Next base: position 18,578 of record DAFN01000009.1, on the reverse strand, counting down.
TGCTCCGGCTTTTAGAAACTCCCGAATGTCATCAAGAGTTCTGACGCCTCCGCCGACTGTGAATGGAATAAAAATTTTATCAGATGCCTTGTCAACTATGTCAAGAAGATTATCTCGACCGTAAAGGCTGGCAACTATATCGACGTAAATGAGCTCGTCAGCACCCTGTAAATAATATTTTTCAGCCATCTCTCCTGGTTTTCCAACTACCCGGAGGCACTCAAGCTGAACGCCCTTTATCACATTAGGACCTTTTACATCAAGTCTTGCGATTACTCTTGCCTTCTTGCTCATATGCTAGTCCAACCTCCATCTACCATGAAAGCAGTTCCAGTTACATATGAAGAAGCGTCGGAAGCTAGGAAGACCGCGGCTGATGCAATTTCCTCCGGATTCCCCATCCTTTTCAGGGATGTTTTGCTTTCGTAGGCTTTTACGAACTCAGGATTTTGATTGTCAAAAATTCCTCCAGGACATAATGCGTTAACGCGGATTCCGTGTTTTCCGTAATAGGAAGCTGCGTGCCTCGAGAAATTTATGATTCCGCCTTTTATCGCAGCATAGGCAGGAGGGCAGCTAAGTTCAGTTCCTTTGTATATTTCAAAGTCTGCGCCAAGGACCCCATAAGTTGAGCCCAAGTTGATTATGCTACCTTTTATTTCGTTCTTCTTCATTAGCTCGGCAAACTTTATTGTTAGAAGACAGTAGGAATTCATCTGCATGTCGACATTTTTTCGCCATGATTCTGACTTTACATCCTCGAACTTGTCACCCCAGTCTTCAGTTCTTGGGTATGCAGTATTGACAACAATATCGATCTGTCCCTGTTCTTTCCAAATAGCAGAAATTTTTTCGTCGTAGCTTTCTATGTCAGTTATATCCAGCTCTATGAACTCTGCACCAAGTTCTGACGCAATTTTGTGTCCTTTTTCCTCATCAATATCTATGAGAAGAACTTTCGCCCCGGCCTGTCCGAGAGCTGATGCTATTTCCTTGCCGATTAGGCCAAGGCCTCCGAAGACTGCAGCGGTCTTTCCGTTTAGGCTGAATTTTTTCATATAGTCTGTCATAGTGACACCTCTCCTTTTTCAATCAGAAATTCAAGAAATGCCAGATCAAGTTCAGAGTCTATTTCTGCAGATGAGATATCATCCATCACATAGATTGCTGATTTGTCTGAGATCGGAGACTCTGTTTCAGGCTTCATCAGAAATTCCTTTTTGTAAAAGTAAATTGATGCATTCATATCGTAAACCTCAGGAGCGTCCTGCCTCCTGACAATTGGAGATAGCGGCTCCTTTGACAGATGTGCATAGCCCTCATCGTTAATCTCGACCACATTAAAATAGGGACTCTTCCTAGCATTTGTAACAGAGAATACAGAATCAAGATCTTTTTCCTGGAATATTTTGAGACATCCCTCCAAATCTTCAACAGTCCTTACCGGACTTGTCACATCAAGGTCCACAATTGTGTTGTAGTTTTCCCCATACTTTTTTTCTGATTCATATACAGCGTGCCTTATAACATCCATTTTGCTCGACTCATCCGTGGCAAGTTCTGCAGGCCTCATAAACGGGACTTCAGCTCCTGCCTCTCTGGCTGCTTTTGCAATCTCTTCAGAGTCTGTAGAGCAGACAATCCTGTCAGCCTTGCCCCAGTCTTTTGCAACTTTTATTGTATGAGCAATAAGAGGCTTGCCTGCTATCTCGCGAATGTTTTTGTTTTTCACGCCTTTGGAACCTCCGCGGGCGCAGATTGTGAGAAGTATCATTTTGCAGCCTCCTTTATTTCCATAAGAGTGTTCAGAACTTTGGGAGCTTCATCAGGACCGTTCATCATTCCAGGTTTTCCCATATTATCAAAGAAATAATTCAGCTGTTCCAGATACATATCGTCCCGTTCGAAGGGAAGCTCGATGACTTTATCGTCTTCATCACTCAGGATTCTTACCTTGCTTTCTGCAAGGTCGGCTACAACAGTGTGATCCTCAAAATCAAGAATCATCTCACGCCTGTTCAGCCTACTGAGGAAGTTCATATGCAAATTGCAATTAAGATTTCCGCCGAAGCTTAGGAGTATGTCTGCAAAGTCCTCGGCATCTGTAGTTACTCTGCTAGCTTTTGATGAAACCGCTTCAATTATAGTTGGAATTCCGAAGAGGTAGTAAAGGTAGTCAATCTCATGTGAAAGCTCCAGGAGAACGCCGCCTCCAGAGTCTTTTATTGCGCTGTAATGAGTTAGATGGTCAACCCCCTCACGCCAGTTTGGAAGGTAAGAAGAAACTCTTACTGTGGCGTGGATTGCTTTGTTGTTTTTTAGATGTTCCTTGAGCCATTTGATGACAGGATGAAAACGCATGCAATATGCTATGTAAAGAGAAAGATCATTTGATTTTACTGCATCCATAAGCTTCTGAACTCCCTCTTCGTTGTGAGAAAGTGGCTTCTCTACAAAGAGACTAATTCCCTGACTGGCGCACTGAACTGCAGTAGATATATGAAGATTTGTCGGATTTGTAATGAAGGCCACATCTGGACTGATTTTTTCAATTTCTTCTAGAGTGTGAACTTCTTCAATACCAAGACTGTTTTTTCCGGAGCTTTTACCTGACCTAAAAGCATAGAGCTCGTGCTCAAAATTGTCCATTAGAAGGCGGGCGTGCCTCTCACCTATTGAACCAAGTCCGAAAAATATTACTTTCATTACTCTTTTCCACTCCCGTGCCCCATCAGCTCGAGCATATCGTAGGTCTCGAACTTATGAGCGATAGTTGTAAGAGATTCTGACCATTCCCGGATTATATTGCCAAAGCGCTTCCTGATAGATGATGTCAGCTCCCCGAGGTCCTCAGAATTTTTCGCCATAATGACTAGGGAGACGTCCCATTCCCCTGAGACGAGAAAAACTTCAGGAACCTGTTGATTCTCTTTTAAGAACTTTATAAAAGAGTTTAGATCTTCATCAGTGTAATTGTAAAGCTTTATTTTGACATCCACAATATTCTCGAAACCAAAATGACGTGGCCTTATCTGAACTCTTGGATAAAATATTTTTGAATTTTCCATTTTTTTGACTCTTTTTTTTACAGAGTCTACAGAAAGGCCGACTCTCTTCGCCATATCTGTGAGAGAGACTCTGCAATTTTCCTGCAGCATGTTAAGGATTATGCAGTTCTTCTTGTCAAGATTAGTCATAACTCTTAAAAACACTACCATAGTATATAAATCTTTGGGAATATTAAGATAAAAGTAGAAAATTTAAGACATCTCTCTTAAATTTTAAGATAAATGTCTAAATATATCTTAAATTTTACACCTCAGTCAATTTATATATAGTAGAAACGAGACAAATCACATATGAAGTGGATCTTTCTTGTAATTTTAATTTGCACAGTTATTTTGTCAGGACAGGCCTACGCAGCGCTTGATGAGCGCTGTTCTGTTGAAAGTATTGGAATAAGCAGTGAATACACTAACAGGCTTTTTGTAGATATTGTGTATAGCTTCAAGTGCTCTGCAGGAGCTTCTGATGAAGGGCAGCTCACAAGAGCGAGAATGCATTACGGAACGAGGGATATAGGAAACCTTATTCTTAAAGATAGCTATGGGGAGCTGACAACAGACACGCTACCAAGCGATTACGAGATTGATAAAGGTCTCAGCAACTCAGAACTGGGACTTGTTTTCAGGAAGAGTCTGGAAATGACAAACTACGAAACAAACTATATTCTGAACGTTTCATTCGAGACAGGAGCAATAGTTTCCAAGGCAGACGACGGAAAGTTGCAGGCACAACCATCTGATCTTATTGGAAATATTACAGGAACCAGTATAAGGAGCACATTAGAAAGTTCGGATCTAGGAATAGGAACGATAAGCTATTCGATTAAGGTTCCAAAAGGAACTGTAATAACAAATGCGCAACCAGACACTTGCCTTGTATCAGGAGAAATTGTAGTATGCAGCGGGCTTGATGAAGACGCCTTCTCAGAGATTTTAGTTGAGTGGAAGCAGTCTGAGGAAGTAACACAGGAAAATAGCAAACTTACTGAAATTGCAGATAAAGTTTCGACAAAGATAGAGGAACTTGCAAAGGAAGTTGCAGAAGAGGAGACCAAGGAACAAGTAAAGGGCTTCTTAGAAAAGATGAAGGAGAAGCTCAGCGGACTTTTTGACTGGCTGTAAGAGAGGAATAAGACTTATATACAACATTACTCACTGAAGAGTAGTGAAAAGGGAGTAAGATGGCAGTTTGGATGTTGATAGGAATACCAATTGGAATTGTACTAATACTATTGCTGATTGTAATGGCTGCGCCAGGAGGTTCCGTTCTTAACAGCATACTTTTCGAATTTAAGGAATATCAAAGGGCTGTTGTGTTCAGATTTGGAAAATACAACCGAATTGCACAACCTGGCTGGAACTTTATTCTTCCAATTATAGAGAGTTTTGTAAAATATGATATGAGGACTGAGTCTATTGATATACCTCCTCAGCAGGTAATTACACAAGACAGAGTAAAAGTTCTGATAGATGCAATAATGTACCTTCGAGTTGTTGACCCTGCAAAGGCCGAGCTGGAAGTTGAGGAAGATTATAGAAAAGCAATAGAGGAACATTTGAAAGGTAGAATAAGAAACGTTGTTGGAAACACTGAGCTTGAAGATGTATATGGAAATATAGACAAGATAAACTCCCAGCTAAAAACTGAAATTCAGAAGCTGACTGGAGGATGGGGAATTGAGATAATTGAAGTTGAACTTATCAGCGTTATTCCACCTGAGGCAGTTCTTGAAGCTATGGAAGCTCAGCAAATAGCACAGAGATACAAGGAGGCCGCAGCTGAGGAAGCTGAAACTACAAAGATAAGAATCAATGCAATTGAAGCCGCTGCAGGAAAGCTTTCCGAACCGGCTCTTAACTATCTTTATTTGCAGACACTCAAAGAAGTTGCTGACGGCAGGGCAAGCAAGATAATCTTCCCGATGGAATTCACAAAGATGGCACAGAAGCTGTCTAGTGGACTTGGTGGAAAAGATAGCGGAATCGAAAAGCTTGTAGAGCAGATTCAGAAGTAAGGATTAGACGAATTTTAGATGTACTGAATAAACATTAATTTAAGCTATATTATCTAATAGTCAGTATAAGTGTAGAATAGGTATTGACATGTCTGAAAAACTCTTACCATGGGTAGATTCTAGTGAAACAGTTCCCAGAATAGGTGATTTTATAATTTTTAGGAGAGGGAACTCATTGCACAAAGGAGTAGTTGGAATGTGTGGAGAGGATTTTATCAAGCTTTCAAAGATGTGGATATGGCGTAAAATGAAAGGTGAAAGATTAGAAGAGTTCATAGAAAATCCTGGAAAGGATATGGATAAATTGTGGAAAGGGTTACGATGGGAGATGTATGCAGGCGGGGAGGAACTTCCAAGGGGAATTGAATATATTGTAGTAGGATCGCCAGAAATAAACTATATGGAAGAATATGTTGGCAAGAAGGTGCTTGTGTACAGCTTTAAAGGAAGGAATTTGGTATTTTTCAAAGGAAAATATATCGGATCTGAGTTAGTAAAGAATAGTTTTATTTTTAAGTTGAAAAAACAAATAATACCAGTTCACTTTGAAGAATTAATTCATATTAGAAAGACTTTTATGGGCCTCTGAGTTTGCACGGAGAGCTTAGCAAGTCTTAAAAGGAAGGAGAGACTGAAACAGTATTATGAAAGTAAGCCTGCCCGACGGCTCGAAAAAGGAAGTTAAGAAAGGAACTACACTTGGAGAGTTTGCCTACTCAATAGGACCAAGGCTTGGAAAGGCAGCAGTACTTGGCTCAATTGACGGGGAAATACGAGACCTTTTTGAGCCGATAGAGAAATCTGCTTCAGTTGTTTTTTTCACTTTTGATTCACCAGAAGGAAGAGAAGCTTTCTGGCATTCGACGGCTCACCTTATGATGCATGCAATACAGAGACTGCATAAGAATGTTAAGAATACTATAGGACCGGCAGTTGAAAACGGCTTTTACTACGATTTTGATTCAAAATACACTTTTTCTGAAGGCGATTTCGAAGCTATAGAGAAGGAAATGCAGAAAATTGTAAAGGAAGACCTTGAAGTCGAGCGTGTAATTCTCACACGGAAGAAGGCTGAGGAATTTTTCAAAGGAAATAAGTACAAACTGGAGATTTTGAAAGAGATATCAGGGAAAAGGGTAAAGTTTTACAGGCAGGGAGAATTTATGGACCTCTGCAGGGGCGGTCATGTTCCGCGAACCGGGATGCTGAAGGCATTTAAGCTGACAAAGGTTGCAGGAGCATATTGGAGAGGAGATTCTAAGAACACTATGCTACAGAGGCTGTATGGAATCAGTTTTCCTGAGACCAAAGAGCTGAAAGAGTATCTCAGGCTACAGGAAGAGGCTGAGAAAAGGGACCACAGAAAACTTGGGAAGAAACTGGACCTGTTCTCCTTTCACGAAGAAGGTCCTGGATTTCCATTCTTCCATCCAAAGGGGATGGTAATATACAGAGAGCTTGAGAAATTCCTGCTTGATGAACAACGAAAGAGAGGCTACCACGAAGTCAGAACACCGCAAATACTGGATAATAAGTTGTGGCACCAATCAGGTCACTGGGACCACTATAAGGAAAATATGTATCTGACAGAAGTTGATGAAAACGAGTATGCTGTAAAGCCAATGAACTGCCCCGGAAATACGAAGATATATGCTTCGCGACCGAGGAGTTATCGTGAACTTCCTTTGAGACTTTCTGAATTCGGACACGTTCACAGACACGAGCTTTCTGGCGTTCTTCACGGACTTATGAGGGTCCGCGCATTTACGCAAGATGATAACCATACATATGTAACACCAGAGCAGATTGAGTCTGAAATAACGGGAATTCTCGAACTTGTGGAAACAATATACAAAGCTTTTGGATTTGAATACACTATCCGCTTATCGACAAAACCTGAGAAATCACTGGGATCTGACGAGCTGTGGGAAAAGGCTGAAAAGGCTTTGACAAATGTTCTAGAGAAGAATAAAGTTTCTTATTCTCTTAATCCCGGCGAAGGTGCCTTCTACGGACCTAAGATTGACTTTGTGGTGAAAGACTCGCTTGGAAGAGAATGGCAGACAGGAACCGTCCAGCTGGACTTCCAGATGCCTGAACGATTTGAACTGGAATATATTGGGGAAGACAATAGTCCGCACAGACCAGTTATGATACATCTTGCAATACTTGGAAGTATGGAGCGTTTCATGGCAGTGCTGACAGAGCACTTTGGAGGTGCATTCCCTGTCTGGCTTTCTCCAGTTCAGGCTAAAATAATAACAGTTGCAGACAGACACAATAAATATGCAGATATGGTTTCTGGAATGATGCTGGAAAGTGGAATCCGATTTGAGATGGATTCGCGGGCTGAGCGAGTAGAGGCAAAGGTCAGAGATGCTACGCTTGAGAAAGTTCCTTACATAATAACTATCGGGGACAAAGAAGTTGAAAAGGGAACGCTTGCTATCAGAACGCGAGACGGAAAGGTTAAGTTTGGAGTGAAGGCTGAGAGCTTTATTAAGAAACTTGGGAAAGAAATAAAGGACAGGTCATAATTGAATGTATTGGTACGTACTTGCAATAGTTTCAGCGTTTTTTGAGGCGCTTTACTATACACTGATAAAGAAACTTGTACGGAAAGAGGATATTCGCGTCATAGCTAGTGGGGTATTTCTCACAGCAGCGGCAATACTCTTTTCAGCATCGCTTGTTAAAGGAATACCAGAGATTGGAACTCAATTCTATTCCTCAGTTTTTATAACAGGAATTCTAAATGTTTTTGCAGTTACCCTCTATTTCAGAGCTCTGAAAAAGACTGATATATCACTTTCTTTGCCGATGCTCTCATTCACCCCTCTTTTTCTGATAGTCACTTCCTTCCTGATATTGGGAGAACTTCCAAGTTATGTTGGGGGGATGGGAATACTTTTGATTGTCTCTGGATCCTATGTAATAAATATGTCCACAGATCACAAGGAGCTTTTTTATCCCATACAGCAAATTTTGAGGAACAAAGGAGTGTTGGATATGCTTGGAGTTGCATTTATCTTCAGCATTTCAGCGAATTATAATAAAATTGCAGTTCTTAATTCAGACCCGATAATTTCCTCTGCTGGCACCTTCTTAGTAACTGCAGTTCCATTTCTGGCTTATGCCAAAGCAACAGGAGAGGATATCATCAGAAATCACAAAAAAGTTTGGGGGTGGGTCTTGGCTACAGGACTTGTGATTTCCCTGACGGCCATTTTAATAAACATTGCACTGACGATGCAGATAGTTCCTTATGTTATCTCTTTGAAAAGACTCGCAGTTCTCTTTGCGGTAATATTTGGGGGAGTCATATTCCACGAAAAGCATATTGCAAGGAGACTGATAGGGACACTAATAATGTTTGCCGGAGCGATTATAATAGTCCTATACTAGAAACTTATAATAAGGAGAATTTGTCATTTAATAAATATGGAAATTTCATGGATTTACGCAATTATCAGCGTCCTCATAGTAAGTCTCGTTTCTCTTGTAGGCGTCTTCGTCCTTTCTGCGAGGAAGAGTCTGCTTGAAAATAATCTTCTATATCTAGTAAGTTTTGCGACAGGTGCGATACTGGGAAATGTTTTTCTTCATCTAATTCCTGAGATTGTTCAGAGAAGTGGATTCGGACTCGAAATATCCCTCTACATCCTTGCAGGACTTTTGACTGCCTTTGTAATAGAAAAAATTGTCCACTGGAAGCATATGCACAAAGCAGGGGAAAGTCACGTACATCCAATATCTTATTTGATTCTGATTGGGGATGGGATACATAATTTTATAGATGGTATGGTTATCGGAGCTGTCTACCTTACAAACATTCCAATAGGAATAGCAACCACAATATCCATAATATTCCATGAAATACCGCAGGAAATAGGGGACTTTTCTATACTTATCAACAGTGGGATGACACGGGCGAAGGCATTATTCTATAATTTTGTTTCGGCCCTTACTGCGCTTCTTGGAACGGCAATAGTGCTTGTTATTGGAAGCACAACACCCTCATTAGAGGGGATATTGATACCTTTCGCAGTCGGGAATTTTATTTATATAGCTGCGGCCGATTTGATACCTGAGATGCACAAAGAAACTGAATTGAGCAAATCTGCAATTCAATTTCTGACCTTTTTGGCAGGAATTGGTATAATGCTAGTACTGGCACTTGGATGAGTACAGAGCAAGTGCTATAGAAAACTACATAAAGGGTTCTGAATAGCTTCTTAACGCAATATGGTTCCACTACTTATGACACCAGGACCGACGGAGGTTCCAGAGCGTATACGAACTGCATTAGCACACCCCATTGTTCACCATAGGACGCCAGAATTTACTGAAATACTTGATGACTGTGGAAGCAGGCTGAAGAAAGTTTTCAAAACAGACAATACAGTTTATACTATGTCAGGTTCAGGAACAACAGCTATGTGCGCGGCTCTTGAAAATACAGTATCAAAAGGAGATAAAGTCCTCTCTATTGTTTTCGGAAAGTTCTCAGAAAGATTTCGTGATATCGCACTCTCAATAGGCGCAGACCTTGAGACGCTTCAATTTGACTGGGGACAGGCTCCTGACATTGAGAAAATAGAAGAAGCACTTGATGATGATGTAAAAGCCGTGACGATGGTTCACAACGAAACATCGACGGGCGTCAGAGCAGATGTGGAAGCTGTTGGAAAACTTGTAAAGGACACAAATGCGCTTTTTATTTGTGACACAATTTCAAGTATGGCAGGCGACAATGTAGAAACGGATAATTGGAACATTGATCTCTGTATCGCCGGCTCTCAAAAATGCTTCTCAATGCCACCAGGGATTGGTTTTCTTTCAGTATCAGACAAAGCCTGGCCTGTAATAGAGAGTAAGAAACAAAATTACCTCACTGATCTCAATAAATACCGCTCAAAATATCCGCAAACCCCCTTCACAGCTCCAATATCATTAATATTCGGTCTTCAGGAAGCTCTTTCAATAATAGAGGAGGAAGGTCTCGACAAGAGAGTTCAGAGACACCGAGAGAATGCCGAGTTTACCAGGACTGCTGTGAAAGAGTTGGGACTTGAGCTCTATCCGGCATCAGAGGACATCTGTTCAGCAACTCTTACATCTATAAGAAGTGACAGAGCTGAGGAGATCCTGTCTGCTCTGAAAGAAAAGGGAATTTTAGTTGCCGGTGCACAGGCTCCTGAAAATGGAAAGATGTTTAGAATAGGTCATATGGGCTCAATAGGAAGACCGGAAATTGAGAGAACACTTGAAGCACTTAAGGAGGTATTAGAAGTTTGAAAATACTCGCAGCAGATCCAATAAGCGAAGAAGCGGCAAAGGAAATTAGGGATATGGGAGAACTGGAACTTTCTCCGACTATTAGTTCAGAAGAACTCCTTGAAAAAATTGCTGATGTAGAAATTTTAATAGTGAGAAGCCGGACAAAGGTTACATCAGAACTTATTTCAGCCGCAAAAAATCTAAAGGCAGTTATTCGGGCAGGCGTCGGTCTGGACAACATTGACAGAGAAGCGGCAAAGGAAAGGGGAATTAAAATTCTTAACACTCCTGAAGCTCCGACGCAGAGTGTTGCAGAACTAACAGTTGGACTTATGTTAAATCTTTCAAGAAATATATGTTCAGCAAATGCCTCAATAAAGGCAGGAAACTGGGAAAAGGGCGGACTCAGCGGAACAGAGTTGTCAGGAAAGACCTTAGGAATAATAGGATTTGGAAGAGTTGGCAAAATGGTGAGCGAACTTGCCTTAGCATTTGGATTAGAGATTTTAGCATATGACCCCTATGCTTCAGAAGAAGAAATGCAGAAGGCTTCAGTACGGAGTTCAGAGCTTGGAGAGCTTCTTTCGGAATCTGATATAATAAGCTTGCATGTGCCACTTACTGAGGAAACACGAAACCTCATTGGAGAAAATGAATTTTCACAGATGAAGGACGGAGTCCTCATAGTAAACGCGGCCAGAGCGGAACTTCTTGATGAAGAGGCATTCTACTCTGCCATTGAACGTGGTAAAATTAGAAGAGCGGCCCTTGATGTATATTGGGGAAAGACGCCCTCTGAAAAACTTCTCGCATTTGGAGACCGTGTTCTTCTTACTCCTCATCTAGGAAGTAGCACAATAGAAGCCCGGGAAAGAATAGGAAAACTGCTCGTTGAGAGAGTAAAAGACCTAGTTTAGATAGGAGCATTGGAAAGATGGAAAAGGGATATACACTTGTAGTTACGGAGAAGCCGAAAGTCAGCCAGCGGATAGCCGAATTTCTTTCAGGTGGAACTGCAGTAGAGAAAAAAGCTGGGAAGGCTAAATACTATGTTTTCACAAAAGACGGAAAAGATATAATTGTCGCGCCTGCTGTCGGTCATCTTTATACACTCAGACCGAAGGAGGGACAGAGAGGATATCCTATATTTGAAATTGAGTGGGTTCCCTCCCACGGAGTTTCAAAATCTTCAGCTTTCTCGAAACCTTATCTTGCAAGCCTCAAAAAGCTTGCAAAAAATGCCAGTAAATTCATAAATGCATGCGACTACGATATAGAGGGTTCTCTTATTGGATACAATATAATCCACGAACTTGGGAAGAAAAAAGCTATTGAAAATACTCACAGAATGAAATTTTCTGCCCTGACTGAGACTGAAATAGAAAAAGCCTACCAGAATCAGCACGAATTAGATACTGAAATGGTGGAAGCGGGTATAACTCGTCACTTCCTGGACTGGTACTGGGGAATTAACACTTCTCGGGCTCTTTCAGCCGCTTATAGTAAGGCAGTCGGAGGATACCGTCCAATATCCGCAGGACGGGTACAGAGTCCTACTTTAAAAGTTCTCAGCGACAGAGAGAAGGAAATTGCGGTCTTTGTTCCAGAAGCTTACTGGGAAATAAGCGCAGTTCTTGAAAATGGATTAAAGATAATGCATAGAGAGGAACGCTTCTTTGACAAAGAGAAAGCTTCAGAGACTTATGAGAAGTTCAATGAAAAGCCTGCAATAGTTGAAAAAATTGAGAAACGCACAATTAAGGAGGAAGCTCCTGCGCCTTTCAATCTCAGCACACTACAGAGCGAATCTTACAGAGCTTTCAAATATTCTCCAAAGAAGACACAGAAATTTTCGCAGAGCCTCTATGACCAAGGACTTATCTCTTATCCAAGAACAAGCTCGCAGAAACTTCCGGCCGGAATTGAGCCTAAAGCAATGGTGGAAGCTCTAAGAAAAATAAGCGCATATAAGAAAATAGCAGAGGAACTCCTGAAAAAACCGGATCTAAAGGCAAATGAGGGACGGAAAACTGACCCAGCTCACCCCTGCATATATCCGACTGGAGAAGTTCCGAAAAAGCTCAATGATGAAGAGCTAAGAATCTTTGATTTGATTGCAAGACGCTTCCTTGCGTCATTTGGAGAAACTGCAACAAGGCAGAGTCAGACAGTATCTTTTTCAATAGCAAGCGAGCCTTTCTTCGCCCGCGGAGCAATAACTCTTGACAAGCAGTGGATAGGAATTTACGGAAAATATTATTCGAAGAAGGAAGAAGAACTTCCGTCTTTTGAAGAGGCTTCTGAAGAAGAAGTGGAGAAACTGAGTAAGACTGCGAAAAAAACTAAGCCCCCTGCCAGATATTCGCAGGCGACAATAGTCAAGAAAATGGAGACTATTGGAATAGGAACAAAGGCGACTCGCGCATCGATACTTCAGACGCTTTATGATAGAAAATATATACACAATCAGAAAATAGAAGTTACTGATCTGGGTTTAACAGTTGTCAGCGTTCTTTCTGAGCATGCCCCTGAGCTTACATCTGAAGAGCTTACACGAAAGTTCGAAGTCTATGTTGAATCGATAAAGGCAGGAGAGGGAAATAGAGAGGAAGTTCTCGAAGAGGCCAGGGAAACTCTGAAGACTGTAATTCTTCGCTTTAAGGAGCATATAACAGAGATTGGAGAAGAACTTGCTGAAAAATATGTTAAAACGCTGAAAGAGCAGAGAACTATCAGTGTCTGCAAGCTGTGTAAAAATGATCTTATAATCAGGCGCTCACGAGCAAGTGGGAAGCAGTTCATTGGTTGTAGCGGATATCCTGATTGTACGAACTCCTATCCACTTCCTCAAGGAGCACTTATTGTTGTTATGAAGAAGGAATGTGAACACGACGGACTTCCTATGATAGAAGTTGTCAGGAAGGGGAAACGGAAATTCTCTATGTGTATAGACCCTGCCTGCAAATCAAAGGAAGATTGGGGAAAAGATAAAAAGAAAGCTAAGAAAGATGCCTGATTCCTTCATCAGTTCCGACTAGGACTTCACTTACCTTCTCTTTTGAAAATATACCATTGTCAATTACTCCGTCGATATTGTTTATAATCCTCTCAAGCTCGGCTGGTTTTATAATTGCGCTGAATTTGCAGTCTAAAATAGAATTCCCTAGGTCAGTCTTGAAATTTTCACGTAGTGTAACCTTTGCCCCCAGTGCCTCGAGTGCTTTTTTGGATTCATCTAAAGATTCTTCTCTGACTTCAACCGGAAGCGGGAAGTCCCCCAGAAGATGGGTAAGCTTGCTGTCATCTACAATAACAATAAATCTCTCTGCGCGGTAGGCTAAATTCTTCTCAAGAGTGTGTGCTCCGCCTCCACCCTTTATCAAATCTAAATCTTTCGAAACTTCGTCAGCTCCGTCAACATAAAGATCTATTTTTTCAACATTATCCGGCTCAAGCGTTTTAATACCGAGACTTTCTGCCAGTTCAGAGCTCCTTTTTGAGCTTGAAACACAAGTTATGTCTAAATTTCTAGCGGCAAGAGCCTTGATAAAATAAGATGCTGTACTTCCAGTTCCGAGACCGACTATTTGTCCATCCTCGGCAATTTTTGAAGCTTCCTCTGCGACAAGTTTTTTCTTTTCCTCAGAATCCATTAGAAATATACCCTGCTGTCCTCAATTACCTTCATAATCTCGCCAGCGAGAGTAACTTCCATAACTCCTGTTTGTATTGAGTCAGTAGTGACAAGATAAGTTGTGGCTTTTTCAAGCTTTTTGAAGGAATCTTTTGAGAATATACCGTGCGTTGCTCCGGCGAAAACTCTGTTGGCACCGGCCTTTTTCATAAGCTCAATTGCCTTCAGCATAGTTCCGCCTGTGCTTATTATGTCGTCTATAATCAGAACATCCTTTCCTTTCACATCAAGGTCCTTTGCAGTCATTTCGACTTCTGTCTCGCTTTTTCTTTTCTTATCTATCTTCATTGTCTTGGCACCGACATTTTTGGCGGCTTCATCAATCATTCCACGTGAACCGAGATCAGGAGAGACAATAACAAAGTCGTCCAGCTTGAACTTTTCTTTAATATGTTCTGCAAGCACAGTTCCGCCGCTGATATTATAGGCTTTTATCCCGAAAAAATCATAAGACCCATAGTCTTCTTTAAAATGGGCGTCAGCAGTTACAACGAGAGAAACCCCCATAGACTTCAGAAGATCTGCTATAACGTGAAGACTTAGAGATTCACCCCTGTTGAACCTCTTATCCTGCCTAGCATAGGGAAAGTAAGGCATTACTACACGAATTCTGCGAGAGTTCAGGCTCCTGCAGGCATCTACAACGAGAAAGAGCTCAATAAGAGCATCATTTGGGTCAGGATAGCCTGCCTGAACAATAATAACTTCTTTATTGTTGATATTTCCCAGTATTCTTGAGTAAATTTCCCCATCTGAGAACTTTTTTGTCTCGTACTCAACAAGCTCCGCGCTAAACTGCTTGGCTATTCTCTGCCCAAGAACCTGCGCCTTTGAGCATGCCAGAACTACATCCATAATATTCCTTGTATTCCCCCTTTTTTATCTTTCGGGTGCAATGTATTTCCCCTGACCCGGCTTCGCAAGAAGTTTTCCTTTATCTATTGCAAGCTTTCCTCCACGGAATACTGAATCTATTTTTCCTTTTAGTTTTCTTCCTTCGAAGGGCGTCCAAGCACACTTTGAGTGTAATTTGCTGGCTTTTATTTCCCAGACTTTTTTTCTGTCAATAATAACTAAATCAGCGTCCTTTCCTTCTTCAATTATTCCTTTATTTACAAGTCCGAAGATATTGGAAGCTCCTGCTGAGCAGAGTCTTGCTACATCAGTCCAGTCTAGAAGCCCCTTGTTTACTGAATCAATCATAAGTGGAAGGAAGGTCTCAACGCCGGGCATTCCTGAAGGAGGACTTGCGCTCTCTTTTTCAGAAATAAGATGAGGCGCATGATCGGTAGCAAGCGTGCTGACGAGAGAAAGAACTTTCCAGAGACCCAGTCTGTCTTCCTCGCTTTTCAAACTTGGATTAGTTCTTGCGAAGTTCCCGAGCTCGGCTGAATTCTCACGGCTCAGGAAGAGATGAGGTGTTGCAAGCTCTGCGAAATGTCCTGCTTCGTGAACTGCCTTTACAGAAGAGGGAGTTGAGAGGTGGCAGAAATATAGATTGTTGCTTCCCATTTCTATATTCAATATTGCTTTGACAGACTCCATTTCGGCCTCTGCAGTTCTTATTTTTCCGTGGCTTTTTGGATCCGCAGCCGAATTTTTCTTCAAATTATCATGCATAATATCAGGATCCTCTGCGTGGACTGCAAAAATTTTGTTTTCAAGAGAAGATGCCGCAGCTTTGAGACCTGAATATCCTACAATATCAGGATGGTCAAGATAAAATTTGTAGCCTATTGGATTTACCTTCCGCATTTCCCAAATATTGCCGTCCATCGCTCCGAAGTAGAGGCTGAAATCAATATAGGATTTTTTCTCGGCAAGAGTTTTCTTTTTCTCAAATTCTTCTGAAGTTCCAGTAAAGGGTTTAGTATTTGGCATATCTAAAATTGTGGTGACTCCGCCAAAGAGAGCTGAGAGGGAGCCTGTTTCAAAATCTTCCTTTTCAGTGAATCCAGGATCTCTGAAATGAACGTGAGGATCGATAGCACCGGGCAGAACTATTTTTTTAGACATGTCAATTGTCTTATCTGCTTTCGGCATTGCATCGCTGAGAGCGATTTTTTGTATTCTTCCATTATTTATGGCAATGCTGGCTTCCAGAATTCCATCAGGTCTTGCTATTTTACAATTCTCAAGAACAAAATCAACTGCCATAGTTCTTCTTCCTCCCTGATTTGTCTCTGCTGAATTTTCCGAAGTCTTCTACTCCTCTCAACTGTTCTCTGTTCAAAACAGGACCATCTGTGCAGATTCTGTATTTTCCTGCGACACAGGCTCCGCACATCCCCAATCCACATTTGAAAATCCTTTCAAGGCTCGCCTGCATTTCTACGTCGTATTTTTCGCAGAGATCAAAAACGGCTTTTTCAAGACCTTCAGGACCGCAGACATAGACTGTATCAAATTCCTTTTTCTGAAGGAGTTTTTCCAGTGGCTCTGTGACGAGCCCTTTTTCTCCGTAAGAACCGTCATCAGTAGTGCAAATTACTTCTTTACAAGACTTCTTCAGCCTTTCTTCAAAAAGGAGAAGGTCCTTAGTCCTTGCGCCAAGGAAGGCGCTTATTTCAGAATCTTCTCCAAGCTCTTCGGCGAAGAAGGCGAGAGGGGCACTTCCATAGCCTCCGGCAACAAAAGCCAGTTTTCGTCCTTCTAAAGTCCATGGGTTTCCGAGAGGTCCGCGAATGCCGACTAAATCACCAACTTGGAGAGTATGCAGCGTTTCAGTGGTTTCACCAACTGCAAAGGCGCTTATTGCGAGCCTTTTCCCGTCAGAATAGGAAACACTCATCGGAACTTCTTCCTTTCCGGGAATCCAGAGCATTATAAACTGGCCCGGCTTCGCTTTTTTAGGGAAATCAAAGAAAAATGTTTTGACCTTGTCCGTCTCCTGGCGTATTTCTGAGACTTTGTAAGTCTTTTCGACGTCAAATTCCATGTTCAATATCCTCCACGCTTTCAAATCCTTTTTTTTCCATAATTGAAGAGAGTTCATTTGAGACTTTTTTGAACACTCCGACACCGTGATGCCAGACCGCTGTGCCGATTCCGACGGCTTTTGCTCCGGCAGATATCATCTCGGCAGCGTGCTGACCGGTGCTGACGCCCCCAGTTCCTATTATAGGTATTTCAACAGCGTCTGAGATTTCACTGACGCAACGCAGGGCTATCGGACGAAGCAAGTCGCCAGATAAACCGCCTATTTTGTTGTAAAGAACTGGAAGATTTGCTTTAGAGTCAATTGCCTTTGCAGGCAGAGTATTGACAGCAGTTATAGCCGATGCGCCAGATTCATCTACTACTCGGGCGACATCTGCGAGCTTTCCCGCGTCAGGACTTATCTTGAAGGAAATTGGAGCATTTGTGACGCCGCAAGCTTTCTCCACAAGCTTTCCTGCCAGTTCTGGGCTCCTGCTTATGTCCTGACCTCCCTTTACATTGGGACATGAGGCATTTAGCTCGTACATATGTGGTTCCGAGCTCTCGAGTATAGAGATTACATCAGCATAGCCTTGTATTGTGCTCTCGACAATGCTCGCTATAACAGGCGCATCGCCCTGTTTAGCTATATTAATTTCCTCGACAAAAGCCTCAGCTCCAGGATTGGGCAAACCCATAGCGTTTAGCAAGCCTTTTTCGAGCTCGACAACATTCGGGGAAGGATGACCGTCCCATGGCTCGAGGCTTATGCTTTTTGTAGTGACGGCTCCGGCGCCTTCGTCACCTGCTCGCTTGAGGAGTTCTCCAGTATTCCCTATTATACCTGATGCAAGAATAGTGGGATTATCTAAGTTTATGCCGCAAAGAGTGACAGAGAGCTTTGGCTTCATGAATACGCAATAGTTAGGGAAGGTTAATAATTTATTGTTATTTCTTCTTTTCTTCCAGTTCCTCAACTGTAGGCGAGGTCATTATTACCCAGCCAGCCCAGGCGAAAATAAGCAGGAATATAACAACGAGCGCAGAAACAGCTATACTCATTGCCCAGAGCGCGTATCCGCCTGGTCCGAATAATGCGTAGAAGTAAGCAGTTCCAAGCCCGAGAGAAGCGAGTGAAAGTGCCGCT
>DAFN01000009.1:0-434 GCA_002495465.1 archaeon UBA55 | reverse complement strand
ACCAAGAGAAGTGAGTGAAAGTACCGCTCCGAATAATTTATCGCGTGCTGCCATAATATTTAACATAAACTCTTGGTCTTTTTAAGCTTTACTTATGCCTTCATTGTGTATTTTGAACTTGTATTCATCCCCGGCTTTTTTAGATGGATGCCTCGCCAGCCTTGCCCATCTTGAGCTTCCTTTTCTTCCGAGTTCCAGGGCTGTTTTTGACCAGTATGCCATCACATCGCGGCCGACGGGCTCAACTGAGCCCTTCTTTCTGAAGGATTCGTAGACCTGGTTGCAGACTATTATTGGAACCTGGTTTTGTCTAGCAATTTTTGAGAGCTGTGCCATCTGCCGCCCAAGTTCTCGGCTGTTGTCCAGCATATTGCCACGGCTTCCGGAATTTTCCAGCCTGTAGAGGCTTACAGCGCTGTCCAAGACTATGAGAC
>DAFN01000019.1:36817-41716 GCA_002495465.1 archaeon UBA55 | reverse complement strand
AAAGACCCTTGCCAGCAACAAATACCAGTCTGACGACACCGTCCTGTATTTTTTCAGTCTTTATTATTTTGACTCCCTCAACCTCACCAGTTGAGTCCAGATGAGTCCCTCCGCAGGCCTGGATATCAAGACCGGGGATTTTCATGACCCTTATCTGATTTCCGGGAACGACGCCCCCTTGATAAAGAATAAAACCATATTTCTTCTCTGCTTCTGTACGGTCCTCAAGAACCTTTTCAGTCTTACGGTTTTCTGCAACGACTTTGTTTGCCAATTTTTCTATTTCAGAAACTTCCTCAGCTGTGATAGCCTTATAATGACTTATATCAAGCCGGCCCTTGTCAACATCTATCTGGCTTCCCGTCTGCCAAGTATGCTGGCCCAGAATCTGACGGGCTGCCCCTCCGACAATATGTGCGGCTGTGTGATTTTTAGCAAGAGATAGCCTGCGCTCTTTGTCAACTATTCCGTGAACTTTATCGCCGGCCTTTAGCTTGTGCGTATCCAGAGTGTGTATAACGACGCCAGAGCTTTTGCTGACATCAACAACTTTGTAGTCATTTAGAGTTCCTGTATCGTGCTCCTGTCCCCCACCTGTTGGATAGAAGAGTGTTTTGTCAAGAACAAGTTTATCCTTTCCAATGAGCTTCAGAACCTTGGCATCGAACTTGAATTTCCTGTTGAAATGTTTGTAGTAAAGCAGGTCTGTTTCTGCTATTCCGGAGACATCAGCTTTCTTGGGCTTTACCTTCTTTTCGACTTCAGGATGCCTTTCCGCAACGAGGGCGTAGAAATTCTCAGGAACTTTTACAGTTTTTCCGTCCTCGGCGGCAAGCTCTTTGACATATTCAGGAGAAACGCCGTGAGAATCATAAAGGCCTATGAGAACAGAGTCACTAACCCCCTTCTTTATTGCATGCATTACAGTCTGCTTCGATTTTTTGCGAGTTGAAATATATTTTGATTTTTCATAATCCAATATCTCACGAACGCTTACAAGATTTTCAAGAAGCTCCGGATACTGCGGCTTGAGATATTTAGCATGCGTCTCGCATATGTCAGAAAGGTCTATATTCCAGTCATAATTGTCTATAAAGCTGAGGGCACGCCGAAGAATTACCCTAAGATTGTAGCAGCCCCCGACATTTGAGGGGATTGCCCCGTCATTTATTGAGATAAGGAGTGTCCTTGTATGATCTCCGATTGCATAGAGAGAAGTGAGAGGAGCTATTTCTTCCCGAAGAACTTGGGTATCCACATCAAGATTCTTTGCAATGCCCCCCCAGGCCTTATCTATACTACTGACTTCCTCTGAGTTCAAAAGACCTGAATATGGCAGAAATCTGGAAAGGAGCGTCCTGTCAGGCTTCACTCCAGAGACTTTGTAGAGCTGTTTGACTGCAGTTGGATAGTTAGCCTCGTAGCTAGTGTCAGTTCCGTGGCTTAGCCATGAATATCTTTCCTGACCTGTGCCCATATCAAGAACTTTTAAATCGAGATCACGAACTCCATCGTCTCCGTATTCATAGTTTATGTAAACCTGATTGCCAAGCTCGAGTCCGCGTGCAAACCACTCCATACAGGGTCCCAGGTTTCCTCCTCCTCCCCATTGGTCCTCATGGAATTTAAGCTCGTGAGGCGCTATCCCTATTCCTTTTACTAGCCAGTCATAGATATCCCGGAAATATTTGTCCTGCTCAAATTTGTCAGGAGGCGTGAAAGCGTGCTGACCAATCATAACGAAGGAAGTGTAATGCCGTCCGGTAACTCCGACATTATCTATATCATTAAATCTTGCGCACAGCTGTGGGACGACAAGAGGATTAGCCGGCGGCTCAACTTCCCCTGAAACAACGTGGGGCTGAAAATTGTAGATAGATGCATTATTCCAGTAAACATCATCTCGCCAGCGGGCAACGATTGGATAGCGATTTATTGACTCGTAACCTGCCTTATTAAAGAATTTTGAGAAATTTTTCCAGACCTGTATAAAATCAAGCTTGTTTTTTGTAGGAGGATCACCTATGAAGGTATAGCTGCCCGAGCACTCAGGATCCCCGCAGAGACTGCTATCCGATGCAGTCCAGAAAAATTTCGAGCATTTTACGCAGTTTTCCCTGCGGAAGTCGTTCTCCTCGAGGACAGAGACTGCATAATAGCTTGAAGGGTCTTTATCTGTTTTACGCTTTAAATCCGCCTTCAGGTGCTTCAAATCCATAACTCACCATATGATATTGGCGTTTAATAAAGTTCTCACAAAGAAAACAAGGAGTGATTATTTATACAATTCTCGCGATAATTGCAACATGTCAATTACGATGATGTCCATTTTTGCCGCCCTTCCGGGAAATAGCATATCAATGGCAGCGCTATGGCTCTTTGCATTTGTGATGATGCTCTTCGTAAGCGAGCTTCTCTTCTTCTATGTTCCGGGATTTTCGATATCCAATCTTATATTAACAGTAATTGCTATGGCTTTTGGATTTGGACCGACTTTCGTCATAGGTCTGCTGTCGATACTTCCGGCGCACTTTATACTGAGAAAGGATATGACAATGATGATTGTAAGCTTCTTCACGCTTGTGCCGATGGTAACTTTGGCCTCATTTTACGGAGCATATATTGTGAATTTGCTCGGCTGGCCGATGCTCGGCTTCGTTGTGAGCGTCGTAAAATGGGGAAGCTCGATAGTGATAGGTGTCTTGATGGGCAGAGCAATGCCAAAAAAGATTCTTAACATAATGCTCGAGCCACTCATAAGTATTCCAGTCTTCTGGATATTCAGTGGCTACTTTATGTGGATATTGCTACTATAATTAGCCTGTTTCTTTTTTCTCTTTCTCAATCTCTTCTTCGTTTTGCGCAAGAAGGTCCTCAGTTGACTTCTCTTCAATTGGTTTTTCTTCTTTAGAGTCTTCCTTCTTTTCTTTCTTTGCTGGTTTTTCTTCAGGGGCTTCAGATAGTTCTTCCTTCTTTTCCTCTGCAGGAGCTTCTTCCTTTTCTGGAACTTCTTCTATTTTTTCTTCAGCAGGTGCTTCGTCTTTCTTCTCTTCAACAGGCTCTTTCTCAGGTTTTTCTTCCTTTGCTGGTTTTTCTTCTTCTGCTGGAGTTTCCTCTTTAGATTCTTCAGTGGAAGCTTCCTCTGCAGGAGCTTCTTCGCTTTTTTCATCTTTAGACTCTTTCTCGGAAGAAGCCTCCTCAGATTTCTCTTCTGATTCTTCTTTTGGAAGCTCTACTGGAGCTTCTGGAACTTCACTTTCTAGGATAGAAGCCTCTCTTGCTGCCTGTTTCAGAAAGTCTTCTGCGGTCGCACTGCACATATAGCCTGCTTCCATGGCAAGACCCTTTGCCTGTACGAATGCCTCTTTTATGAACATTTCAATATTATCGCTTGTTGGATATTTGATGCTGTAGGAAAGACTGAATGCATTTGCAGCTGCAGCTGCAAGCTGACTGAGAGTTTCCTCAGTGTCTATGTCAAGAACATCTGAAGTGAAAATTAAACCATTTTCATATGCTGCAACCATCCCAAGACCGATTTCAACTGGCTCAAGTTCAAGTTTCGCCATAAGATCCGCCTTTTGCTTGTCCACGACTTCTCCTTCTTTTGCGAGAACTGATTCTTCTTTTACAACAACTTTTCCGCCCTCGATTGCTGCTTTAACTCCCATTGTTTGCAGTTCTCCTACGATAGGACCAGGAGCAAAGGAAGTTTCACCCGCAGGAATTACTATATCCTTATTCAAAGTTGTGCCCTCTTTTGCAGGGGCGGTCGCTTTGCTTTCTTTCAGAATTTTTGAAAGCATGAATGGATTTTCTGAAGAGACAAGAATAGCAGGCATTCCTTTCAAATACTCAACAAGTCCCTTTCCGTCTGTCTGCTCGAGAGCACGTGAAATAGCACTCTTCCTTGCCATTCTCACTACAGCCTTACCACGAAGGGCGTGCTTCATTTGCAAAAGTTGTTTTGAAGGCAGATTTGAAATATCTACAACCGCGACAACTGAATTTTCATTTATTAAACTGACAAGCTCATTAACGAGATCTACCTTCTTCTGAGGAACTTCACCTTCCCTCATTATTCCTTGCCTCCACCAGAATCTGCCTTTATTTTGCTTCCGCCAATAAGTGCAGGCTTGCCCATCGTAAGTTTTACATAAGCGGCTTTTATATTTCCGAGGCCTTTGGGAAGTTTGTTTTCAAGAACCGTAAGAACCGCCATAAGATTCTGGCATATTTCCTCATCCTTCATAACCTCAGTACCGACAAGACACTGGATTATTGGCTGGTCCCTTGTCCTTACATTAACGACCTTGTTTGTCCTCTGTATAAAAGCTTCAAGAGGAGCTGTAGGTGGAAGTGGTTTTGGCATTTTATCTCGTGGTCCTAGAAGAGGACCCAGAGTCTTTCCAACCTCTGCCATGAGATCTGGAGAGGCTATGAAAACATCAACCTGATTTACAAGTTTTTTTGCAGATTTCTTGTCATCCTGCAGCTTCTGAAGGTCTGCCTTGCTAACTATAATTTCAATGCCTGATTTTTTAGCATTTTCTGCGAGTTCACCCTCAGCAATTGCTCCAATTCTGACAGGCTTTCCTCGACCCGCCGGCAGAACAACTTCCTCCTTGACTTTGTTCTCCGGTTTGGAGAGGTCAAAATCCTTTAGAGATACAACTAAGTCAAAAGTCTGGGAAAAATTCCTCTTCTTGGAATTTTCACGGGCTTGTTTGATTGCTTCTTGTACGTGTTTTTGCTCCATATGTCCTCCTACCAAATGGTAGTACGTCGGATGAGTCTAAATTATGAAAGAGGCCTTATTTAAAGCTTACTTGTCTCTCTCTTTCTTCTCTTTTCCGCCCTCTTTCTTCTCTTTTCCGCCCTCTTCCTTGGCTCCTTCAG
>DAFN01000019.1:33200-36745 GCA_002495465.1 archaeon UBA55 | reverse complement strand
CTTGGCTCCTTCAGCGCCCTCTTCTCCTTCGGCAGGCTCAACCTCTTTAGGCAAGAGCTCTAGTATGAGATTGTTTGGAATTCCTGCTTCCTTGAGTGCAGCTCGTACTTCATCGTCAGGCTTGCCCTTGAGCGCTCCAATTAGTTCCTTAGCCTTTGCTTCGTTCTCTTCGCGCATCTTTTCAGCTTCTTCTGCAAGTCTTATCTTATCTTCCTCAATCTTCTGTAGCTCTGCTTCGGAAAGCTCTGTCTTTCCAGATTCAATCTTTTCGTCATACATTCCATCGTCAATATCCTTAAGTGTTTCAGGAGCTTCTTTTCCCTGAACTAGTATACCCATCGCCTGACAAGTGCCTATTATAGTTTTGACGCCAGCCTTCCTTGAACCAGCCATAAGAGAACTTTCCTTCATCATAGCAATCTTAATTGCCTGCTCTATAACCATGTCCGCCACTTTTTCAGTAGTTGGAGAGCCGGAACCCCTCTCTAAATTCAATTCCTTCTTGATAAGAGCAGATACAGGAGGACTTCCAACTTCAATCTCGAAAGCTCTGGTTTTAGGATCAACTGTTACAATCACAGGAACTCGCATGCCTGCGAACTCCTTAGTTGCCTCATTTATTTTTTCAACAACCTGATTGACTGGAACTCCAAGAGGTCCAAGAGCTGGACCCAGAGGTGGCCCGGCACTTGCCTGTCCGCCTGTTACCAAAGTCTTTATCTGATTTGCCATATTAGCTTGGTACTGGGAAATCTCCGCCAGAGGAACTTCCCTCTGAACTTCCCTCTGTTATTTCTCCGTTAGTTTCTTTTTCCTCTACTTCGGGCTCCACCTTTTCAAGGACTCTTACAGATTCTGCAGGAACTGTTATTGGAATCGCAATTGTTGCCTCGAGCAACTCAATTGTTATTTCATTCTTTGTTGTATCAATTCTTGTTATTCTTGCCTTCTCTCCCTTGAAAGGACCGCTGATAACCTCAACAATGTAACCTTCAACAAGGTTTGTAACAGCCAGTTTTGGCTTGAGGAAATGTTGTATCTCATCGAGGTTTGCCTCACCCGAAACCAGACCTCTGGCATGGGCGACACCTCGATATGCCTTGTCAATATCGGCTCGATCTCCTTCAACTAGGATGTAACTCTTTAGACCTGAAACTATTATTGAAGAGATGTTGTAGCCTTCTTTCTCAACGCGGTCAGCTAGCTTGCTGGCCACGTTTTTCTCCTTGTTAGCTGTTGTTCTTATAGCGTAGATTCCCATTTTACTGTAAAGACTACATTAAGTTAATAGACAAAATAAGTCCTGTCTTTTATCTGGCACCCCATATATATATTTAACCTTCAAAATAGGCGAGCAAGGAGCTTTATTATGAAACCCAAAAAACCTATTAGGAAAATTCCCAGACCTGTGACTTTTAAAATTGTTTTGAACTCGTGACCGCCAGGCTTCTTAGCAATCCTCATTATTCGGACATACTTTTGAAATTTATCGTTCAGTTTTCCCATCAGAGGAACTCAATGCCGTATTCCTTTTCCATCTTGGACTTGTAGACCTTCTTCTCTTCAGAAGTTTCAGGTCCAAGAATTTGCTGCTGCGGTTTGAGACCTGTTATGACCAGCATAGTCCTCAAGGTGTTTTGGAAATCAGGGTCGATTCTAGATCCCCAGATTATCTTTGCATTAGGATCGAGTTTATCTGAAACGGTCTCCATAACAATTCTGGCATCCTGTAGAGACATGTCCGGACCACCGATTACATTTATAAGTGCTCCAGTTGCGCCAGTTATATCCACATCAAGCAGAGGGTTTGAAAGAGCCTTCTCAACCGCGTCGCGGGCCCTGTCATCAGTATCGGACTCTCCAAGACCAATCATTGCTGTCCCTCCATTAGACATAATGGTTCTTATGTCAGCAAAGTCCAAGTTAACCAATCCTTCCTTAGTAACTAGTTCAGTAATTCCTTTAACAGCATTTACAAGAATTTCATCAGCAACCTTGAAAGCTGCATTGAGTGGAAGTTCGGGAACAATTTCCAAAAGCTTGTCGTTTGGAATAACAATTACTGTGTCTGTGTGTTCCCTGAGCTGCTTGAGACCTGCCTGAGCATTGTCCCATCGAACAGCTCCCTCGATGCTGAATGGCATTGTGACGATTCCAATAGTCAGAGCCTTTTCCTTCTTTGCAAGCTCTGACAGGACGGGCAAAGAACCAGTTCCAGTTCCTCCACCGAGTCCGCAAGTAACAAATACAAGATCTGAGCCCTTAATTAGCTCCTTAAGCTCTTTTTCATCTTCCTTGGCAGCTTCCATTCCAAGGTCAGGGTTGCTTCCAGCCCCGAGACCGCCAGTAACGTCCTTTCCGATAAGAACTTTCTGGTCAGCTTCTGTATAAAGAAGGTCCTGGGCGTCTGTGTTGACGGCTATGCACTCTGCACCGTCAATGCCAACCTCCATAAGTCTGTTTATTGTGTTATTTCCGGCTCCGCCGGCTCCAATAACTTTGATTGAAGTCTTCTTTGCCTGTACTACTTCTTCAAGACCTGAGTCTGAAGATAGAGTATATACGTTGCCGTTGCCTTCGGCCTTGTTTTCAGTTGTAGAATCCATTTACTTCTCCCACTCTCGATTATTCAAACACATCAATGAAAGTAATTTTTTTTATTTCACTGATATAGTTCAATATATCTCTTGATATTATAGGCTTAACCATACTTATATATCTTCTGGTGTTTTCGTCATTTGGCGTCCGAATTTCTGCATTTCCTGAGCTGATTTTTATGTCAAGATCCTTCAAATCCAGCTTAGGAAGGTGAAGATAAAAGAAGGACAGCACCTGTTCCTTCTGGTCTGTTACTTTTCCTTTTACTTCGATTTCATATTCAAGTTCTTTTCCTGCAAGAGGATGATTAAAATCAACATTTATTCTTCCACCACTTACAGTTTTAACTATCCCCTGTCTTCCTCCAACTTCCACAGGCATTCCCGGAACAGGATTCATTCTGCTTCTCTTGAACACACTTCGTGGAACCAGTTTTACCAAGTCAGAATCCTTGGAACCAAAGGCATCCTCTTTGCTTATCGTAATTTTTTTCCTGTCTCCGACGCTTAGGCTTGTGAGCTCCTTGTCAAGTCCAGGAAGGACATGTCCAGCACCGACTACAAGAGTTATAGTACCGAATTTTGAATCTTCATTATAGATGTTTTCCTTCTTTGCAAGAACCTCATTAGTAGTATCAAAAACCCGCCCAGTATCTTTCTCTGAACCAGTATAATCTACATTTATGAAATCCCCTTTTGAAATCTTGTCTGCCATGCCGTTTTAACTCGTGAGCTTTTTATTTAAAGGTTTCTGAGAATATATAAAATAGCTGGACAAAGATAATATATGAAAATAATCCGAGATCCCATACACGGGAATCTTACAATTTCAAGGGACGAGCTCCAAGTTCTCGATGCGCCGGAGATGCAAAGGCTTCGGAGAGTCCGGCAACTTGGATTTGTCTATTTTGTTTATCCCTCGGCAACTCATAGCAGATTTGAACACTC
>DAFN01000019.1:32038-33149 GCA_002495465.1 archaeon UBA55 | reverse complement strand
ATTTGAACACTCACTCGGGGCCTTCCATATCGCAGGTAGAATAGCAGAAGCAGTTGGATTAGAAAATGATGAAGCTGAACAAGTAAAACTTGCAGCCCTGCTTCACGATATTGGACACGGACCATATTCACACAGCTCTGAAATTGCATCTAATTTTTTCAAAAAAACAACTCATGAGATGTATACAAGTAAAATAATACGAAAATCTGCAGTTTCCGACGCCCTGAAAGATACTGGACATAATCCTGATGAAATAGCAAAAATTGCAACAGGACGGAAAAAACCGAACAGTGACATTGTATCGGGGGATATAGACGCGGACAGGATGGACTACCTTATGCGTGATTCCTATTACACAGGAGCGGCATATGGAATTGTCGACCTGGACCACCTTCTCCTGAAGCTTATGATGACCAAGCAAGGGCTGGTAGTGGACGAAGAAGGTCTTTCTGCAGTTGAGTCGATGCTGATAGCACGTTATCTTATGTATCCGGCAGTTTACAGTCACAAGACTTCCAGAATCGCGGACTCGATGTTCACAAATGCCCTCATAGAATGCCTTCAGGAAAAGGCTTTCACAATTGATGAATTGTTCAGGATGGATGACGCTGAAGTATTCCAGAAAATAAGATCACACGGAGGAGAGGGGGAAAATCTTTTGGACAGTATCGAGAGAAGAGACTTGCACAAAGCGGCACTGAGACTTTCCAAGGAAGACTTCGGAAAAAGTTTTGAAGAGATTATGAGCCTGAAATCTGACATAAAAAATCTAAAGAAGCTGGAGGCAGAAATTACAGAAGAATGTGGACTGGAGAGGAATGAGTTGCTCCTTGATGTCCCCCCGCCCCAATATACGAAGGAAGTAAAAACTTTGATATCAGATTCCGGAAAGCTTAAGAAACTTGAAGACTTCTCCCCGCTTGTAAAAGCACTTCAGGAGGCTCAGTGGAAATATTGGAACGTAGGAGTCTACGCATCAGCAGGGAACCTCGAAAAGGTTTCGAAAAAAGCTAAGGAGATTCTATTAGGAATATGAAGAACGGAGCCTTACTTGCTTTCTGGCTTTAGAACCTTATTTTATAAAAATAGAATCATCAAGGCCATAGCAGCC
>DAFN01000019.1:30330-31987 GCA_002495465.1 archaeon UBA55 | reverse complement strand
ATCAAGGCCATAGCAGCCATTGTTATATCTTCAAATAAAGTAAACTTAGTCAGAGGTATTTTGACCAGTGTACCTAAGCAAGCGCACTTAACTGGATTTTTTGACAATAAATTTTGAGCAACGCCGACAGTTCCGATGGCCATAATTACAAATGTTACATAGGCGGCGATAGTTATTTGCCATGTCAGCAGGTAAGAGATACCCAAACCGAGCTCAATTAGAGGATAAACGTGAGCATACACTTTACTTTTCTTTGCAAGTATATCATACATAGTAAATGCCTGTGCAAAGCCTTTCCAATCTGCAATTTTAAGGAGAGATACTGCAACAAAAAATACTCCCATAAACAATATCATGTAGCCAGTCATTTGCAATACTGCCGTCAAGCCAATTAGCAGAACTACAATTACTGAATAAAGAACTGGTTTGAACCACGGCTGGCTCATAAGTGCAGGTCTGCTTTCATATTTTTCAATACAGTTCTGGCTGCAGAAATAGTAGCCGTGTTTTTCTATCGTTCCATCCATTCCACATATTGGGTCTTTTTTAGGCATATTAATCACTCAGATTTGAAATTATTGTGAACCTGCTCCCAGTTTATTACCTTGAAGAAGGCGTCTATATAATCAGCGCGCCTGTTCTGGTACTTTAGATAGTAGGCATGTTCCCAGACATCAATTGTAAGAATTGGTTTAAGACCCTGGCTTAGCGGAGTGTCCTGATTGGAGCTTTCTGTGATACTGAGCTTTCCGGAATCAAGAACCAGCCATGCCCAGCCTGAGCCGAAAACAGAGCTGGCCACCTTAGTAAATTCTTCCTTGAAAGCATCAAAGCTTCCAAAGTCATTCTTAAGAGCTTCCATAAAAGGCTCCGGGATTTCAACATCCTTTTCAAGAAGTGTCCAGAAGAAAGTGTGGTTGGCGTGACCTCCGCCATGGTTAATAACAGTTTGTCTTATATCATCCGGAATAACTGACAAATCTTTTAGAAGCTCCGATGGAGAAAGTTTTGCAAGCTCGTCCTGGCCGTCAAGAGCTTTGTTAAGATTATTTACATAGGCCTGATGGTGCTTGGAATGGTGTATCTCCATAGTCTGTGCATCTATAAAGGGTTCCAGCGCATCGTATGCGTAATTGAGTTTCGGAAGTTCGTGACTTGCCATAAACTGAATATGAAATATCTTAATATAAAGCTTGTGATAGCCCCGACCGGATTCGAACCAGTGTCACGAGATTCAGAGTCTCGTATGATTGACCACTACACTACGGGGCTATATCTCTCAATAATGATGAACTAGCTGCTTAAATAATATATCTTGTCTATTGCGCGAGGCTTCCGGTCTTTGTTGACTGAGACCAGTGCAGAACGCCTTCTCCACCCATTAGTTCAGCGACTCGGTCCACAAGGCTTCCGAAGATCAGACGCATATCAGACACTCTGCCACGCGTAGAAGAAAGCATTACTCCGTCCCTTTTGTTGTCCCCAGTTCCGACAAGAATTGTAAGCTCAGAATCGGACCTCCACGGAACTGTTCTGAGAAAACGCTTCTTTTTTCCGCGGAGCTTGACTGAGTATTTTATGAATTTAAAACCTTCAAGAGATGTGCCCTTTTTGCCTGAGCCCTTGTCATATGCAGAGAGGGAAATTTTTGTCGGAC
>DAFN01000019.1:26509-30193 GCA_002495465.1 archaeon UBA55 | reverse complement strand
TGGACTTATTCTCATTTTCTCGAGAGTCTTAGAAACCTGAGACTCAAAATTTGAACTGGAAATCTCCTTCATAAAAGTAGAAACTGAACCAGATTCTTTGGGGACCATCAAAAGTCCGAATTCATCACCCATAGTCGTTAAATAGGTGTTGCAACGCTTTTATATTGTTTATGGAAGCTGAAGTTCTGAGGCTCGGACACCGTGCACATAGAGATGCCCGCGTATCAACGCATATAGGACTGGTAGCGCGCGCTCTTGGGGCTTCCAAGCTGCATTACAGCGGTCAGAAAGACGACTCGCTTGAGAAGAGCATAAATGATATAAGTGACAGATGGGGAGGAGATTTTGAGACAGACTACGTAAAGAACTGGAAGAAATTTGTGAAGGAATTTGACGGAATAAAAGTCCATTTGACTATGTACGGAGACTTGGTTCAGAACAAGATTGAAGAGATAGTGGGGAAAAAGGTTCTTATAATAATAGGAGGGCAGAAAGTTCCGGGAGAGGTCTATGATATCGCAGATTACAATATTGCTGTGACAGGACAGCCTCATTCAGAGATAGCTGCTCTGGCAGTATTCCTTGACCGGCATTCCAGAGGAAAAGCACTGGAAACAGAATTCCCAGATGCAGATATTTCTGTAAAACCGTCCGAACGCGGAAAGGACATAGTGAAAAAATGAAAATAAAGATTGTCAGAAAAGAGGGAAAGAAAATCATTGAGCTGCCTGAAGGCGCTAGGGCTAGTGATATTTTCGGAAAGCTTGGAGAAAGTTCTGAGACCTATATAATAAAACGGGCATCAGATATTATAATAGGTGAGGAACCATTGTCAGACGGCGATGAACTTGAGCTGATAAAAATTATTTCAGGTGGATAAATGAACTGCGACAAGTGCCAAAATCCTGCGGTTGCCCACCTAAGGTATTCAGATATAAGGCTTTGCAAGAACCATTTCATTGGACTTACAACAGACAGAATACGCAAGACAATTAACAAAAACAAATTTTTCGAAAGGGGGGACAGAGTAGCAGTCGCTGTTTCCGGAGGAAAGGATTCTATAGTAACCCTCAGAGAACTTCATGATATCTCAAAAAAGAGGGGCATTGAAATTGTCGGGGTAACAATAGACGAGGGAATTGAGGACTACAGACCTGAAAGCATAGACATTGCTGAAAGGACTTACAAGGAACTTGGAATTGATTACACCATACTGACATACAAAGACAGAGTTGGAAAGCCTCTGGATAAAATAATGGAGAAGCCAGACATAAGCAGAGCCTGTGAATATTGCGGAGTTTTCAGAAGAAGATTAATTGAAGACGGAGCACGAGAAATGGGAGCCGACAAAATAGCAACTGGGCATAACCTTGACGATGAAGCACAGAGTATATTTATGAATTATATAAGGAGTGATTTCCCTCGAATAGCACGAAGCGGACCCAAGACGGCAAATAAAAAGGGATTCATACCAAGAGTAAAACCTCTATGCAATATACCTGAAAAGGAAGTAGGACTTTACGCGATATTGAAGGGCTATGAAATCCATGAAGACGAGTGCCCAAATGCAGCAAATGCCTTCAGGCTGAATATCAGAGACCACATGAACCTTATTGAAGATAAGTACCCTGGATTCAAATTTGGGATTTACAACAGTGCGGAAAACCTCAGGAACATTCTGGCAGATGTTAATATAGAAAAAAATACATTAAAAAAGTGTGAAAATTGCGGACAAAATACATCAGGAAAAATTTGCAAATTCTGCGAGCTCAAGGCTTATGCAAATAAAGAATAGGTGGCACGGCATCCGGAAATCGCCTGACACCCATGCGGCCGCTAGCCTTGAAAAAAGGCTCCACCCCGCGACCCCGCGAGCATTAACAGAACCTGTTAGGGCTGCTTCCTTCCGGACCTGACCCGTTTGGCAGGAACGCCAATCCCGAGGGACGAGGCTTCGACACCAAATTTCAAGACGGCTACAAAAACGCCAATCTCTCCCCGGCACTCAGCTCCACCATAAAGCCCATTTGTGGTTACAAGGTAGGACTACTCCCCCAGCCTAGCCGCGCCAGTAAATTAGTTGATTAGCCAGTATAAAAAGCTTGAGAGTTCTACTCATAGAGGAGCTCGAATTCGAATCTTGTGTCCTTTTTGATTTTTCCAAGATTGGCATATATTGAGCGGCCTTTTCTCTCTAAACGCTCCCCATTCAAAATAACAACAAGTTTCGGATCGCTTCCTGGCTCTGAAAACTCGCATTCCTCTCCTTTTGGAATCTGAAGAGGGTAGTCGGTTTGAGGCTCCCGGCTTTTACGGGATTCTGTTTCAAGACGTATGTATTGTTCCTGAGCGCCTGATGTAACAAGAAATTCTTTGTGATCTGGTCTGAAAAAAGCCCTTGCGATGTCATTGCCTGGAGTGAACACAAAAGTTACAGTCACTGTTTCCACGGCTTCCGAAGGACGCCTTCGTCTCAAAATACCCATAATAAAGAATATGTGACTATGATATTTATAGCTTCACACAAAGTTTAATAGGAGAGAAAATCAGTACTTTTTAGTTCTGCCGCGGTCAGACACATAACTGTGTAACCCGCGGCTCGTATACGCTCGCCGCGGTCGCATAACCTGGTATTGCGCTNNTTGCGCTGGTCTTGAAAACCAGTTTCCTTTTGGATATGCAGGTTCAAATCCTGCCCGCGGCGCTTCAATTAATTGACAAACGTTGAGAGCTTATTCATGAAGTGACTCTGACCCGAGGAGCTCAGCCCTTTTCCCCTCATAACTTACATAAACATCTAATAACAAGAGAAATGTGTGGAAAAGAAGCACTACATTATCATCGGCGCGGGTATAATTGGGAGCTCTATAGCCAGGGAAATTTCACGAAGAGGACTTGGAAAAGTAACAGTTCTTGAGAAGGAGGGGAAGCTTGGAATGCACGCATCCGGAAGAAACAGCGGCGTTGTACATTCAGGAATTAACCAGAAGCCTGGAAGCATAAAAGCGGAGCTTTGTTTGAAAGGAAATCAACTTCTTAAGCAGTTCTGCAGGAAACACAAAGTCCGTGTAGAGGAAGTAGGGACTTTAGTTATTTCAAACTCAGATGAAGATGATAAAATTCTTGAGCAGCTTATGTCAAGGGGAAAGAAGATAGGAGTCCGAGGACTTAAGATAATAAACTCTGAGGAACTGAAACGTAGAGAGCCGGAAGTTGTGGGAAGAAAAGCGCTTTTGTCCCCCTCAGGAGCAATTGTTGACAGCGTCGGATTTCTTGAGGCCGTTGTAAAAGACGCCAAGAANNCATCATGGACGCAAAAGTAACTGGAATTCGGGGAAACTCTGTGAAAACCAGGAAAGGAGTTTTTGAAGCAGACCATATAATCAACTGCGCCGGGCTTTATTCAGACAAAATAGCACATGTGATGGGCGCCGGCAAGGGAATACGGATAGTTCCATTCCGGGGAGAGTATATGGAAGTAGAAAACCTAGACATACGCTCAATGGTTTACCAGGCTCCGGATCTTAATTTCCCCTTCCTTAAAGTTCATTTAACGAAGACCGTTGACGGAAAGGTCCTTGCAGGACCGACAGCAACTCTTGCTCTAGGGAGGGAAGCCTACAGGAAGGGTATAAACCCGGGCGAATTTATAGGAATGGCAATCTCAGTGAATTTCCTGCGACT
>DAFN01000019.1:11693-26458 GCA_002495465.1 archaeon UBA55 | reverse complement strand
ATTTCCTGCGACTCCTCTTTGGGAAAAGCTTCCGAAAGCTCGTGGCAGAAAATGCTAAAGTTACAGTCTCAAAGAAGGCATTTCTTAAGGAAATACGAAGAATTAGTCCATCTGTCAAACGAGGAGATTTGAAGAAGCACCCACCAGGAATAAGAGCCCAGCCAGTTAATCGGAAGGGAGAAATAGTGAATGATATGCTTGTTGAGTTCACGGATGATGCAACACACATACTAAATGCTGTTTCACCAGGACTTACTGCAAGCCTTTCCTTTGCCGAGTACGTGGTGGACAGAATAGAACGGAAATAAGATATAAAAGCAGTGGAGAGCTAAAGAAGCTATGGAAAACCCACACTATATTTGCACTGGGGGCTGCGGAGGAGCTTCAGAAGAACAGAAAAACTGCGGAGCTGAGGACTGCAAAAATTATGACATGCCCCTTGAAGAGTGCAAGTGCACTGACGGACGACACATACCAGAATAGGCCTGATTAATTATATATAATGCCTGAACCACCGACTTAATATGGCAAGCGATCTAGG
Organism: archaeon UBA55; assembly: GCA_002495465.1. Classification (GTDB taxonomy): domain Archaea; phylum Undinarchaeota; class Undinarchaeia; order Undinarchaeales; family Undinarchaeaceae; genus Undinarchaeum; species Undinarchaeum marinum. The sequence goes on along the minus strand of DAFN01000019.1, from coordinate 25,917 downwards.
TCTTACTGGACTTTATGTAACAGCGAACGCCATGTATATTGAGATACTGACACGGACTGGCTCATGGCTTCTTATTTCAGGACTCGCGATTATTATACTGACAGCGTTTTATATAAAAAGAAAGAGAAACCAGCAAGGATAGATATAAATAGAAGAGTTTTCACTATTTTTGAGTAGTAAAAACCTATGGAATACATAATAAGTCAGATGACAGAAGTTGTAAGATTCAATCTATTTGGCTCCCATTACATGATGGAAATGTGGTCGCTTGCAATGATTCTTGGTGTAGCTACATATTTGCAGACAGCTATTCTTACAGGCTCAGTTCCCATGAACAGCATGCGAGGAAAGATTAACCGGATTTTTGGTATTGTAGTAATAAGTCCCATATTTGAAGAAATAATATTCAGGATGGTTCTGATTAGTGCGCTTTACGGGGTTTTCGGAGCGTGGCTTCCCGCGATACTTGTATCAGCAGTAATGTTTGGAGGAGCTCACACATTCTATGGGAGGACACGTTTTGTTGACTCTACAATAACAGGACTTATATTTGGCTGGGCATTCGTAAGCTTCGGGATATTTGTTCCGATACTTGCTCACGCTACTCACAACGCTTTGGCATCAATAAGATGATAAAAACAAAACTTTTTGAATTCATGTATGGAATGGACCTTTGGAGTATTCCAATAGTTCTGGCTTTGCTGGCAACAGCCTTTTCACTTCCACTGAGAATGTGGATATTCAACGGAAGAAATTACTATTCCACTTTCAAAGGCAAGTTCAGAGGATTTGTTTTCTACAGCACAATAATGGAAGAGCTTGCACTAAGACTGATAATGCTTCCTATTCTGGTCGGGATGTTTGGTCTCCTTGGAGGGATAAGCGCTCTGACGATTTCTTACATGGCATATTACGCAATAGTGTACGGTCCTGTGTTTGCAGCAGACGCTCTGGTGATAGGTGTGCTTTTCAGCTATGCTTACATAGATTTTGGGCTTCCAGTGGTTATAGCAGCCCACCTATTCTACAAAATGCTTAACGCAACATTCTGAGGAAAACTTTAAATGCTTGATAAGTCACTTAGTAGAGTCATGGCAAGAACAGAAAACTCTGAAGAAGTGGAAAAGGCAAACGGAGATTTGATGGAGCTTGAAGGAATTCACTTTGACAATGTTCTCAGAAGCATTGATTCGCATATAGGAGATGTTTTTAACACAGACAGTCTGCAGACGCAATTTCTGAATACCGTCGAGACTTTGAAAGAGAAGGAAATAAAAATGAGGGAAATTCTTCTTCTTATGAATGGGGCGAGGAAAACTCTGAATGAGGAGCTCAGCCACAGAGTTAAAACTGAAAACGGCCTTTCTGAGAATCTCGCTGTATTGAGGCAAGAAAAGGAACGAATAGGGGAGTTACTTCTTTTGCATGAGCAGGATATATACACCGCACAGGAAGAGCAGAAAAAACTTGGGAAACTAACTGAAAACCTTTCACTGGCACTTGTTGATATGCAGAACAAGTTGGCAGAAAATGGTCAGGCTCCGAGAAAGTAGACTTTTATCAGGGCGAACGCGAATGTTATAGCGAAGAGAAAGCCCATAACTACGAGAAATTGTAGAAGAACTTTTTTATTCATCAGACTGCAATCAGTGTTGAGGTGTTTGACACTTCGTCAAGGGCACGAATTTTGTCAAGAATTACGGAATTGAGATCCTCCAGAGTTTCTGCCTGAATTTTAGCGATTATATCATAGTCTCCGTAAACAACAGAGACATCAACAACTTCCTCAAGCTTAGACAGTTCCCTAATAACAGACCGCTCAGTGCCAGTCTTCGACATTATAAGTATGAATGCGTTTACCATCAGTCCACTAAGCTACAAACTGGAAGCTTTCTATAAATACTTTGTCAGTTTCTCAACTCGTTCCTGAGCAAGTGTTTTCAAAAACGAGGCGAGGCGAGGTCCTTTTTCCTTTCCAAGTAATACAATATAGAAAGTTCTGAAAAAATTCCCGGGACTGCCAAGTTCTTTCGCAGTTTCATATATTAGAGCTTCAAGTTCTTTCTCAGATGAACTGTCAATTTTTGAAACTATCTTGAGTATCGCATTTTTTTCAGAACTTTCTATTTTCAGACCTTTTTTGAGCTTGTCAAGAAGAGTGAATTTATATTCATCCGGGGCGTAGTGACTAACCCAACTAGCGGCCATTTCAAGACGTTCTTTTAAATGGTCCAGGCCCTCTTTGCTGAGTTTCTCAGGAATATATTCTGATTGCCTTAGTTTAGCTATTGCAGAATCTATGTCAAAATTACAGGCCTGTACCACCATTGATGCATATCCGAAAGGAATTTGGGGAAGAATTTGCGTAGAGACACCACCAGGATTGGATAGCTCGTAAACTCTCTTTTCATGAGCCTCCTCACGTTCATTGTCAGCCTTTTCTTCTCCATAATAGATGCGCTCACACCTATCATAACTTTCTGCCAGGAGAAGTAGCTTGTTTGTTCCGAATGGGTCAAAATCAAGAGCTGCATGAGGTCGGGTCCTGACAAGAAGATATCTGAGAAGTTTAGGAGGTATTTTTTCGGCTATCTCAGCAAAGCCAACACCTTCGCCCTTAGAGGTGCTCATCTTCTTTCCTCCAATATTGAAAAATTCGTATGCACTCCCTATCTCCTTCCTACTTGAGGGGATAGGCGGAGTGTGGTCAAAGACCTCATCGCAGATAGCTATTGCAACGGTTCTTGAGCCGCCCACCGTAAAATGGTCCTTACCAGCAGTCTCAAAGAGAACACCAACAGTCGGCCACTTTGCCGCCCACTCAACTTTCCAAGGAAGCTTTCCATTGCCGTCGTATGGAGATATCTCACCATCGTGACCGCAGCCCTGGGCCCATTTTACAAGGTCCGGAGAACATCTGTACTTCAGCATTTCAGTATCAGAATTCCACTCATATGCTACAGTAGTTCCAATTTTTCCACAGTTCTCGCAAATAGGATTGAAGGGTAACTTATCAGAGGCGACTGTTTTTTTGTATATTCGCTCATAGATTGAACGTATTTTCTCATGATTGTCCAGAGCAATCTTTATTGTTGGATTAAAATCTCCGCGCTCATACCAATTTCCTGTACTTTCCAACTCGGCCTCAATTCCAAATTCTTCGAATTTATCAGTGCACTCTCTGAAATAATAATCTGAGTAAGTCTTGTACCCTGGTTCAGGAGAAGGAATTTTGTAGAAAGGAACGCCCATATATTGCTCGTATTTTTTGCTGTCCAGACCAGCTGGTGGCTTATCCATTGGGTCTATGTCATCGGCACTCAAGATAAAACGACCCTTTACACCAAGGTCTCTGAGAGCTTTGGCAACAAGGTCGTGAATTATCCATCCTCTGCCCGAACCTATGTGGATATGTCCAGATGGAGTCTTTTCATCAAGACATATGTAGCCTTTTTTCTTAGCTATTTTCTGTAGCACCGGCTCTGACTCTACCCTCTCTATGACTTGCCGCGCATATTTGTCCGCCCAAAACAGGCTGTCTCCGGTCATGCACGATATAACAGCAAAGTTATATATAACGACTCCGAACAGGATTGCATGGGTGCAGTTTTTGTCTGGATAATAGTTATTGGTCTTATTCTTACAGGTCAGCTCATATTAGGAAGGCATAAGGGAGTATCCATTTATGGACCTCTTGCCGTATATAATACAAAACGAGGAGTTAAACTGCTTGACAAAATAAGCGGAATTTCTCCCAGATTCTGGAAAGTGTTCGGGAATTTGGGAGTGATTACTGGCTTCTTTTTAATGGCATTAGTTACTTACTCACTTCTTATAAATGCTATACGAATTTTTAGGATTCCTGAGGCCGTTCCAGGAGCAGCGCTGGCAATACCAGGAATAACAATACCACTATGGGAGGGAATAATTGGTATTGTGATATTGCTTGTGTTCCACGAAATGTCTCACGGAGTTCTTGCAAGGCGCGAAAAAGTAAAAGTCGAGTCAGTAGGAACACTTTCTTTAGGATTTATTCCAATCGGAGCTTTTGTAAGACCAAACGAAAAATCTATAAGAAAGGCCAAGCTCAGCGCTCGCATGAGAATATACGCAGCAGGCTCTTTCATGAATGTTACACTCGCAATTATCATGGTATCCCTTCTTGCATTTGTTGTTTTACCATATATGACAGAGCCGGTGGACGGAATAAAACTCCTTGCTGTCGAGGAAGGGAGTCCTGCTGAGCTTGCTGGGCTCTCAGAAGGCATGATAATTCAGGAAGTAGAAGACGGAGAAATTCATGATCTTGTTAGCTTTGTCAACACACTGGACAAGCAAGACCTTTCCCCTGGAGACGAAGTAATACTTAGAATAGATGATTCAGATTATAAAGTAACGACCATAGAGAGGAAGGGCAGGGCATTCATGGGAATCACATTCTGCGGAGCGATTCCGGCAGGAGAAATCGTAAAGCTTTTTATTGCATCGCCAATGACCATAAGAATACTTTCCCCGGAATGCTACCCCTCAACACTCCTGCCTCAAAAAACTATGTGGTTCATAATCTACGCAATTATGTGGACAGCAATATTGAATTTCGGAGTTGGACTGATAAACCTTCTTCCATTCAGGCCGCTCGACGGAGGCCTTATGTTTTCTGACGCAGTGAGGAGAATTATTAAGAACGAGAAGCTTGCAAGACAAATTATAATAGTTGTAGGAAGCCTTGTGTTTCTTCTACTACTTTTCAACTTTATTGGACCTAAATTACTGGGAATTTTAGCCTAAGTTACTACTCACCAATGATTAAAACCGATAGAGAGGAAAGTATTTAACATAATTTGTTCACTCTCATAGAACATGGCAAGAGGAATCAAAACTATGAGAACGCGTCTCAAAAAAATTATAAAAACTTCTAAACGAAAGAAAGCCACTGCCGTAAAATCTTCCAAAACTCTCAAATCAAGTTCTGTAAAATCGCCAGTTAAAAGGATTAAGACATCTCCCAGGAAGAAATCTCCTTCTAAAACTGTGAAAAAAACTTCTTCTAGAAAAGCCAGACTTAGAAAAGTTTCAGCAAAAAGAGCAAGTCCAACAAGAAAGATTTCTGTGAAGAAAGTAGCAGTCGGAACATCAAAGAAGACTATAGTGAGAAAGAAAAAAACAGAAGCAGAGAAAGCGAAAATTAAAGTTCTTGCAAAGAAGAAACTTAAGAAAATTAGGGCAAACAGACCAGATTTCCTAGAGGATAAAAAGTACAATGAGTTCCTTTTATCTGTTGTTGGAGAGGAAGGTATAGAAGTGGCAGAGAACGTTTCATTTGAAGAGATTAGCGACGTAGAGCTTGCAGAAGGAATGGATTTGAAAGCCAACATAATCAGAAAGTATCTTTATGCACTCTACGAAGTAGGAGTTGTCACATACAGGCGACACCGCTCAAAAACAGGATGGTATACTTATTACTGGAAGCTTCATCCAGAAAGAATTGATATGGCTCTGAATGAAATCGCTGGAAAAGATATAAATTACTATGAAACAGAGCTAAGGCAGGAAAGGGAAAACCAATTTTTTACATGTAAAAATAGAGAGGAATGCGGTCGTGTAATATTTGACCATGCACTAGAAACAGAGTTTAGATGTCATAAATGCGAAAAGAAGTTGGAATTTACAGACAATTCAAATATAATTGAGGGTCTCGAAAAAGACCTCGCACGCCTGAAATCGTAGAACTAACTGATATAGTTAAATTAATCTTATATGCCGAAAGGCTACAAGGCATCCTGGAGGGAAACATGACCAACCTACCCGACTACAAAGCCGTCGTAAAGACAGGCGACAAGCGCTGGGATGAAATTGGAGCAGGATGGAGTAAGGAAGATGGCAACATATCATTACAATTGAAAGTTGCACCTTTGCCAAGCGAAGGCAAAGTAAACTTCCTGCTTGTCCCAAACGCAACAGAGAAGTAAGCTCTGTAAGGTTTCAACCACCGCTAGGGGCCGCGCTTTTGCGCGGCTCCGTATAGTCATAATCAAACTTATATAATAAGCTAAACATCAATAGCCCCTGGGCCCGTGGTCTAGTGGTTATGACGTCACCTTTACAAGGTGAAGATCGCCAGTTCGACTCTGGCCGGGCCCACCTTATTTCTTTGAAGTAACTAGAAGGTAGGCAGTAAAAAATGCAACAAAAAACACAATGTCAAGCTGGTCTAAACCGGTCTCAATCCACACCACACTGTATGCCAGGAGAATTGGATAGAAGGGTTGCAATACGAGACTTTTAGAGGAGATACTTTTACGGGATAGCTGGAGAAGGAAGGCCAGTAAAAACATAAATACCGCAGCGCCTGCGAGGCCAAAATCAATGACAGGAGGTCCCAGCAGAGTTGATGTAATATTCCTGTGCAAACCAAGAAGCATTTTTCCGACATAGAAGCGAGGATCTCCTTTGAAGGACAGTGCTCCGTGCTCTATCCCTCCAAGCCCAGATTCCTGTGCAATTTCATCGAAGACAATGTATGTAGTTCCTGCTCTATACAGGAGAATTTCAACAGGACTCAGCAGAGGCATGAAAATATAACCTAGAATTACAATAAGAGCCAGTGCAGATGCAAGACCAGCAAGGACACTTTTAAGTGAGAGCTTTTGACGATAATAACCAGACGCTATACCAGCTATAAGTATAACAAGAAGCTCTGTCCTGAAGGCCATTAGAATAAATAAGAGAGATGACAGAAAAATAAGAGCGAAGAGACTTTTTCCTGTTTTTATCTGAGGAAGAAGAAGCATATAGCCTATAAAATACAGGACATAACCAAGACCCCAATATACGTTGTCAAGAAGAGAGTACCTTACAGCCCCTTCAAATAGGGGAATTGCACCTACATCATATATTGTAAGCAGGATAAACGCTATGCCAGAAAGCAGAAAATAATAAGGAACACGGTCCAGGGATTTGTTTGAAGTTTTCCACTTTGAAAGCAGATAATAAGTCAAAAGACCCGCTAAACCTGCAAAAAGTGCGGAAAATAGAAGACCCGGCTGAAAGACTCCTTGAACAACAAATGTATAGAATATTACAGAGAGCAGAATTAACCATTTAGGACTCAGGAGAGCTACTTTCTTTCCATATGCCCTGTTTGCAGCTTTCATACCTGCAAAATAGAAAGGTGTTGAGATCAGAATGAATAGAAGACCGAAAAGAGATGGTTTTGTCGGAGTAAGACCTAGAAGGAAGGAGATTCCAGCAAGCAGAAGAAAAACTGCATACAGGGCTGGTACCAGCACTGGTCCCATCAGGTCGAGTTTTTTAGATTTCATTATATTTGTAGTACGAAAATGCTGCAATAAAATATAGCCAGACAATAATATCAACTATTCCAGTTTCTATGCCTATTAGCAGAAAAACAAGTACAAGGCTGTGCAGAATTGCGTATCCGCTACCCTTTGAGGCCGCTTTGTAACCGAATCCAAGAACCCAACCAAAAAACAGGAATATGAGAGAACCCACAAAGCCGAAATCAGCGTATGGAGGCCCGTAGAGCATTGATGTTGTGGAAACTCCTGAACGTACACCGATGAGGCTTGAAATCAGTGTTCGGCCACCGTAGATTGGAAGAGTTGAAAAGATATCTATAAAATCCGCAAACTGGACGAAGCCTTTTGTATAGCCTGTAAGATCTGACTGAGAAACAACAAAATCATAGGCAGAGACTGTAGAACTTATTCTGTTTGAGTCGAAGCTTCCAGTTCTGAGGAGAGTTAAGGCAACGAAGAACAGAACAGCAAGGATACCCAGTTGAATGACTTGTTTAGTTGAAACTATCCCAGTGTATCGAAGAACCAGTAAGGTAGAAAAAAGGAAAACCATGACCTCAGTTCTGAATCCTGTGAGAGAAATCAGGAAGAGAGTCACTGCAAAGATTGCGAGCATTCTTATCTTTGACTTAGTGTGGCCAGAGTAGCCCACCATGAGAAGAAGTGCAGCTGGAACTATGAGGAAAGAGAGTGTAGTAAGCAAGGGGTTCATAAATTGCCTTATTGCAGGCTGTAAAAGTGGAATGCCACCCGAGGCATAAAAATTCAGGTGAAGAGATACAATAGCTACTGCGTACATCCAGTAGCCAATTTTAAGGGCTTGTGGCAGTGATTTTTTTACTACTTTTCGTCCGAAGGAGCGTATTCCAAGTAACTCGCCTACGAAGAACATCAAAAGACAGAGTACGACAAAGCTTAATGAAATCAGGCTGATTGAATGAGAAGAGGCTAATAAAAATAGAAAAGTCAGGATAGAAAGAAGAACACTCGGCCTAAAAAATATGTCCAGCCTGGATTCATCATTTTTCATTTCAGAGGCTCGTCAATAACCCTCAGCATATAATAGTCGAAAGAAGCCGGTGCCCTGCTGGAAAGCTCGGCCTCTGAAAGGTTCGAATCCGATACTGTGCGAATATCAAGCTCCAGCCTGCTGCTGGAAACCCTTGAAAGTAAAATTCCATTTTCACTGAAATAAGAAGAAAGCTCCTCCAGTGTCTTCAGAAATACACCATCTAAAAAAATTGTCAGTCCTTTGTCATATATTGTGACAGAAGAACCGAAACCCAGTATGTTTTCGAGGTCCTGAGCAATTGTTGGACTTATTGAGTCTACAGAATCCACAGATACGGAGCCTGAGAGGCTGGTTTCCATGATATTTTCACCGGCAAGTTTGATTGGAATGGATGTAAGGCTTGAGGTAAAGACGCTAAAATCATCCCCGTAAATAGGCTCAACGCCGACATGAATAACATCTGCATTTTGAACTACAATTCGTAGAGCTTTTGCAGAAATATCCTCACTTCCAGTAGAGGGTCCTCCGACTAGGACCTGACGACCATTATATAATATTGTGAAAACGCCTTTGGATGCTGAAAGGATTCTGCCTTCATCTGAGAACTGCTCACCGGTACTGCGCCAAGTTCCCTCTACATGAAGATTGCTCGCAAAGCCAGCATTAGATATGAGCTGCTGGGCATACACTGCCCGATATATATTTGCTCCAGTGAACTCAAGGGTGGACTCTTCAGCCAAAATTACTTTGAAAACTACAGCAAAGAAGAAAACAGCTATTATCAGCAATAGAACTTTCCTGTAGATGTCTGGAGAGGATTTTGCCATGAGTGACTTATTGCAATAGCATATAAAAATGCGCCGACCGGGAGTCGAACCCGGGTCGCGGCCTTGGCAAGGCCGAATCATAGCCACTAGACCACCGGCGCAATAATAAAGGTGCTTTAAATTTATCAAGTCAGGACTATTAAAGGATTTCCATGCACAACAAGCTTAAATAATGAAGGACTTAGATAAAGGTCGTGAAGCCAGCAATATCAATACAAAATTTAGTGAAGAATTATGACAGTGTTGAAGCTGTGAAAGGTATAAGTTTTGATATAAAGAAGGGTGAATTTTTCGGACTCCTTGGGCCAAATGGAGCGGGGAAAACAACAACGATAAACGCGATAACCGGTCTTGCCAACATAAGTTCTGGACAGATCAAGGTATTCGGGCATGATGTTATCGAAGACTACAGAGAAACCCGGAAAAGGATAGGTCTGGCCCAGCAGGATCTTATGTCTCTAGACCGATTTCTAAGCATTGAAGGAATATTGACATATCAGGCCGGCTATTTTGGGATACGGAAATATGAGGCACAAAAGAGGGCAGAAGAACTTCTTGAGCATTTTGACCTGACTTCGAAAAAGAATGTCGATGTAAGAAAGCTATCTGGTGGGATGAAACGAAGGCTCTCAATCGCGAAGGCACTTGTACACGATCCAGATATATTGATACTCGACGAACCGACAGCAGGGCTTGATGTGGAGCTTAGAGTAGATATGTGGAGAGATCTCAGGAAGTTTGTGAAAGAAGGGAAAACTATTCTTCTAACGACGCATTATATTGAAGAGGCGGAGAGGCTTTGCAAGCGCGTTGGAATAATAGATCATGGACAGCTGATAGAGCTGGACACCACAAAAAACCTCGTTGATAAACTGAGCGCGCAGAGGATAACTGTTGTAGTTTCTGGTACAATTAGGAAACTTTCTACGCCTTTAAAGAAGCTCGGAGTCTCAGTGAAAGGAAACAGAATGCGAATATACATTGACGGAGATTATAGCAAGGTTGGAAAAGCCCTTTATGAGATTGAAAAGATGGGACTAAAAATAATAGAGATACGCACAGCAGAGAATAGGCTTGAAAATGTATTTCTGAGGCTGACCGGACATGAATAATTTAATCGGTCTTTCGGCGCTTGCTCGCAGAGAAATACGAAGATTCCTTAACATATATGGAGATACTCTAATTACGCCCTTGATTAGTTCCTTACTATACCTCTTCATATTTGGATATTCTATTGGTAAGCTTGTTCCAAGCTTTAGCGGAATCAGCTACATGGAGTTCATAATTCCTGGAATAATAATGATGAGTGTTATTCAGAGCTCGTATACAAACACATCATTTTCAATATTTATATCCAAGTGGGCAGGGAATATAGCTGACCTGCTTACTGCACCATTATCTTATATGGAAATTGTAATTGCCATAACAATTGGAGGAGTCGCGAGAGGGCTTCTTGTGGCTGTCGGCGTCTACCTTGTCTCGGCATTTTTCGCAGGTTTCTTAATGTACAGCTTTCTCCATACTTTTGTATTTCTTGTTCTAATAACAATAGTATTCTCACTGGCAGGAATTGTGGTCGCAATTGTGTCAGATGATTTTGAGCACCTTACGGTCTTTAACGCCTTCATACTAACACCTCTTGTTTTTATGGGAGGAGTTTTCCATCCCATAAGCATTTTACCTCCATTATTCCAAAAAATAACTATGTTTAATCCCTTGTTCTATATGGTAAGCGGATTCCGCTATGGACTGACAGGAGTGGCTGAGACAAGCGTTCTCAGTAGTTTCCTTGTGCTTGTCGCATTCATAGTTGTGCTATTCGTAACTGTCGTAACAATGTTTAAACGCGGATATAAGCTGAGAACTTAGTGTTTTATTGTAACCTTGTGAAGATCCGATGCTTCCATATATGGAACATCCTTATAGGTTTTCACTAAGCCAGTGCACCTTATCATATCTCCCTGTACAACTGTTGTGTAATAAGGATAGCGTACGTGAAGCTTACCAGTGCCATCTGATACCAAGAAGACCTTGCCCTTGGAAGTCTCAGAAATGGATTTCACTACACCTTCTATACGGCTTCCCTCAGTAAATTTGGATGGCTCTTCTTTTATGTGTGATATTCTGATTACCTTAAAGAATTTGAACCAGATTATGAAACCGGCAAATCCTGAAACTATGAAAATGGCCAGGATTGATCCGAGGTTTCCGCCGATTGCGACAGCTTTCAGGGCTCGGAAGACCGCCCCTCTTTGTCCTAGCTCTTCATTGATTTCCTTTTCAATTGAATCCGCTTTAAGACCAGCTTGAATTGCCAGAAGTTCGGAATCTGAATACTCACCTGCGTTATACTTCTGTATAGAGGATTGTATACTTAGGTTGAGAGCTTTTAGATCAGCATTCAATGAAGTGACATCTACTCCTCTTCTGTCAAGCTTGGATACCAGAAGGGTCAAATTCGCCATGCGGAGCTTGAGCTGATATATGGTGACATTCAAGTCTCCGACAGTCGTGTTTGTCCAGACTTTGGAAATTTTAAGCTCAAGCGATTTCTCAACAAGAGCCTTTGAATCCTTATCTGTAGCCTTCCATGTAACAACATGTGTCTTTGCCTCGGCATTGCTTGGGATGTCCCAAGAAACATCAAAGGTTACAGCCTCGCCGGCGTTCAAGTCCTCTGTTGAAAGTGTGGAGTTTCTTACAGTGACTGCATACCACGAGCTCGGTATACCTCCAACAGTAAGTGCGACATCTTCAAGGCTCTGGACCCCTGAGTTCTTGACCTTTACAATTGTTGAACGGCTTTCTCCCTGGGCAATTGTAAGTTGATTGTCATACTCAATAATAGTAAGGGAGTAGTCACTTGCGGCTCCTCCGCCTCCTCCACCTCCGCCTCCAGCGGACACAGCGCTTGTAGCTGCGCGGACATTAATTGTCTGCGTAATAGAGCCATTACTTCCATATGTATCGTTAACCCACATAGTAACAGAATAGGCCGTCAGGCTACTTGGGGAAGGAGCTATGAAGACGTGCTCTGTATAATTTGTAGATGCCGCAGTAGCTATATTACTGGAACTTATTGAATTGGAGTTGTCACTGATATAATACATCGAGCCTGTGAAGTTCTGACCACTGTGAGCGTAAATAGCACTTCCATTTAGCTTAACTCGAGAGCCAGCATCCACTGTTGTTGCATTGAAGATTCCATTGCTTGGGTTTGCATTATCCCCTGAGACATTTATTTTTGGAAGAGCTCCGAAGTTCTTGTTGGTAAGATTCTGGCTGTTATTAAGAGTGAACCAGCTGACACTTGAGTTGGTCATATACGCGTCGAAGTGAACTAAAGGAGTGTATTTTGTTACAGGGAGATTCAGAGTAAAGAAACCAGCATTGTTTGTGGCAACGCTGTAGTTTGCAGAGCTGGTATTAAATGATACTATAGCTGCAGTGATATTATTCCAGCCGCTTGCATTACCTGTTCCATTGACATAACCTGATAGAGTTCCGTACTTTGCCCCGCTTGAGAAGGCTGCAATAACCATTGCAGTTGGAAGGTTATCTCCTCCAGGAGTTGAAGTNNTGAAGTATTCCAGCCTCCAGTTGAGCCTGAGACACTACTCCTTGCCAGATAGTTAAGACCGCGCTCTATGGAACCATGATAGAATCTGTCATTTGTTGTGGCGAAGTTTCTGTCATTGTCCACAAACCAAGTTGTGTTCGTGTTATCTTCTGTAAGAGCAAGAATAGCAACCGCAGTTATGTTGACAAGACCGTTTCCGTTTCCGAAGTAACCAGCCATGCTTTGATTGGACTGGAGCCAGCGCCTTGCGGCTGTTCTGTTGTCAGAGGTATTTCCAAGTGAGGCCATAGCATAGAGAGCCCATGAAGTATTTAGGGTGTCGCTGCCCCAGCTGCCTCTTCCTGCTGTCCCGTTAATCTGCTGGTCTCGCAGCCAGTTGAAGGCATCATTGACCGTATCGTCACTTGTATTCACTCCAGATTGATAGATAGCGGCGAGAATTATAGCAGTCTCTGGAAGAGTTTTTGTGTCATTGACTATTAAAGAAAGATAGTTAGCAGAAGCTGTCAGATTTGCATAAGCTGTGTTGGAAAGACTTGACTTCTTGTGCGCTATGAGTGTCAAAGCTGTTGTGACATTTGAAGCAGCATATGTTGAGTCAAGCCAGGCAACACTACTATTAGAAGAATTATTGAACCTGCTGAGAACTTGTGATATGCTGGTAGTATTTGCGCTATATGTGTTGTTCATAGCCCATAGTGCCCAAGCTGTTGTGTAGTTAGAAGCATTCCACACAAACAAGGACGTGTCCATGTTCTTCTGAAGAAGTGCAGTTCCATTTTGGACAAGAGTTGCCCAATTTAGAGTAGTGTTGCTTATATTTACAGTGAGAATTATATTTGAAACATTCCAGCGACCCCTGCTACTGTTTCCTGTCGAGTTGGCAGAGAGGTTAATCAAATAGGACTTACCAGGAGTTGCATTTGTCGGAACTTCAACACGCAGAGTAAAGGAAACATTATCATAATTTGATATATTTAAGCCATAATCAGTACTGCTAAAGGAGCTGTTTGGAGAAGTAAAGTTGAATTTCCAGCCTTCGCTCGCGTTGTTCTTGAAAATCACACGGTCCCAAGTATTTCCGGTATTATTGAGAGTTAAATTAACGAAAGCGTAGCTTTGCGTCGGAATTGCAACAGAGGTTACATTCGAATCGAAGCTAAGTATATGCAATGGCCAGAACATTTGAACAGTAACATTACTTCCTCCGACAAGATTTGAATTGCTGAGGTTGAAGAGAGTATTGTTGAGGGTTCCGCCGCCGGTCTTGTTCGCAGTTACGTTATGCTGATTATTTGAGTAGTTACCGCCTGAGGAATTTATTCTGTGCGTCAGTATAAAGGTAGGAGAGGTGAGCCCACTTGCATTAGTGGTTGCATTTTTTACTGATGTTGTATTATTTGCGAAAACTTCAACTGAAGCGCTTCCCATTTCATATTTGTTTCCGTTTGCCAGGGAAGTAACAACGTAGACCTCGACATACCAG
>DAFN01000019.1:5464-11679 GCA_002495465.1 archaeon UBA55 | reverse complement strand
GCTTGTGTTCAAAGATGCCGAACCTGTAAGAGCAGGAATTTTACCAACATTGTGAATTGTCCCCAGAAGAGTTACGTTTGAATTGACCGCGAGAGTAAGATCTGCGTTGTTTGTCGTGTTTGTGATAGTAGAGTTATATATTGTAACCGAGATTGAGTTTGTTACATTAAATCCCCAATAGTTGTCGTCCAGTGTGAGGTTCACAAGTGTCGGAGACGAAGTACCATTAAGAGTAACAGCCGGGCCTGCGTGGGAATTGTTGAACACAACATTCCTGAACTCGAATGTGCTATTACTTCCCTCAAGATAAGTTCCTATTGGCGTTCCTCTGTGAGCAGTTCCATTAACATAACGGACAATCGAGTTATTCATGGAAACTGTGCTACCTTTCAGGAAAAGAACTTCAATTCCCCCTCCGGTTGCGTTTGTAGTTATAGTTGTATTATTTGCATAGAGTTTTCCATTATCCCTGATTTTTAAGGTTGCATTGTGAGCGTTAGAAACATTGAAAAGAAGAGTGACGTTTTCAAGTGTGAGAGATCCGCCGGAGTTGACTGTGACGTTTCCAGTAATATTAATTGTGACGTTCCCGCAGGTCGTTGTGTTAACAACAGTCCAATTCCCATTGCCTGAGGGAATTGGGGTTCCTCCCGCTACACAACCTCCAGCCAGTACAGGACCTGAGAGAGCTGCAAAGAAGAATACCGCAGAAACGCAGGACAATAATACAAATAAGCTACTACGAGCCATCCTCACCATGCAAGGGACTAATCTTAGAGTATTTAAATAGTTTACGAGTTTCCCAGGAAGCGGGAAGGTTGTTACAATTAAAGATAGGGATTTTCCCGCCAAGGACTTATGTATTTTCCCACCCCCAACAAAGAGTAAGATGGAAGAGAATATCCGATATCTGAAAAGGCTTGGTCTAACAGAATACCAGTCAAAGGCAATGGTAGTCCTTCTTAACAAAAGAAAAACAACTGCGAAGGACATTAGTGAGCTCTCAGGAATACCTCTGACAAAAGTATACCAAGTTCTAAAAGACCTTGAAGAAAAGAAGCTTCTTTACAGTGAAGAGGACAAGCCGAGAATGTACAGGACACTGCCGGCCTACAAAATAATGAACAGACTCCTAGAAGAGAAACGGAGACATTTAGATAGGCTCTTAAAAGAGCGTGGAAGACGCCTCGAAAGTATAAGAAAACTTGACTTTGAAGAATATATTAGAATATACGAGGAAAAGATACACCCATGTATAGGTGTCGAGCAATATAAATTTTAAGTCTGTAGTAAGTCCTTGAAATTTTCTGGCTTGAACATCCCGTATTCAGTTATATAGGCAGTGATATAATCTGAAGGAACAAAACTAGAATTTTCTCTCAACTTCTTTCCACTTATATCGACAGAAGAACGTGGAAGTGCAACATAAAAAGGAATTGAATGCTCCTTGGCAAGAACTGCCTTCTCATATGTTCCTGGATATGAATAAATGTCTCCATTAGTATCGGCCTTTTCTGCAGCCATTATGCAGATATCTATCTCTCCTGAGCGCATGACATGTCCAGTCCCAAACGGAGGAATGGCTGCAACATTTATCCCCTCCTGAGAAAGCTCCCAGGAATTAGTTCCGGGACAGTCTTTATCTACATATACCTGAAAATTCCTGCCAAGAATGTGGGCCGAGCGTATAGGAGCAAGAGAGGTTCCAAAATCGACGCTTCCGAGAGCTCCGCCATTGCAATGAATGAGAATTTTAGAGCCATTGCTTACAAGATTCCCCCCGCGCAAGCCTATGCGCTTGCACACATCAAGATATGTAGACGATACCTCCTCTGCTGAGGCAAGAGCTGCCTTTTTAGCAAGCTCTATAGAATCCAGATTCTTAATTGAGGAAACAACTTTCCCAACTGAGAGGGAAACATCGGGGCTGTCGATTTCGTCTTTGAGAAGGTCGGCACTTCCATAAACAGATAATCTGAAAAGCTCGTAAGCGGAACCGTCGAATTCATTGGCGGACTGAGCAACTGCATAGGCAGATGCCGCCCCGACAGAAAGGGACCCCCGTATAACACCATCTCGGATTGCAGACAGAGTTTCCTTGGAAGTTTTCAGTTCAGCTATATTGACGGAAAATGGCAGACTCCTCTGATCTATGACCTTGACAGTCAGACCATCCATCCATAAAGACCTATAATTTTTATAGCCTTCACTGCTCCCCAATTTCACACGCATAAAAAACCTTAGGAAAGAAAATATATAGAGTTTTCTAAGCCTCAGGCGAGAGTTGAACTCGCGACCTCGTCATTACCAATGACGCGCTCTACCAGCCTGAGCTACTGAGGCACGGAGAAACTATGAAGTAAGAGTCTTAAATAATTATTCCACTACTCTATATCGATTTCGCCCTCATCCGGAGGCAGCTTTCTGAGGATTACAGTGAGTATTCCTGACTTGTAAGTGGCTTTACTCAAATTCTTATCGACAAGAACCGGAAGACGAACAACATTTCGAAATCCAATATAATCAGATGAAAATCCTATATATCCGGATTCTTCCCGCTTTTTCTCAGATTTCACGCTGGCATCTATTATGAGATGACTTCCTTCCACTTTTAGATTTATATCATCCTTTCTGAGGCCAGGGAGTTCTACTTTTACGATGACATCTTTCCTCCCCTCCTTTACATGGACAATGGGCTGCCTGAAGAGACCTTCCTGCATCTTGAGAGTCCTTGGAAGCTCAGGAGATTTGGAAAAGTCCCGGTTCAGCATATCTCTGAACATCTGGTTTATCCCCTTTGAAATATTTTGTATATCTCTAAACGGGTCTGAAAGCTCAGTATAGGGGAGCTCTTGTGATTTTGACTTTGTAAGACCTTTTAGCCTGTTCACTGGCTTCTTCTGAGAAACATCTTCATCTATGTAGCGTTTTGTATACTTTCGCCACCACTCACCTTTTCGCTCCGTTTTCTTCGTCATAGTTAATTTTAATAGCTTAGAGATATTTAAGTTTTTAGTGGTAATCAAAGATAAGTACGGAAAAGGTGCAAGAGCTGAGCGTGAGCTAATAGAGATGCTCTGGGAGAGGGGATTCGCAGCACTGAGGGTAGCAGGTAGCGGCGTTTCCAGAAGGCCGTGCCCTGACGTTGTGGCAAGCGATGGGAAGATGACTTTCGCATTTGAGTGCAAATCAGTTGCAGGAGACTACGTTCACCTTAGCTACGATGAAATTGTGAAACTAATAACATTCTCACAGACATTTGGGGCAAAGCCGTGGATTGCCGTGAAGTTCGGAAGCAAAGACTGGGTCTTTCTTGATATGGCAAAGATACAGATGACTAAAGGTGAAAATTTCAAAGTATCGAAAAGCTTTGCTTATGACGATGGAAAACGACTAGATGAGCTAATTGAGATGAATAGGGATCATTCTGATTTATAGAAAAATATTTATATGGCTAAGCAGAGCCGTAAAATAAGTTTATTCCAGAGGGAACATGAAAGATACAGAAGACCAGGAAGACCTCAAAGAAGAGGACGAGGATGACAGCTTCGAAAACGAGGACGACGACAACTACAGCGAGGAAGATGTTGGAGAAGAAACCGAGGACGAGTAGGCGGAGCTAGAAAATTTTGCCTTACCACTCCCATGGCTTCTTCTTTGAAAGATAGCTTGTGATAAACTTAGAAAGCTCCTCGGAATCTGAGTCCAGAATCTCCGAAGAAGTTAATATTTTACATTCTTTAGAAAGAGATTCTATAACATACTTTCCAATTCCGTAGTCAATAGGACTTTTTATTATTTCATTCAAAAGAGACTCAGGACTTGTATGAGTCCTGTCAATCTCAACATGCCACCGGCCTCCTGAAATCCAGGTTTTTCTCTTCTTGTGCTTTTTTGCAAATTCATCCTGGAATTTCTGGTCTACATCTGTTGGAGGCCCATCTACTTTTTGTTTTTTTGGGAGGGACCCAGTCTCCAACTCTATAAGAATGTGTGAACGTTCTCCTGAGGTGTATGAATATCCTAGAATGGAGAAATTCGACCTTTTCATGAAAGATACAATAGTGTGCGCACTCTTCCTAAGCTGAGAATATAATATATCCTCTACAACTTTTGGAGGCTTGAATTCCATGATGAGCAGATGCCCTCTCTTGGACAAGTCTTTTTTGAGTCTGTCCTTGGAAAAGGATTCTACCTCATTCGGGAAAAAGAACTCTATTCTGTGCTTTTTTTGGAAGGCTCTACAAGCATTGATGAATATTTCATACTTATCTTTGTCGAGAGCAGCGGCAACGTTCCGATTTTTATCTGTTGGGTCTATCACAATAAGAGAATCGTCGAAATTCTGTGTTGTTCCAAAATCTTCATTGTCAATTGACTGACCAATCTTCCACTTGACTGAGGAGGAAAGAAGATTAAGAAAAGTTCCGTATTCTAAAATCAACAGCTCACAGAGATATCCGGAGAAGCCGCGCACCTTCTCCTTTGCACCGTATACTCCTATACCCTGCATAAACCTTTTGAGAAGACGAACCTCATTTGCCTGCGTTCCTGAGAAATTTTTAAGAATATATTCAGTATGAAAGGGTGTCCTATCCACAGCACTCTTTATTTTGGACGCAGACTTCAGTTTATAGCACGGAACTATGTCAAGAATAAACTCATTTATTGTGCTTCTGGTGTAAGGATGCTCTGCATATACAAGCTCAGGCTTTCCACCGAGCTTCTTGATTATTTTTTTCCCGAAGGAAATACCGTCCTTTTCAAGTTTTGAACGGGAAACGTCTTCCTTGAAACATATAAAAACGTCAACATCGTGAGTTCCGGAAACCCAAGTTCCCTTGGCTATTGAGCCCTGAACAGTGGCCTCAATTCCTAAATCATTTGCGGTTCTCAGAACGCTTTTGGTGAATTTGTTAAGAGCGTCAACTTCTTCCTTTGAAGGAATTACCCTCCCCAGGACATCCTTTAGGAGCTTTTCCATGGAAGGAACTATGAGAAGTGGATATAAAAGAATTGCGAATCGACGGAGAAAGATCTGAGTAAGGAATATTTGCTCAGAAGCTACCAACCGTTCATCATCTTTGGGGCAATCAGAGGGTGTTCACTTCTTCATTGCACTAAAATAAGTGAGCAAGGAGGTATAAAAAGATAGTGTAGAGTGAATAAGAACAGCAAAAAAATATTATTCAGAAATAATTTCTGTCTTCTTGATCAGCGCATGTTTTAGTGAGTAGATGCTTTTCAGTTCTGACCTAAGCTTTCCAGACAGCTTGCCGGAGAGAATGAAATGAATAAAATCATTGAGATTTTTTGAAGAAGCTTCCTTCTTGACAATTTCTAGATATTTTGTCCTCATATCCTGCTTCATGGACTGATTTATAGGAGACGGAGTCACAAGAACACCTTTTAGCCTGATTTTCTTCCCGTCATTAGTAGAAAAAACATCATTAGAATATACTTTACTTGAATTTTTCCTGACAAGCCCGCGCTCAAATTCATTGTGAAGCCTGTGCCCAAGGAAAATTGTGCTTGCCTTCTCGCCCTGGACATCCTTTATTCTGAACCTCAGCTTTGTAGTAGGTCTTCGCGAATCATAACCTGCTACAACCTCAGAAAGATTTGTCTCAACAATGCGACCCGGAATTAGCCGGGGGTTCTCTGCGACTGTATCACAGAGGACAACATTTTTAAAAAGGTCAGGGGCAATGACTGAATACCACTTCTTTGATTTCCACTTATCCACTGTCCTTGGTGCTGCCATATTACTCTGAAACCTCACTCATAGATTTCGTGTACTTCCAGGTTTTTGGAAGCTTTCCTGAGGATACATAATACTTTGCAAGTTTCCTTATTTTTGCTTCTGTAAAATCCAGACCTCTTTTTGAGCTCAAGTCCTTCCGGGCTGTGAGAAGATGCCCCTTGAGATGCGTCGCCTTTGAAAGCAAATCAGACAAATCTGAAGGGAGTGCTCCTTCCCCTGCCTCTATAATTGTGGAAAGTCTTTTTCCTGTAAGAGCCTTTACATCAGGAACTCCGTATTCGTCTCGGAGACGAAGGCCGATATGGGCAGGAGAAATACCTTCTGAAGATAATTTCTTTATAAGTTTTTCAACTTCTGCTGAAGAAAGAGTAACCCACTCAGGACTCTCCCGATTAAGAGGCCTTTCTGAGCCTGATTTCCCCTTCTTTCTTGAATACATTCTAGCCATTAG
>DAFN01000019.1:346-5384 GCA_002495465.1 archaeon UBA55 | reverse complement strand
ATTCTAGCCATTAGTTTTTAGCCAATCTGCGAGAGCTCTTGCACTTTTTGAACGATGAGAATGTTCCTTTTTAGAGGAATAATTTTCACCAAAAGTGAAGTCTTCCCCTTCAGGAATAAACACTGGATCCCAACCCCAGCCTCCATCACCACGGTACTCACGCGCTATACTACCTCTACAACTACCTTTAAATACTTTTTCTTGATTTCCGTCAGTGTATGCCAATACAGAAGTATACTCCGCCTTTCTGTCGGAAACACCCTCCAGAAGTTTGAGCAGACCGGCAATTCCGATGGTGTAAAATACGTATTTTGTGAAAGGGCCAGGGAAACCCTCCAGAGAATCCACAGAAATTCCGGCGTCTTCGACAAACACTGGCTTTCCAAGTTGCTCGTAGGCCTTTCTTGCGCTGTGGAGAGCTATTTCCTCAAAACTATCAGACTGAAGTTCTTCAATCTCAATTTCACAATGCTCAAGCTCAAGGCCGATATCATTAAAAATTTCGGAAATTTCCCTGAATTTAGAAGCATTTGAAGTTGCAAAGCAGTATTTCATTTTATTAATTGAAGTCCTGTACTCTCATCTGGTTCTCTTTCAACCGGATTCGGAAATTTTTTAAGATATATTTCAGCTGAGAAAATGGTGGCGGCCATGAGATGACCCCCGTAAGCCCTTCCCTCATTGTCAGCAAGAGTTATATGAGCATGAACGAAGGGCTCCCTGTCAAGAAGAGTTATATTACCAGTACAATTGAGTATTTCCGCGTTCTCATCGAGATGCATCTCAAGATATTTTTTCTGTGTTTGGTCGTAATAAGAAAAACGACTGTCTTTCACAGCACCTATAATATTAAAATAGCCAGACTCTATTTTATTTTCCTTTGCAAGCTGGAGAATACTCTCCTTAAGATCAGCGCCCTCCGAGAGCCTTCCAAACCACTCATTATCCCCTTGCTTGTAGATTTTCATTTGCGTTTATTCACCTTCTTCTTGTAGCGTCCGCGCCCCTCAAGCGTTTCAAGGCGCTCTAGAACGGCATCGAAACTTCTAGAAGATGAGTATCCCTCAAGTATAGATTCAATATGTTTGACAGAGTCCTTTGGATGGCTTGCCTTGATTGACTCTTTCAAAACTCTGATGTCAACAGCTTTCTTTTCAATGGAATCAGAAACTTCCCCTAGGCCAAAGTCAATGAAATATATGTCCTTAGCCTTGACGAGGATGTTTGACGTTGTAAGGTCACCATGGATAATTTCAGCATCGTGGAGCTTTGCCAACTCGGAGCCGAGTTTCCTTGAAAGTGGAGAATTCATTACCTTGTGAAACATCTCGCCTTCTATGAACTCCATATATATTGTATTATTATCTTTGTCAAGATCCTTGACCGCGGGAACTTTCAGCTGAGCTCTCCTTGCCTTGTCAAGGAGACTTGCCTCTCTACGAGTTCTTTTTTTCCTTAGTGAAGAGTCTATTTCTGGAATCCTGTAGCCCTTTGATATTCTTTCCTTGACTACAATACCGTCTTCAAGGGAAAGCTTTGCTTCAGCCCCCACCTTCAATAACTTATTCATGAAAATATAAATAGGGAAGGCCATTAATAAGATTTGGGAGTATGGAAAAAGAGACACCGCATTATTCGCTTCCCGATGAGGAGGCCGAGAAGAATAGAACTAGCTGGGACACATATTTTGTGGACATAACCAACCTTGTTAAGGAGCGCTCTACCTGCAACAGGGCAAAGGTTGGAGCAATATTGGTGAAGAATCGTAGGATTATATCAACTGGGTACAATGGAGCAGCAAAAGGAACAAAGCACTGCTCTGAAGTAGGATGTAATGTTATCAAAGCCGGAGAAAATCCGGAGAACTTACGAGACCATTGCAGCAGGACTATTCACGCAGAACAGAACGCGATAATACAGGCGGCGCTCTTTGGAGTAGGTATTGACGGAGCGACGCTTTACTGCACGCATACACCATGCTACACCTGTGCGAAGATGATTGCCAACGCAGGAGTAAGGGAAGTCATTTACATGAAAACTTATGATGACAAAGACACCATGGCAGCCTTTGAAGAAGCCGGTATAAAACTGCGTGAATACAAAGCCTAAATTTCTGAAAACTTTTTCTTAAGAAAGTCGGATGTTTCCTGAAGAATTTTTTTCTCAGAATCACTTAAGTCTAATTCGGAAATGCTATCCAAGCCAGATTTTCCAAGAATACCGGTGACTCCCATGCAGACTTCTGATAATCCGTATTCGCCCTTCAAAAGCGCGATTACAGGCAGTTCCTTTTTCAAGTCTTTAACTATAGACTCTGCAAGTTCGATAGTTGCAGCTGCCGGTCCGAAAACCGTTGCGCCCTTTTTAGAGATAAGTTCAGAAGCCGCTGACTTGGTTCTTTCAAAAATTTCGCTTATTTTATCAGCATCCAAAAGCTCAGAGAGGGGCTTCCCGGAAACTTTGCAGCTTGACAATACAGGAAGCATTCTGTCTCCGTGCTGACCAAGAATGATTGCTTCAACTTCAGTAATATTTTTTCCAGTCTCGATTGCAATCAGGCTTCTAAGACGATAGCTGTCCAGAAGATTCCCGAGGCCGAGAACCCTTCCTGATGGGAAACCCGTATCCTGCAGAGCCAGCATAAGCATAATATCACTCGGATTTGTAGTCACAATAACAATAGAATCCGGAGCGTTTTTCTTTATGTCAGCACATACGGACTTGATTATTGCCGCGTTTCCGGCAAGAAGATCTTCTCTAGACATACCGGGCTGTCTTGGAGCCCCGGCAGTAACTATTACAAGGTCACTTCCAGCAATTTCTTCAGAGGAGGAAGCAGAAGTTACAGTTCCACCATAAGCAATACCAGAAGAGGCATGCTCTATATCCATCTGATGACCCTCTGCTAACTCCTTGTTTATATCCAGGAGAACTATGTCACCAAGCCCTTTCTGAGCCAGCATAAATGCTATTTCACTTCCAAGATTTCCTGTTCCTATTACTGAGATTTTCATAGCCAAGTCACATCCACATCATCTGTTCTGAATTTAGGATTTATCTTCGAATTTTTTATATCAAGGGTATTATTAGATTTTAGCATAAGAAGACCAGCCCAGGCAATCATCGCCCCATTGTCCCCGCAGTGCTCTCTTGGACACCCGTAGTATTTTGCGCCTCTCTCCTCTGCCATTATCTCCAGCATATTCTGAAGCCTTGAGTTCGCGGCGACTCCGCCTGTAGCAAGGACTTCTTCCTTGTCAAGATGTGCCATCGCCCTCTCTGTTGCCTCTGTCAGCATGGCAAATGCTGTTTCCTGGAAAGAGTAGCAAAGGTCTTCATCAGAATACTGTCCTGAGAGCTTTTTGCGCTTAAGGTCAGAATAGAGTCCTGAAAAGCTCAGGTCCATTCCTTTGACAACATATGGAAGTTCAATGTAATTCTTTCCCTTTGAGGCAAGTTTCTCTATCTTTGGTCCCCCGGGATGCTGAAGTCCAAGAACACGGGAAAATGCATCCAGGCAATTTCCGACTGCGATATCCAGAGTTTCTCCGAAGACACGGTAGCGTCCCTCGGCGTATGCTATTACCTGTGAGTTTCCGCCGGACACATAAAGAATAACTGGATCTTTTGCGCCAGTTGTGACTTTTGCAATCTCAATGTGAGCAATACAGTGATTTACTCCAATCAGGGGCTTCTTGTGTTTTAATGCGAGATATCTTGCTGCTGCTGCGCCGACACGAAGGCAGGGACCGAGACCTGGACCCTGCGAAAAGGCAATTCCGTCTATATCATTAAAAGAGCAGCCGGAAGCGTCAAGAGACTCCTGTAAAACTTCTTCAAATTTTGAGGCAAGAAAATCGGCAGACTCGCTTGGAAGTATCCCACCTTCTTCAGGAATATAGGTCTGGCGGGCGCTGGAAAGGACTTTTCCACCGTCCTCGACAACACCGATACCAAGGGTGTGAGCTGTTGATTCTATCCCTAGAACACGCATATCATTCATCTGTACTCTCTTGTATAAAAGGTTTAAAACCCGCAGAAACATAGAAAATGCCATGGGAAAACTTGTGGGAGTAGTAGGAAAGCCAAATGCCGGAAAATCTACATTCTTTAATGCGAATACTCTCGGAAAGGCCGAAACAGGGAGCTATCCTTTTACGACAATAAAACCGAACCGCGGAGTTGGTTATATCAGAGCAGACTGCCCCTGCACTGAACTAGGAAACTCCTGTGGAAAGTGTAAGAAAGGGACAAGATTCATTCCTATTGAGCTTTTCGACGTTGCTGGGCTTGTCCCGGACGCGCACAAAGGGCGCGGGCTTGGAAACCAGTTTCTCAACGACCTTGCACAGGCGGACGCATTTATACACGTAGTCGACGCTTCAGGCTCGACTGATGTAGAGGGTCAGATCTGCGAGGCTGGAAGCCACAACCCGGAAGAAGATGTCACGTTTTTGGAGAAGGAACTGGACCTCTGGTTTCTCTCGCTGATAGAGAAGGGTTGGGGAAAGATAACTAGAGAGGCGACACATTCGAAGAAAGAAGTCCACAAGGAGCTTGCAGATAAATTTTCAGGTATAAAGGTAAAGGAAGGGGAAATCCTCGGGGCGGCCAGGAAGGCTGAATTGGACTTAGAGAAGGCAAAGGACTGGCCTGAGGAAGATTTGAAGAAATTTGCAACAGCGCTCAGGGAAGTATCTATGCCCATTTTGATTTGCGCAAACAAAATTGACCTCGAGACAGCAAAGCCTCTTGAGAACTCTGTTCCCACTTCTGCGGATTACGAGCTGGCGCTGAGAAAGGCTGATGAAAGCGAAATAATAGATTATAAGCCAGGAGATTCTGACTTCAAAATTTTGGAGGCCTCAGACGAGCATATGAAAGTTCTGGAAATAATTAAGAGGGACGTTCTCGAAAAATACGGAAGCACAGGAGTTCAGCAGTGCCTTGAGAAAGTTGTTTCAGAGACTCTTAATTTGATTCCGGTCTACCCTGTCGAGGATGAGAGCAAGCTGACGGACAAGAAGGGCAATGTTCT
>DAFN01000019.1:0-238 GCA_002495465.1 archaeon UBA55 | reverse complement strand
CGGACAAGAAGGGCAATGTTCTGCCTGATGTACATCTTGTTCCTGCAGGTACAACGGCGAAGGACTTCGCTTATTTGATTCACACAGATATTGGAGATGCCTTCCTCTGTGGAATTGATGCAAGAACGAAGAAGAAGGTAGGCGCGGATTACGAGCTGAAAGCTGGTGACGTTATTAAGATTGTTGTGAAGAAATAAATAGACTCCTTTCATCTCTGGTGAATATTTCTCGGCAGAAA
>DAFN01000018.1:48556-48808 GCA_002495465.1 archaeon UBA55 | reverse complement strand
GTGGAATTGGAAGGTGGCGTGCAAGGCACAGAGATCCTGGAGAAGCCCCGGATATATATGGTGATGATGCTGATGACGAAGAAGGAGAAGGGGGAGAAGAGGATGATGAAGGTGGCGATGGTCTCGTTCCGGAAGACGAAGTACCTGGTGGCGGTCCTATTGTTCCGGATGAAGTTCCTCCTGAGGCTGCAGCTCTTGTAGATGACGATTCAGGAAGGTACTATAATTACACAAGAAGAATAATGTCTCACA
>DAFN01000018.1:45723-48430 GCA_002495465.1 archaeon UBA55 | reverse complement strand
GTTCTTCGTGCACCACCATGAAAATGATAACATTCCATTGTTTGAATTGATATCTGGGGGCTGTGACCGTGACGATGATACTCTTTTTTTAAGTCATTATTATGTATTAAGCCAGAAATTAACAAGAGATATGATGTCCCGTTTTCTTATCGAGCACGGTTTTAATGCAATAATGGACACTTGGCAGATTGGTCGTTCAAAGAAAGTAAAAATAACAAACTACAATTATGCAAAAGAGCTTCCAATAGTCCTTGCAATAACAAATTATTACAGACATGAGGAAAAAAAGCTCCCAGAGTACATTGAAAGAAAGATGCCACTTGCCCATCTCTTCGGTGAAAATGTCTGGGTCTCTGGTGAGGGAAAACGCCAGTTCAGCAAGCTTGTTATGTCTGAACACAAACCTAATTATCTTCATTCTGATGATACGATGAGGCAATTTTTTCCCGCTCTTCAAAAATACAATGAGCTTCTTGATGACCACGAAATCAGGGACGACTATCTCCATTCAAGAAAGTTCCGTGACCTTGACAATTTTCCTGAGGACTTAAAACTTAATGCTGCAAGCTTCAACACTGATGAGGTGCAGCGCTTCTATATGGCTCTTACATCCTATCTGTGGAGTGTTTTCAGCAGAAGATTACCAGGGGCTACTATGGACACCTTCCTAAAGGTTGTTTCAGGATTCCAGACTTCTTCAGGAGTACAGACGGCTTATGGCATTCAACACAGGCTGTATACTCTAATAACTGAGCGTGAAATTAAAAGTGCTCTTGAAAGAGCTAATTATGAATCAATAAAAGGGCAGACAATAGCTGCTTCCCAAAGAGTTCCTGAGTTAATAAATATATGTGAGCAGGAACTTGCCACTCTAAATGAGATATGTGAAACTATAGAGCGTGATGATTTTAGAACAATAAAACGTCTTGTCAAGAGAAATACTTCTTATGAAGACAGAGACGGAAATAAAGTTATTGCGTTTAATGATGATGCTGAGCTGGACACAATTGTTCCACAACTCAAGGCATTTTTACTCCTTGTATTTGTACCATGGAAGCATTTAATGGCTGACCAGAAGCTACATGCAATTGTCTGGGCTAAATTAGTTGAGAATCTGAAAAATCTCTCAAATATGGAATAGTTTATATACAAGATTTGTCATCGTTAATAATATGGCAACCTATAAAGATACAAAATTCAGGAATGCCGCGTACGATAAAATTTCTGACTGGTTTGAGGACGTCCAGGAAAGAGACTCATTTTCAGAAGATTTACACCTCTTTGAGCTTGCGAAGGGTTCAGAAGACCCCGTAGCAATTGAAGGAAAAAATTATTATGTAGGATATCCAGATTTGGCAAAGAAGACTTACAAAGGTGTATGCACTCGTTTTTACAGGAAAAAATATGGGGGTCTCAAAAAGGATTGGCAGATAGGCGGAGAAGACGCACATAAAGATGCTGATTTTACATATGGTGATGAGCTTTCCTGGACTCTCTCAGTTTTAGAATTTCTCAAACAGGATGAGCGAGAAATAAACGAGAGTATGAGGGAGAGAATGCCACTTGCCCACTTGTTTGGTCAGAAATTATGGGTGGCAGGAGGAACAAGGAGAAATTTCAGAAATATTGTTATGGCTGAGAAGAAGCCAAACTTCCTTCCGGATGATAGTTCTCTTTCCCAGTTAATGGCAGCGTATAAGGCATACAATAAGGTGGTTGAGGATGATAGATTTACTGAGCATTATAGTATAGATGATGACTTGGGTATGAGGCGTGGTTTTGGAGCCACTGTAACTAATGAAGTTTCAAATAAATACTTCTCCATATGCCTCACAGCTTATTTGTGGCGTGTTTTCAGCAGAGAGCTCAGAGGAAAGGACATGGACGCATTTACAAGAGTGATGAACACAAGAGTCAATGAAAGTTCTGAATCCTCTACAGTTTATGGAGATGTACACAGAGTACTTTCTCTTGTATCAAGCCGTGAAATGAAGTACGCCCTTGAAAATGACAATTTCAGCAATGTTGAAGGTCAAATAGTCAAGCTGAAAGAGCTCAAAAAGA
Source organism: archaeon UBA55 (assembly GCA_002495465.1). GTDB lineage: Archaea > Undinarchaeota > Undinarchaeia > Undinarchaeales > Undinarchaeaceae > Undinarchaeum > Undinarchaeum marinum. The sequence continues at coordinate 46,366 of DAFN01000018.1, read as the reverse complement.
GACTTCTTGAGCAGTCTCAGTTTGATCTAAAAACTGTTTACAAGGTTCTTGATGTAATTGAACACACATCAGAGAATAAAATAGAGAGAATAATTAAGAGGAATATAAAGTACTTGGACAGGAGTGATAATGTCAAGTATATCCTCCCTGAGGCGCACCTGGATAAAATTCTGGATTTCTATTCTCCAAGAATAAAAGCATACCTGATACTCACATTCAGACCTTGGGTGGAGTACCTAACTCACTACAGAATACTTTCAATAGTTATAGCGAAGTTTGTCGATTCTCTTGAGAAATCGGCAAAAGACCTAAGTACAAAGGTTTTGGCATAAGTGCCTAGATTTATATCTTCTCTAGTCTAAGACATTTTATGAAAGATCTAATCAAGAGTCTGGATTTTGCAAAGAGTTCGGATATGGACAGCTCTATTATGCAGTCAGGCCAGGGAATCTCCAAATATGACTTGAATCCTGTAAGTCCTGAGCTTTTCAGCGCCTACGAGCCCTACGAAGCCCCTAAGGACTTCAAACTGGCTGCGTTCGACGGTGGCTCTCTTATGATTTACGAAACCCCTACTATCGGTTTCGCCTATTACAAGCTTGCCTTCAGACAGTTTCAAGTTAACTTGGAAGAAAAGACCTGC
>DAFN01000018.1:42064-45535 GCA_002495465.1 archaeon UBA55 | reverse complement strand
GAAGGTTTCGAATCCTACAAGGACTTTGAGAATGGCTCCCTTCTGAAAACAAAGGAAACTGAGTTTATTCTTGGAAAGCTGGACTTAATCGATGAAAGTGACTTACTCTTAATCGACGGAAGTATAGAAAGAGAAACACTTCCTATACTCGAGAAACACCAGAATACAATGGCTGTCTCAAAGAGGACTTTTCACACAATTGGCGGATATTCTGCGCAGTCCTTCATGGCAAAGAAGGCAAAGGAATACGAAAAGGACTCAGTGCCTTGGTTCGCCTATCCAATTGTAAAAAATTATCCTGACCGAGCTCCCTCTCAAATCTCCTTCGGCACTTTCAGAAAGAATTCTGTTGTATTCAGGCTGGACTTTCCCAATGACTTTTCTGAAAATAATGTTCTAGATTGCATGCGAAAAGTGGGAATCTGTGCATTGGACTCAAAATACGGGGCTTATCCCTATCCTCTTGGTGCGGTGCACAGCGATGCTGTTATGCGTCGGGGTACAAAGGACAAACTGAGGCGCTTTATCAAAAAGGAACTCAGGGAAGGCAATGCAAATGCATATGAGAGGCTAAAAGAGGATTTACACCATGCCGAGTGGTATGACAAGATGCGGGGCCAGAGCTAATTATTTATAAATCCCTCTAGTATAGCGATTATAATGGAAAAAGTCGGGTCTGTTGACTATTTTGACGGGGCAAAGAGAAGGCTGTACTTCTTCGTCGAGCGTGAGAATTTTGTTGAAGAGGAAGGTTTTTACAAGGTTGTTAGCGGAGATAAAATTTTCTATATTTTTGTTACAAGTCTTTCCGAACATCCCCTTGAATCTGATGTCGGCTCAAGATATTCTCCAGCAGGTTTCGACTTCGATTTCGGTGAGAGATTTCTCCTCTATGGACAGGCTTCTGTTCTTCTTGAGTACAGAAAAGAGGGAAATACCAAGATAGTTGGCTATAAGACCATTCCAAGGCACGGTAGCGGCATTTATGAACTTGAGGAAAGTGATTTTGATATTCTTCAGCTTCCAAAGCTAGATTTTGCTTACGTCCGCTCAGGAAGCCGGAAACTAGAGACAAAAGTCGGCTTTGAGAAAGATGCATATGTAACTCATTGGCTTATCAGCGGATGGACCAACTCAGGTAAAACAAATTCAAGTAAAATACTTCTCGGAGTAACGCTTAAGGGAGACGGAAACTCGCCCTTTGCCGGAGGAATCGTTATAGACCCTCACGGGGAGTACTACCGCGACTTGAAGGCCTTCAACACGCCAAATGACACCAGAATAGTTCATTTGACAATGTCTCCTGATTCAAATGACGAGAATGAAAAATCTCTACATATTCCTCTTAATATTCTGACTCCTAATGACTTATGTGAGGTCAAGGACTTTGCCTCTGAAACTCAAATTCCTTTTATGTGGGCTTGCAGAAAGCTTCACAGGAATCTGAACCTTAAGGGACCATCTGGTTCAGAGGACGAAGTTTCGGCACAGAAGGAAATTTTGGAAAAGGCAAAGAACTGGGTGGATATGATTCTGAATTGTGACACTCAGCTATTAATGCGGGCGCTTCCTGACTACGGTCTGCAGTCAAAAGGGGACGCAATTATTGGAGCTGTTAAGAGGCGAGTCCGCGGAATAATTCGTGAAGATAGCGATGTCTGGCTCGAGGAATATTATCCAATTATTGAGGAGGTCATTGAAGGCACAACAAGGGGTGTTTGGTATGTGCTTGATGTAAGCAGGATTTCGGATGACACGAGCAAGCTTCTTAGCTCACTTTTCTCGTACAAGCTTTTCAACGCCTACAAAAAGGCATCTCTGGGGGACAGAAAAGCCTGGGAAAGTTTCAAGCCGGCTGGGGTTTTAATAGAAGAGGCTCACAACTATCTCTCTCCAGAGGAGTCATCAAAAGGGAATACTATTGCAAAGATAGCTAAGGAGGGAAGGAAATTCAAGGTGTTCACAATAGTCGTCGAACAGGATCCAAGCGGTATAGATCAGCGCGTTCTTAAACAAATACACAATAAAATAACTCTTCAGCTTATACCGAAGGATGCCAGAGCGCTTACTGAAACAACTCCGTATATGGATGAGTTAGTTGATAAAATACCTTATTATGAGCAAGGTGAGGGCGTCTTTGTTTCAACTGGTTCCTTCAACTTTGCTCTTCCTGTCAAATTTCCACATATATCTGAGTGGCTCGATTCAAACTCAGAACTCTGCAAAAAATGCAATAATAAGAAAACATTTTCTTCTGATAAGGTTTGTGCTGCTTGCCAGGGAAAGAAAAAGCGTGATGATATACGCTCAATGATGTAATTTCGTTTCTTTTACACTCCGACTAAGAGTCTCAATGTGTTTCTGAATGCAGGCGCCAGTGTCAGGACAAGTATGGCGAATTTTATGAAGTTATTGAAATTCATATCCTCTTCATATTTATCAAGTATGTAGAGTATTGCCCCTAGAACAAGGAGTTTCAAGGGGAACATTGCCCACGGTCCAAAGATTTCAAAGAGGAGGTTTGGAAGAACGTGCTTCTCAAAGTAGCCATATTGTGCAACTCCAATGTATGTTGATGCGGCGTCAAACATTGCCGCGTAGAGTATACCAAGATTTATTTTACTGAAAAAGTCGTTTTTCAAGAGAGTTGAGGCAAAGAAAATAAGTCCTGAAGCTGCCAATCCAAGCCCGAAAATTTTTGCTGCCCCTGCTACATTAACAACTGAAAGCATGCTTCCGAAGATAAAGATAAGTCCCACTCCTAGTGTGAAAGTTACAACGTGATACTTTAAGCGGGGAATTTTTCTTTCTATAAGGAAAGAGCCTACAAGAGGCATTACTGTCATAAGAAAAACAGAAACATATATCAGAGGACTCACAAGCCAGACGCTCTCTATTATATTTCCGTCTCTCAGGACTCGAAGAACAGCTGCCAATGCTATAAAGGGTATTGTCGCAACAAAAAATCTCCCGTCAAACTTCATTTTCATCTTGTTTAGAAAGCCGTACAAGTAATACACTGCTACTGCAAGTAATACACCGTAAGTTATTGTGTTGTAAATGTTGTAAGGGCCGTCAGGATTGACAGTAAGAGGATTTATGTAATATGTTTGTACGAATTCAGTAATTCCCATTTTCCACTGGTGATGTCGCCATAGTAACTACTGTGGCTCCATCTACATTCTTATCTCGCTCAAGTTTATAAAGATATGTTGTAACTGCGCTTTCCAGCCTCTCTTCATGCGTTATGAGAAATATTTGCTTTATGAGCTTTGGCAGTTTTTCTCTTAGAGCAGTAGCAAGTTCGTCTGTTGCATTTGTGTCCAGGTTATGCGTAGGCTCATCAAGGATCAGCCAGCTAAGTGTCGGTGCAAGAGCAAGAGAGAAAGCTATTCTCAGAGCAAGTATTGCCACAGAGCGCTCACCCCCTGATATTTTACCCTCTACTTCTGTCCATCCTGTGCTTGTTCT
>DAFN01000018.1:40536-42023 GCA_002495465.1 archaeon UBA55 | reverse complement strand
GAGGACGTAGTCTCCCTTCTCAATAAGGAGTCTTGCGCCGCTTATGTCTTGATAAGGATACAGAGTTTCCCATATCTCATCCATAACCTCGTTCACGACTATGATAAACTCCTTTCTCAGGGATTCCTGAGTTTTTCTTATGGCAGTTTTGTATAATTCAAGTGCATCTGTAAGCTCAGTCATTTTTTCAACATCTTTAAGCTGATCTTCCTGCAGTTTCCGTTTATTTTCAAGTGATTTTATCTGCACTTTTTTCTGCGAAAGAATTTCTTCCAGGCTCCTAGATGATGCTGAAAGCCTCTCAACAGAAATAATGCACCCGTGTTTTTCTTCTGTCGCAGAGTGGTATGCCTCACTGCTAAATCCGAGTCTTTCAAGCTCTTCGATAAGAGGATCCCGTTCCTTTGAAATCTCTGTGAGACTCTCTTCCCTGTGAACTGCTTCCAGAGTCTTCTCAAGATTCTTAATTTCCCTTTCAATTTTAGAAGCTCCGTTTTTTTCAAGCATTTCCAGAACATTTTCTAGTTTAGTGTTAATTTCCTCAAGAGAGGAGTCAGTTCGTTCTATTTCTGCCTCCACAGTTTCCCTTTTCCTTAAATACATTTCAAGAATTTTTAATTCACTTCTTTTCCCTTCCTGAATTGATTCTTGTTTAGTCTTTAATTGCTCCTTTTCCCCTATCTTTTTACTCAGAATATCTAATTCTTTTATCAGCTTCTCTTGCTCCGTATTAATAAGAGAAAATTCACGTTCAGAAGCGATTATTTTTGCCCTATGTTCGCTTTCAACACTCTCCTTTGTTTTTCCAGACATCTGTGTTTTACAAAGCGGGCAATCATCACTCGTTTCAATATCCTCGAGAAAATGTCTTGCATAGTCTGTTTCAACCTTCAGACGATTTTCTAGTTTTTCATTCTCCGATAGGTTTTTCCGGACTTTCTCAATATCTCTCAACTCTGAAATCTCCTGTGTAATTACTTCAAGACTCTCCTTGAGTGCAATCTCCTCTTTTGTTTTCTCAAAAGCTCCAATTCCAATACTTTTGAGTTCTTCAAGAGAGTTTATGCTAATTTTTGCTACTCCAATCTCCCTTCCAATAATATTTAACTCGCCTCTTAGGACATCCGATGTTGCGGACAGTCCGGCTTTTTTGAGGGAAAACTTTTCAAGGCTTTTCTTCAGGTCTGCCATCTCCCTTATTTTTTCATGCTTTCCTTCAAGCTCTTTTTCAATCTCCTCTCTGGAAATTCCCGGTGTGCTTTCCTTCAAGCCCTTTCTTAGAGCTTCCGCCTGTCCTGTAAGCCTTTCAATTTTTGATGAAATCTCACCCGCAATTTTCTGCTTTTTCTCCATTTCCTGCACACGCTTTTCTGATTCGGCTGCCAAGCTTTTTGCTTCTGTAAGTTCCTTTCCCAGTTCTTCAATTGCAGTCTTCTCATTCTGTATTTCCGTTTCAAGTCGTGTTAAGGTGTCGACATCTATGACAT
>DAFN01000018.1:39942-40508 GCA_002495465.1 archaeon UBA55 | reverse complement strand
ATCGAAAATTGAACTTGCTGCTTCTTTTTTGCTCTGGGATTCAAGAAGAAGACTTGATGAAACAGAGGATAGATTTTTTCTTGCCACTTCAAACTTGTCTATTCCCAGCAACTGGTCAATCTTATCCTTTCTCTTGCCTGTCGGAATGCTTAGGAAATAATCTATCTGGTTCTGTTCTGAATAGACTGCGCGTACAAATAGTTCATAATTTATTTTAAGAACCTTTTCAACGTATTCTGTTACTCTCTGTGCGTTAGGTCCTTCAATCCTCTCTCCGTTTTTTTCAAGCCTGGACTTACTTGTCCCTTTCCCTCTTTCTATGATCCTCAGGACAGAATATTCATCATTTCCCGCCTGAAACTTTACATACAATTCAGATTTTTGTTCTTGCCTAGGTTTATTTCGAATAAGGTCATCAAGCTTAAGCTTTCTCTGGTTCAGTGCAGGATAAGTTCCAAAAAATGCGAAGCATATCGCATCCATCACAGAGCTCTTGCCACTCCCCATTATGCCCATTATAGCGTTCACTCCCTCTGAAAATTCAAATCTAGAGTCTTTATGTGACT
>DAFN01000018.1:31996-39849 GCA_002495465.1 archaeon UBA55 | reverse complement strand
AACAAACACTTATCTCTTTATCAATTTAAGGCTTGCGAAATATACAAAAATTCCAGAAAGTACCAATCCAATTGCTATCATAAGATAAATTCTTTCAACATTCAACAGTACAAACACAGAAACTAGTATGGATATTACAGGAACTAATGGATTCAGAGGTAGTTTGAATGGTATATCCTTTCCAAGGCGTCGGTGGAATGGTATTGCAGTAAACAATATTATGTACAGTATCATGGCCAGTGAAACAAGAACATATATTAGTGCTTCAAATCCTGCGAAATATACAGCAATAGAAGCAAAGAGGAGCTGTGAAAGCAGTCCGCGCGTTGGAACCCCAGTTTTCTTATCAATTTTTCCAAGGAACTTGGGGAAGTAGCCTTCATGGGCCAGAGAGGCAGGAAGTCTGCCCGTACTCACAATCCAGCTGTTTATACATCCAAGAAGAATAGCTATTGCTCCTATTCCAACTATCAAACCTCCCCATGGATTAAAGAATACATTTGCTGCGTCTGCAAGAGGTGATAGTGAGTTACTTAGTTGACCTGAGGTGAGCAATCCGAGTGTTACGAATATAACTGCTGAGTAAAGTATTGTCACGAAAACACTTGAATATATTATAGCTCTTGGTATGTCTCTTGTCGGGTTTTTTGCGTCACTTGCAAAGAAAGTAATTGTTTCCCAGCCGATGAAAGGTTCTATAACAAAAACGGCAGCAGCAAACATGGATGTCATTGTTATTTGAGTTGTTGGAACATAATTTGAAACATCTATCCAGTAAACTCCCCATGTTACAAAAAACCAGAGTACAAGTATCGATACCGATGTCAGTATATATTGGGTTGTCAGACCCCAATGCATTCCCCTCAGGTTAATAACTGTGGTCAGAACTAGAACCCCTATTGCTACTAAGGGTATCGCTACCGCTCCAAGTGGGATGAAGTAGCTTATGTAATAGCTAAAGGCTACAGCAAGGGATGCTATTGTAAACCAGCTTATCAGCCATGCAATCCAGCCTGACATAAATCCAGCGAAGCTCCCAAAAGTTTCCTTCACAAATTGGTGAAGCCCTCCTGCATTAGGATAAACGCTTGAGAATTCTGCAAAACAAAGCGCCATAAATATTGTCAACATTCCAAGCTCAAGCCAGACCCAGAATGATGCTGCATCAGCAAGGCTTGCCGCAAGAGAAGGTATAACAAAAATTCCAGTTCCTACAATAGCCCCTATTCCAAAAAATACCAGATCTACAAAGTCAAGTTTCTTTTTAGCCAATTCTTACCGCCTCTTTTATTTTCTGTAGTGCCATTTCTTTGCTGTCTGTAGATAGTATTCCAAGTAGTTCATCTTGTTCTATTCCGAACTCAAATTGTATCTCTCCAAGGTGCATTTTCAGCAGTTCCTGTCCACGTTCCTCTATAGATAGCGCTCTCCCCTCTTTTTTGGAAAGCAAGTCAGACCTGTCCAGAACGGTTTCTGATTCAAGTTTGTTCTTTGCAATTCTTAAGATTAGCTTGCTTTTAAATTTTTTTTCAAGGTATGAAAGTGATATATCTGTCTTCGAATAGCCCTTTTTCAAGCTTCCCTTCAAGATTACTTTAACAAGTGGCTTTCTATCTTTTCTTGGAATTTCCTCTAAGAATGATTCAAGTTCAGAAATTATACTACTTGGCGTTCCCTCTTTTATTTCCAGTGTTTTGTAGTGGAATTCTCTGGGGGACTCTAGTTTTTTAAATTCAAGCTCTCCATTTTCAAAAAAATAAATTCTTTTTTCTATTTCTGATTCTTGCTTAGTAAGCTGTGTTCTGATGCTTGAGCCAGGTATCAGGAATTTCCCTCCTTGTTTCAGTTCATCCTGGCATGCCCAGTGTATGTGTCCGTTCACGACTAGGTCGAATCCCTTTGGCATATCTGCCAGTTCAAGGGACTTGAAATCTGTACCTGTGTAAAGAAATTCATCAATATTCTGGTGCAGGAGAAGTATGTTAGTTGCCCCTTCAACTGCCTCTGGATTCCACTCCTCTAAAACATCTTTTGCATACCTTTCCGGAACGCCTGAGAGTCCGTGCACTGCAAGCCTTTCTCCACCTGCTTCAAGAACTATAGTCTGGCAGTGTAGATGTACAAGAAGTCCTGCTTTCTCAGTTACATGCAGTGGGTTTGTCAATCCCCTCCCTCGTCGTTCATGGGTTCCGTGTATCGCTATAACTGGTACTCCTCTGAAAGGTGCTTGGGCTATTTCACCGCGTTTCTTGTTAATTGAGTCGACAACTTTTATGTTTGAGCTCTTTGCATGCAGAGGCTCCTGGAATATTTCCATAGTTTTTGCGAGTATATCTTGTGTGGGGACACGAGAGTCAAAAACATCCCCTGCTATCAGTATTACATCAGCCTTTCCATCAAGCGCCGCTTCAATTGCCTCTCTTCCTTGAACAAAAGAGTCCACTTCTCGTTCGGATGCATTTGCGAATCCAAAATGAAGGTCAGATATTATCGCAACTCTCATATTTTTCAATAAGAGTCGGGACTATAAATATAAACTGGGAACATCAACTTTATAACTTCCTTGTTTCTACTGATTGTATGGTCTATGCTGAGATTCTTGCAAGCCTCTTTATTCTTATTGGTCTTGCATACCTTTTCGTTGTGATTGTGCTATCATTCAAGGAGCGCAAGAAAGTTGCATGGTTGGTAATTCTCAACATTGCAATCTTTACCTACATTTCACTCAGCGATCCACGTCTTATGTATGAATATATGCTCTCTGGTACTGCTATTTCTAGTAATGCAGGATATGCACTTGTTACATACATGTTTTTACATGCCAATTTTACCCATCTATTCTTAAATTCTATTGCGCTTCTTTTCTTCGGCTATCACGTAGAGCGTGAGTTTGGAGCCGGTCAGATGATTTTTGTTTATCTCACTTCAGGACTTATCGCAGGGGGATTTTTCATACTTACTTCAAGTCCTAATGCATCAGTTGTTGGCGCAAGTGGAGCAATTTTCGGTCTAATGGCCTACCTGACTCTTCTTCGGCCCTTCAAAATTAGCCCAATGCCTTTTTTGATTCCTCTTCCTATAGCTCTTGCAGCCGTTCTTTATACCGTTGCAACAATCCCTCTATTTCTTTCTGGAAATATCTCTGGAGGAATTTCTCACAGCGCACATATAGGGGGGCTCCTGGGAGGTTCAATAATGGCATTTGGACTGAATTATATAGAAGCTAGAAGGGGACTCTTGATAGTGCTTGCGATTCTTATTCTTATACTGATGATGCCCGTAGTGGCATTTTAATTTCTTTTACTATGCTCTAAAAGCCTTTTTTTCAGCTACTTCCACTGGCGCTTCCTTCTTCCTTCTTCCGCCGCCCTTTTTGACCTTTTCCTGTTTGTATACAATAATTCCACATTCTGCACACTTTAGTGTATATGGTTTTTTGAAATCATCAGATTCCCCTGCTTCGTCATGTTTACACTCTGGGCAAATATATGCAAAATACATTGGAGACTCCTCTCGGTCTTTAAATAATATATAGACTCCTCCTTTACGTGATATGTATGCAAGCGCGCCTCCGCTCTCACAGTGATTCATCACTTCTGTGGTAAGAGCTTCAAAGCCTACCATTTTATCCGAATAGAGCGCTGAGTCCTGCAGATGCAGCTTCTTCTTCCTTTGCCTCATCTTCCGCAGACTTTTCTTCCTTAGCTTCTCCGGCTTGCTCTGCGGCTGGTGCTGCAGCAGCTTGTGCTGCTACTGGGACTGCGGCTTCCTTTATTGCCTGTTCTATGTCGACGCCGTCAAGACTTGCGACAAGTGCTTTTATCTGCGCTTCGTCACTTGCTGTTCCTGATGCTTCGACTACCTTTTTCAAGGATGCCTCATCCACTGGCTTTCCTGCAGAGTGCAGAAGTAGTGCTCCGTATACGTATTGCATATTTTTTCCCTCCAATAGAACGATAGAGACATTATCTGTAGCTTTGGGTTTATTAACTTTATGCTAGATTAGGAAAAGCTATTATATTGTGTCAATTCAATCAGAGATATGGCAAAAAGAAAGTATGCAGGATTCTTCTTGAGGTTTGTTGCATGGGTTCTTGACAGTTTTATATTGGCTATTCCTACTGGTGTTTTAGTATATCTAATCCCGGCAATACATCCTGTCCTCTATATTTGGCTCTATTATGCGTATATGGAGAGTTCAGCATATCAGGCAACTCTTGGTAAGATGCTCCTTGGAATAAAAGTTACTGATTTAAAAGGTAAGAGAATAACTTTCCTTCGGGCAACGGGCAGGTACTTTGGAAAAATATTATCTGGACTTATTCTTGGCATTGGTTTCCTTATGATAGTCTTTACAGAGAAAAAACAGGGACTTCATGACATAATTGCGAAATGCCTAGTCGTAAAAGCATAATGAAAGTTAAATACTCTGCATCGGTACTCTTATAGATGGTCAATTTCTCTGAGTTGCAGCCAAAGGAAGTTATTTCTAGTCTGAATACTTCGGAGACTGGGCTTTCTCCTGAGGAAGCAGCTGAAAGGCTGAGGAAGTACGGTCTCAATGAGATTGTCGAACTTCGGAAAGTATCTCCTCTCTCTATTTTTCTTCAACAATTCTCAAATTTCTTAGTCCTTATCCTTCTTGCTGCTGCAGCCCTTGCATTTTTCGTAGGGGAAACTGTTGACAGTATTCTTATTTTTATGATTGTTGCACTCAATGGGGTTTTCGGCTTTATTCAAGATTACAAGGCTGAAAAAAGTATAGAGGCACTTAGGAATCTTGCAAAACCCAAAGCAAAAGTTCTGAGAAATGGCCGTCAGATGTTAATATCTTCCTCTGAAGTTGTTCCTGGAGATATACTTGTACTTGAGGAAGGAGAATCTATTCCTGCTGACAGCCGGCTTATAGAAAATATTAGCATTGGTCTGGATGAGTCATCTCTTACAGGTGAAAGCGGAACTGTCTCAAAAATTGTAAAGTCTATTGGGAAAGCCCTTTCAATAGCAGATAAGAAAAATATGTGCTTTATGCACACAAATGTTGTGAGGGGTAAGGGTCTTGCTGTCGTTGTTTCAACAGGAATGGACACTGAAATAGGCAAGATTGCTCATAAACTTCAGGAAATCGAGTCTCCCAGAACACGTTTCCAGATAGAACTGGACAACATCGGCAAGAAAATAGGTCTGATGGTAATAACTATTGCATTCATAGTCGGACTTTCTCAATTTTTCTTTTATGATGCAAGTCCTATTGAAACATTACTTATCGCAGTAAGTCTTGCGGTTGCGGCAATACCTGAAGGTCTCCCTGCAGTAGTTACGCTGTCTCTTGCTATGGGTGCGAACAGGTTGGTAAAGAGGAAGGCTCTCATCAGAAAGCTTCCAATTACTGAGGAGCTGGGGTCTATCGATGTAATTTGTACTGACAAAACGGGGACACTTACTGAGAACAGGATGACCGTCAGAAAGCTCTATCATGATGGGAAAGTCTATACAATTTCTGGAGCTGGTTACGAGTCTACTGGCGAATTTACACTCAATGGAAATGTTGTGGGTCCGTCTTCTGTTGAAAAGCTACTTCTTTCAGGAGTTCTCTGTAATAATGCAGAGTTTTCACACGAAGATGAAAAACGTAGTTTCCTCGGTGATCCTACTGAAGTAGCTCTTATCGTTAGTGCGATGAAAGCTGGCATAAATAAAGTAAATGCAGAGCGAGAGTACAAGAGAGTTCACGAAGTACCCTTTACATCTGAAAGAAAAATGATGACTACGGTGCACGAACACCGTGGTAAAAAAATAGCCTTTATGAAAGGAGCCCTGGGAGTAGTTCTTGATAGCTGTACAAAGTCCTATGAAAACGGAAAAGTTGTTCCTCTCTCTGAAGATTTGAAAGGTCGCATATTAAAAGCTGAGGCTGAGTTCTCAGGAACTGCTCTTCGTGTTCTTGCCTTTGCATATAAAGACATGTCCTTCAATTCCAAAGCAGAGGAAGGACTTACCTTCCTTGGTTTGCAAGCTATGATAGACCCTCCTCGTGCAGAGGTAAAAGATGCTATAGTAAAGGTCAGAACTGCAGGAATCCGTGTCATTATGATGACTGGGGACAGCAAAGGAACTGCGATTGCAGTCGCTGAGGAGCTAAACCTGCCGTCCTCCGGTGCTCTTGAAGGAAAAGAGTTAGAGAATATGAGTGACGAGCTTCTTATTGAAAAACTCAAGACAATAAGTATTTTTGCCCGTGTTGACCCTCTTCATAAATTTAGAATACTCAATCTTCTGAAATCAGAAGGTCATCTTGTTGCGATGACGGGAGACGGCGTAAACGATTCTCCTGCTTTGAAAGAGTCTGATGTCGGAATTGCCAAGGGAATCCGGGGAACTGATGTTTCAAAAGAAGCAAGTGATATGATACTTCTTGACGACAATTTTGCAACTATTGGACATGCCATAGAGGAAGGAAGACGAATCTATGACAACATACGAAAGTTTGTAAACTTCCTTTTGTCTTCAAATGTCGGAGAAGTTACTGTCGTTTTCCTAGCTTCAATGCTTGGTCTGGGGCTTCCGCTCACGGCAGTCATGCTTTTATGGATAAACCTTCTAACTGACGGGCTTCCTGCTCTTGCGCTTGGTGTTGACAAGGCGACAAAAGGAATTATGTTAAAACCTCCGCGTGACAGGTCCAAGTCTATTGTAGATGCAAAACTTCTGACTCGTGTGGTTTCCAGCGGTCTAGTTCTCGGTCTTACTATCCTGACTCTTTATTACATTAACTTACCTGATGTTACACGAGCAAGGACTATTGCATTCACAGCTATTGTAGCCTATGAGTTTGCCAGGCTGGAAATTCTGCGAAATGTCTTTGGTCACAGGCTATTCAGCAATCGCTGGCTAGTCGCAGCCGTTCTCACTTCACTTGCACTGCAGCTAACTATAATATACACTCCTTTGGCACAATTCTTCGGAATAATTCCCTTGGACCTTGCCGCGTGGCTTCAGATAGGTGTAGGACTTCTTGTTGTGATGCCACTGACCTACCTGGTTATGCACTTGACCAAATAGTTTTTATATTTAACAGTCTTAACACAGTCTATGGTAAGTGAGCTTACAAAAATGAAGTGCAAGCCTTGCGAAGGTGGGGTTCCTCCTTTGAAGGGCGAGGATTTGCAAAAGAATCTTGAGCAAGTAGAGGGCTGGGAAATTATAGAAGAGCATCATCTTGTCAAAGAGTGGAAATTCCCTGATTTCAAGACAGCGCTTGAGTTTGTAAATAATATAGGTGAAATTGCAGAAGAGCAGGGGCATCATCCGAATATAGATTTTACCTGGGGAAAAGTCAAGATAACATTCTGGACACATGCTATTGGCGGTCTTAGCGTAAATGATTTTATAATGGCTGCCAAAATCGACGACTTGGAAATTTAGATTTTATTTGAATATTTCTGAAGGTTATTTACGTATATCAGTTAGAAATAATGTAATAATTTAAATATTGTGAAATGCTATACATTTATTATGAAGAAGTGCTGGATTTGTGGCAGAAGTATGCACGGCGTAAAAGGGGAGCATAAACGCCTAATTACATGGAAGTTAGGTGAAGGTAAAACCGAACGTTTCGGTCATCATTATAAGCCGTCTTATATTGAAAAACTTCTTGAAAGTAATGCAATCCGTGCTTCGAATCAGGTCGAGTATTTCGACTCAAATAAAAATGCAGTTTATGCCTGCCTTGTGTGCCAGGATTTAGTAAAAAATATTTCAGATTAAAGCCCTGGGTAAAAATACAAAAGGGAGAAGGGCTTTTTGCATATGAAAGAAGAGTCATTATGGCGCGGGACGCCAAGGTCTTCTCA
>DAFN01000018.1:27878-31913 GCA_002495465.1 archaeon UBA55 | reverse complement strand
AACCTGCGTAGGCACTAAGCCACAGGAGCTTAAATCCTGCCCATTTGGCCGCTCTGGAATCCCCGCAATAGATGATTAATAAATCAGCAGAGTTAAAAATCTGCCTATAATGAAGCTAATAAAGTGTAAAGTTTTAGAACTTCAATAAATAGCGCTGGAAATATAACTATGAATGCAATCTTTTTGGATGCACCGTAGTTGTATTTTACACCCCAGAAGACCAGATAAATCCACCAGAACCATGTTATTCTTACAAAGAAAGGCAGTATATTCAGGAAAAGTGGTGCCCAGGCAATTCCTACGACCTTCATAGTTCTATAGAAGACATCCCAGTTCGTTATGTCCTTTCCTGTGTATACTGAAGCCATAAAATGTATTACAAGCGCCCAGACTATCCACAAGCTCAGATACCAGAAAGGAAGAACTACGAAGCTTAGATAGAACTTCGCTACTTCCATGAGACCAATCAAAGTTGAATCAGTTATTATTATACTCCAGATTGCGCTTCCGAGCGAGGTCAGTATGGCAGCTCCCACTACTACAAAGGCCGGAACCCATAGTCCCATAGTGTCACGGTCTTCTTTGAGTATGTGCCTTATTGCGGCCTTCGGATAAAGAAGGATGTCATGCAAGTGCTTGGAAAAATGTTCTCCCAAATCAATCTTCTTTCTTGCCATATTTCTATAGGGGGGAGAAGTGCTTATATCTGTTACGATTCATTAAAAGCTTCTAAAACGGGGCTGTGGTCTAGCTTGGTATGATGTGTGGCTGGGGGTCACGTGGTCGGGAGTTCAAATCTCTCCAGCCCCATACAAGAAAAGGTGGGTTATAAATCTCTCCAGCCCCATTAACTTATTAAAGAACAAGACTTTAGGAAAAGCATGGCAGAAGATCAGACAGCTGGCATAACAGTCAAGAAGGACGATGACTTTGGCGAGTGGTACAACCAACTTGTTCTGAAGGCAGAGCTGGCAGATTTCACAGCAATCAAGGGCTTTATGGCAATAAGGCCAAATGGCTATAGTATCTGGGAAAAAATTCAGGCCTATCTTGATGCCCGTTTTAAGGAAACAGGTCACCGAAATTCATATTTCCCTGCTCTTATTCCTGAAAAGTTTTTAACTAAAGAGGCTCAGCACATCGAAGGTTTTGCTCCAGAAGCTTTCTGGGTAACTCAGGAGGGCGAAAATGATCTTGAAGAGCGCCTAGCACTTCGTCCGACTTCAGAGACAATAATGTACGATTCCTATTCAAAGTGGATTAAGAGCTGGCGCGAGCTTCCACTTCTTCTCAATGTCTGGTGCTCTGTATTCAGATACGAAACAAAAACGACAAAACTATTTCTGAGGACCAGAGAATTTCTCTGGCAGGAAGGTCATACTGTCCACGCAACAAGAGAGGAGGCAGATATCGAAGTGAGACAGCAGCTAGATACTTACAAGGACCTCTGTGAAACTCTTCTCGCTATTCCTGTTATTCAAGGGCTTAAGACAGACCGTGAAAGGTTTGCAGGTGCACTGACCACGACGTCTATAGAAGCCATTATGCCTGATGGAAAGGCCCTTCAAATGGGAACTTCTCACAATCTTGGACAGAATTTCTCCAAGGCCTTCGGAATTAAATTTATAGACAAAGATGAAAAAGAAAAGTTTGCATGGCAAACTTCATGGGGGGTCAGTACACGGCTTATTGGAGCCCTCATCATGGTGCACGGAGATGATAAAGGTCTGGTTCTTCCTCCAAAACTTGCTGAAACAAAGGCTGTTGTGGTTCCTATATTATTTGAGGATTCAAAAAAGAAGGTGCTGGCTGCGTCCAGAAAAATCTCTGAGAAGCTTTCAAAAGATATCGCAGTTCATTTCGATGAGCGCGAGAACTACTCAGCGGGCTGGAAATTCAATGAATGGGAGCTCGTAGGTGTCCCTCTCAGGATAGAGCTTGGTCCTAAAGATATCGAAAAGAAACAGGCCGTTGTCGTCCGCAGAGATACAGGCAAAAAAACTTTTGTAAAACTTTCAGAACTCAACAACTTTGTTAGTGCTGAGCTTGAAAAAATGCAGAAAGATATGCTTTCCTCTGCACGGAAATTCCTCAAGGATAACACTCACGAGGTAAAGTCCTATAATGAATTCAAAAAGCTAATGGGCAGTTCCAGAGGTTTCATTATTGCACAATGGTGCGGTTCTGAAGACTGCGAGATAAAGATACAAGAGGAGACGACCGCGACACTACGTTGCATACCTCTCAATAAAGGAAAGGGAAGCGGTAAATGTGTTCGGTGTGCTAAGAAATCACAACATAGAGCCTATTTTGCTAAAAGTTATTAATCAGTATTTGAACTGAGCAACTTCGTCTATAAGGTCAACTTGTGAAACTAACATTCTTCTGCAGCAGTATCTGACGAGCTTAAGGGAGTCCATTACTTCCTGTGCTTTCTCTCCAGCTTCCACTCTTTTTTTGTATTCCTCATACTCTGAGGCAATTGGTTTTCCACATGTAAAGCAACGAATTGGAATTATCATAGTATCACCTGTATGACTTTTGTCTCCTTGCACGAGCCTTTGAACGGCCCGGTTTGCAGGCTTCCTTTAGTCTGGAATCTCCTGCGAGCAGTTTGTTATCATATTCCAGAAAAGCTTGCCTTAGCTTTTCATTGTTCTTTGACCATTTGTAAATTCCTCTTGCAATAGCTGTTCGTGTTGCCACTGCCTGGCCCACACGTCCTCCTCCTGCAACATTTATACTTATATCGCAGTTTGAAATGTAACTCTGGGCTATTTGGAGGGGCTCTGTTATTAGTCCCCTCTCATAATCAGATCCCCACTGCTCAAGGGGCTGTGAATTTATTCTTATATTCCCATTTCCTGCTTTAAAACTCGCTCTTGCTGTTGCTGTTTTTTTCTTTCCAGTTGATATTATACCTATATCAGAGTTCTTTGCCATTATAATATGTATCCTGCTTCCTTAGAGAGAGTTTCAACTGTTATGTAGTTTTTCTTCATGACAGCTCCGAGTTCTGCGTTTTCTAGAGTCTCTAGGTCCTTTACTTGATCTTTAAATTCCTCAGGTATACCAATATAGGTCCTGATTCTTCCCATAGCTTCTCGCCCTCTTTTCTTTTTATAGGGAAGCATCCCTCTTATAGCTCGTTTGACTATCCTGTCTGCTCTTTTTGGCAGAAAGGGTCCTTTGTATCTGCTTCCTATCTGTCTCATCTCTCGTTTATCTTTAATTACACTCAGTTTTTTCCCGGTTATAACACACTTCTCAGTATTTAATATTATAATCTCTTCTCCTCTCAGTGCTCGTTTTGCAACACTGCTTGCAAGACGCCCAAGTCTCAAATTTGTTCCGTCTATGATTGTCATTTTATTATCCTTACTCCAGTCCCTTTTGGATGTTTCTTTGCAATTTCAAGTATAGAGGAAATGCTTCCCCCTGACTTCTCCACACCTACCACAGCCGCTTTGGATGCTCCAAATGAGTATATCTCTAGTTTGTGATCTAGTGAGCCCGTTCCCAATAGTTTCCCCGGGACTACAATAACTTCCCCTTTTTTTGTGATTCTGTCAAGTTTTGAAAGGTTAACACTGGCAAGATTTTTTCGCGGTTTTCCCATTAGTCGGGATATATTCCCTAGGAATTTCTCGTCCTTTCCGCGTCCTGCTCTCTCCAGTTCGTCCATAATTGCTGTAGCAAAGCTGTCTTTCATAATAGGTTACCCTCTTTCTTTCAACTTGCTTAAAAAGCTTTTGTTTATCTCCTCTTTACTTTCTTCAGAGCTTTTGAGACTCTTTCTATCTTGCCTTCTTCCTGCTTCTTGTCCTTTTTTACGAGGGATCTGAGTGTGGTTTTCCCTTGGCTTGGTCCTTTTCTTTTTGTTTCGTTTTCGTGAACTTTCTTCTCAAAATACTCTGATGCATATATTGCAGCCACAAAGACTACAGCTCCTAGCATAATCAACCACCAGAACTGCTTGTTACCCATTGACTCTTTCTCCGCAGGACTTCCTTCTGTAATTGACTCTGTCCTGGC
>DAFN01000018.1:20940-27818 GCA_002495465.1 archaeon UBA55 | reverse complement strand
CTCTGTCCTGGCGCTAAACTGAGGTTTTTTCACATCCTCTATTGAAAGAGTGAGTTCAGGTCCTGCGTAGCGTCCTTCACTGGTGTAAAGCTTGTATGTTGCTGTATAGGCCTTGTATTCAGCATCAAGCGGTATGTCAAGATAGATTATGAATCTTCCAGTATCTCCTGGTGTCAATGTTCTTAAGTAGGAGGGGGCAAAGGCAAAATATTCTGATGGCAGATCCTCTATTTCAAGCCGTATATATGATGCTCCACACTGAACATCACTGATTGTGAGTGTTGTTTCCGCAGAACTTCCTGGGGCAAGGACAATCTCAGCATGTCCTGGTGTCATTTTCAAGGTAGCAATGCAGTCAGGTGCTCCAACCACTTTTCCTGTAAGTTTCGCAGTCATCTCAGATTCAGAGGCAAGCATTCCTGCACTTAATAAAAAGAAAGCTAACAATATGAAATACGCACTACCTCTTGCTGTTATATTCATAAGCAATATTGTGTATTCATCTGCATTTAAAAGTTTTGATTGGACAGAAATGCTTTTAACGGCGGTCGCTTTAAACGAATTATGAAACAGGCAGGACTTATACTTGGGTGTTTGCTGGCTTTATTTCTGTTTGGGAATTTTGCATATGCTCTTGAAAGCAATAGCCCAGAGATAAGTGTGTCTTCTCCTGTTCAGGGTTATAAATCTTATTTCGAGTATGTTAATTTTACATTCAAAGCAATTGATGCCTCCGAAATATTATGGTGCAAGCTCTGGCTCAATAGTTCCGTAGCGAAAATAAATCAGAATATAAACAACAATACTGACAACTACTTTAGAGATATCAATATTACAAACGGGACTTATACTTGGAAAGTTGAATGTATGGATACATTCACTAATCGCAGAAACTCAAGTACGCCTCGTACCCTTACTGTAGAGGAGGATGTAACAAAGCCGGTCATAGGAAGCTTTAATGAAACAAGTGACAACAGTAGCGGCCTTTCAACATTCTCCTTCGTTCCATATGACTTACATTCCGGTCTCAGGGAATGCAGAATAGACGTCGGAGGGGGGGAATACACATCCAAGTCTACAAACGTCCAGAACAATTCTAAACTGTCCTTCCAGTTTTATCTCGCAAAAGGAGACTGGCTTTGGAATGCCAGCTGTACTGATCGTAATAATTATACAGAGTGGTCAGGCATTTTGAGCCACGAATCAGAAGCTGAGTCGACTCAAATAAACGTAACAGCGATTTCCCCTGAAAATAATTCCAAACTTCTGATAAATGATATTACATTCAAATATTATGTTTCCAGCATAAGTCCTGTTGTAGGTTGCTCTCTTTTCACTAACGATACATTCGAGAATCAATCAACGAGTGTAGATGCAAACGCCAATAATTCCTTTGATGTAGTCCTTAAAAGAGGAAACTGGACCTGGTATGTCAGTTGCCTAAATTCAAATGGTTACAGTGCGAGATCAAAAGGAGTGATGAATTTAACTGTAGAGTTCATACCACTGACTACACACCTTTCTGTGAGTCTAAAGTCTCCCGCCCATATGAGTGAGCTTATTACCTCAAATGTGAGCTTTGTCTATGACTTGTCATATGCTGGAGAATTGGACGCATGCACCTTGTTAATTGATGGGGTTGCCAGAGAAAAATCAACAATTTTTTTCTNNTATCAGTTAATCCATCGTGAGTATCTAACAATGACCAATCATAATAATCTTTTAAAAAATGTAATGTATACTCTGGATAGTAGAAATGAAGAGGTGATAATCTGCGAAGAAGACGTTGAATAAATAAATTGTTTTTAAATTTCCAATGTATAGGAAACCAAAAATCAACAATTTTTTTCACAAACCAGTCAAATCGCTTTTCTGATGTAGTAGTTTCTCCTGGTTTATTGTCCTGGACTGTAAAGTGCACGAATGAGCAAGGAGCTACATACTCTCCTTTTGCAAGGTCTCTTAGCATCTTTGCACCTGATTTTAGATCTGATCTAGAACAACCAGCCTCAATAAGTGGAGATATTCCTGCTATCAATGAATCTGATTGGGAATTTGATGAATTTCTTCTTTCTGATGAATATCCAAGTATTTCGTGGACCATTGGTCTAGCCATCCTTATACTGCTCAGTTCTTACATAACATATGTTATTCTTAATGATGAAGAAGCAAGAAAATATCGTAAAGTTTTTTTCAGAATGATTGGCAAGTCCTTGAAGAAGGAAACTCATACTAAAATGAAAAATTATGTCAAGGTAGCCATAAAACAAGGTCATGATACGCACTACATAACTGAGCATTTAAAATCGTATGGCTGGAAGGAGAATCACATAAAAGAGCTCCTTGAAGACATTGAACATGAGGGGAAAAAGCTTAGCAGAAAGACAGATACGAAATGAACTGGGAAAAACTACTGACTGAAATTGGAGAGAAAGCCTCGGGTGTTCTGAAATCATATTATCTTACTGAAGAGGGAAAGCAGGAGGTAATGGTCGGAGCAGGCGGTGATATTACAATGCTTGCAGACATTGAAGCTGAAAAGGCTATTGTAGATTCCTTTAACAATGCCGGCAAATTTTCCATACTTACTGAAGAACAGGGACTTCTCGAGGTAGAAAAACCTGAATATTACGCTGTTGTTGACCCTCTTGACGGTTCTTTCAATTTTAAGAAAGGAGTTGGCTATTTTTCAGTATCTTTAGGAATTCTCGACCTGAACTTCAAACCAATTGCAGGCTACGTTCACAACGTCGTCAGTGGCAATACATATTTTGCATCTGAAAAGGGTGCCTTCAAAAATGGACAGAAAATAAAAGGGAACAGTTCTACTGACTTGAGGTCTTCTCTCTTGCATAGAGCTCCGGATTCTTCCAAAAAAGGACGCGATACTGTCTCAAAAATTTGTATGTCCACACGAAATTACAGGACTTACGGTTCTCTTGCGCTGGAATTTTGCAGTGTTGCTGACGGAAGCTTTGATTTTCTTATGCACGCTGGCGTCCCAAGACTTATTGATGTTTCTGCAGCTATATACATATGTAGACAGGCCGGCTGCTCTGTAAGTGATTTTGAAAACAAAGATTTTGATTTTAGCAATTTTAAAGTGAATACTACAAATGTTCTTGCGAGTGCAAATGATAAATTGCACAATCTTGTTCTGGAAAAAATATAGTGGACCCTACGAGATTTGAACTCGCGGCCTCCGCCATGCGAAAGCGGCACTCTACTGAGCTGAGCTAAGGACCCATAATAGCTCAAAATCTTGCCAGTGATAAATAAAACCTTCTATCCAAACTCTAATAAAGACGCATTTACAAAGTTTTTGCATGAATGAGATTGTTTTTCTTGGAACCGGCGGAGGACGATGGTCAACCATAACTCAGAAACGTGCAACTGGAGGATTTAGGTTGAATCTTGAGGAGATGAATCTTGCAGTTGATCCTGGTCCTGGATATCTTGCAAGGTCAAAGCAATTCGGACAGGATCCTCAAAAAGTTGATGCAATATTTGTAAGCCACGCTCACGTTGATCACTCCACTGAAACAAATGTTGCAATCGAAGCAATGACTCGCGGACTTACAGAGAAGCGGGGATCTGTAATTGGTTCACAATCTATTTTTGAGAAAGTTGAGGAAAATGGCCCAATTATCTCAGATTGTCACAAAAGACAGGTTTTTGAGTGCCTAAATATGGCAAGGGAGGATCTTGCGGTCGTGAATGGTGTTGATTTTCTTTTTACTGGAGCTGAGCATAAAGATTCTACTACAATTGGTTTTAAAATGAAGGCAAAATGCGGAACAATTTCCTACACTTCTGACACTTCATATTTTGACGGACTTTCAGAGCAATTTAAAGGTACTGACGTCTTGATTATGAATGCAACACGTCCTGGAAATGAACGTATTCCTTATCATCTCTGCACTGATGACATAATAAAGCTTGTTGATGCTGTTAAGCCGAAACTTGCAATAATGAGTTATTTCGGTCTCAGAATTTTAAAAGTCGGACCTATTGGGGAAGCAAAGCGAGTTAACGACACTACTGGTATAAGAACAATAGCAGCCGAAGACGGGATGGTCATATCAATGAAAGACCACGACCAGTCAACTCTGAAGACCTTTGGCAGCCCAAAACCAATAAGGATAACTGGGGTCTGACCTGCTAAGTTTTTATATCATCTTATCTATTTGTTTCAGAATGGCAGAGAAAAAAATATACGACTCAAAAGAAGCCGAACAAAGGCTGCAGGAGTTCTGGGATTCAGAAAAAATTTACAAATTTGATCCCAAGAGCAAAAAGCCGATCTTTTCTATAGATACACCTCCTCCTACAGTTTCAGGAGAAATGCATATTGGCCATACATTTTCTTATTCTCAAATGGACTTTATTGCCAGATACAAAAGAATGAGAGGCTATAATTTGTTTTATCCTTTTGGAACAGACGATAATGGTATTGCAACAAATCTTCTTGTAGAGAAAATAAAAGGCGTCAAGGCTGAAAAAATCGGGAGAGAGAAATTTATCAAAATGTGTTTGAAGGTTTTAGAAGATTTAAGACCAAAATATATTCAGGACTGGAAAAAAATTGGAATGAGCTGTGACTGGTCATTGTTCTATTCAACGATTGATGAGCATTCCAGAAGAATATCACAGAAGTCTTTTATTGACCTGTATCTTGCAGGTCATGAGTACAGAAAAGAGGCTCCAATAACCTGGTGTCCTAAATGTACTATGGCGGTTTCTCAGGTCGAAATGGACGACAAAGAATTTGAGAGTACATTTAGTGACATTATCTTCAAGCTTGAAGATGGTTCAGACTTAGTGATATCTACAACAAGACCTGAGCTTCTTTCTTCCTGCGTTTCTATTTTTATTCACCCTGATGACAAGAGAGCCAAGAAACTTCTTGGGAAGAAGGTAATAGTCCCTCTCTTCAATCAGGAAGTTGAAATCCGTGAAGATAGTCGTGTAGATCCTGATAAAGGGACAGGTATTGTAATGTGCTGCACATTTGGGGATCTTACTGACATAGAGTGGTACCTTGCGCACAATCTGGAACTTATAGAATCTATAGGAAAGGACGGAAAAATGACTGAATCTGCCGGAAAATACGCCGGAATGAAAATAGATGAAGCCAGAGCGGCCATTCTTTCTGACCTGAAGGCTTCCAAGCTCATAAAGAGTCAGAAAGCGATTACTCATTCCGTAAACACCCATGAACGCTGTGGAACTACTATTGAAATAATAAATTCTGTACAGTGGTTCATAAAATATCTGCATTTAAAAGACAAATTCATTGAGATTGGCAAGCAGCTTAACTGGACCCCTGAGTTCATGAAAAACCGCTATGATAATTGGGTTGGAGGTCTTCAATGGGACTGGTGCATTTCACGGCAGCGATACTTTGGAGTTCCAATCCCTGTGTGGTACTGTAGTGACTGTGAGGAAATTTTACTTCCTGCTGAAAAGGACCTGCCTATAGATCCTTTAAAGGATTCTCCTAAAAAGCCATGCAAATGTGGAAGCAAGAACTTCATTCCAGAACAGGATACTCTTGATACATGGGCTACTTCTTCCTTAAGTCCCCAGCTAGCTATTGGACTTCATCCAAAACTTAAAGACAAGTTGTTCCCCATGGATTTGAGGCCGCAGGCGCACGATATTATTGCATTTTGGTTGTTTAACACTGTTGTGAAAAGCCATTTCCATGAAGATAGTATTCCCTGGAAAGATGTTACAATATCTGGCTGGGCGCTTGACCCACGTGGAAGAAAAATGAGTAAATCCCGCGGAAATGTCATCAGGCCTCAAGATATGATTGAAAAATATAGCGCAGATGCAATTCGTTTCTGGGCCGCTGGCTCAAAACTAGGGGATGATATGCCCTTCCAGGAGAAGGACCTTGTTACAGGAGTTAAATTCGTTAACAAAATGTGGAATGCTACGAAATTCTCCAATATGCATCTTGAGGATTACAAGGAAGGCAAGAAAAGCACTAGAGTTCTTGATAAATGGCTTCTCTCTAAACTTGCAAAACTTGTGAAGGAATCCACAGAGTCTTTTGATGTCTACGCGTATTCAAAGGCAAAGAGTGCAGTAGAATCATTCTATCTTGGCACCTTTTGCGACAACTACCTTGAAATTGCAAAGGATCGCTTGTATAATCCCGATAAATACGGAAAAGACGAGCGCACAGGGGCTCAATACACCCTTAGAGAGGCTTCCATTCAGTGTATAAAGATGATGGCTCCTTTCATGCCACATATTACAGAGGAATTGTATCAAATCTTTTTCAAAAAGAAAGGAAGTCCAAGTATCCATCTTGAAAGCTGGCCTGAATTTGACAAGTCATTAATAGATGAAAATTCAGAAAAAACAGGTGATTTTCTGGTTTCTATCGTTGCTGCTGTTAGGCAGTACAAACAAGGTAAAGGTCTATCTTTAGGTACTGAAATAAGCAAAGTTATTATTGATTGCGATGAAAAGCTTCTTAAACCGATACTTCTGGATTTACAAGGAGCCTCCCGTGCACTGTCTGTTGAAACAGGAAAAGGGAGTGGAGATTCGATTAAGCTCAGCGACGGTACTGAGGTGTGGATAGAAGAATGACACAGCAAGAATTTGAACTGAAAAAGAAACTAAAATATTTAGGCTCACTCAAAGGCCGGCATACTGAGTTTATTACAGTCTACATTTCAGCAGGGTATAATATGGATAAGACTATCAGACTCCTATCTGAGGAAATAGGAACTGCATCAAATATTAAGTCCAAGGCAACAAAAAAACATGTTACAAATTCTCTTGAGAAAATAATTGGAGAATTAAGACTATTCAAAAAGACTCCAGATAATGGTCTGGCTATTTTCTGTGGAAATATA
>DAFN01000018.1:18257-20927 GCA_002495465.1 archaeon UBA55 | reverse complement strand
AAACAATAATACCCCCTGAAAAACAGAGTATCAATCTCTACAGGTGCTCAAAAACATTTGTTTTAGAACCTCTGCTTGACCTGCTGGAGCACCATGATACTTATGGAATAATTCTTGTAGATAGACGTGATGCAGACATCGGGACTCTAAAAGGGAGAAGAATTGAAATACTAACTTCTCTCGATTCTCTTGTCCCAGGTAAATTCAGAGCAGGAGGCCAGTCCGCACAGAGGTTTGAACGCGTTATTGAGGGAATGGCACAGGATTTCTATAAAAAAGTATCTGAAGCTGCAAATAAAGAACTCGGAGATATAGAAAATCTTAAGGGAATTGTACTCGGAGGTCCAGGTCCTACAAAGAATGACTTTCTTGATGCAGGTCACCTGCGTCCAGAACTTTCCAACAAAATTCTGGGAATTGTAGATACAGGCTACACAGGAAAATCCGGAATTGATGAAATGCTACACAAGTCAGATGACATAATAGCAGAATCTGAGATAATTCAAGAGAAAAAACTTCTTGAAAAGTATTTTGAGGAAATATCAAAAAAGAAGGGACTGGCAACAATCGGATATCTTCATGTAAAAGATTTGCTAGCACAGGGAGCAGTTGAACTTCTTCTAATATCGGAAAAACTTGACAAGCCAGTATCAATATATGTATGCGAACAGTGCGGAAAAGAATATATTGATGAGAAAAATTGCAGGCGCTGTGAAATGGCGCTTGAACCTGAGGCAGAAAATATTGATATTGCAGATGAACTGACAGAAATTGCAAACACTATGGGAACTTCTGTAGAAATAATTGGAACCTCCTCCCAGCTAGGGCTTCAATTTTATAAATTGGGAGTTGGAATTGGAGCCTTTTTGAGATATAAGCCTAAATAATCAGGCTAATTTTCTCAATATTTCCCAGTCAAGTTTAGGGCTTTCTTCCTGTGAATCAATAATTTCAACTTGAAGTTTTGACTGCGAAAGACTTCCAAGATCAATGTTTTTTCCACTTAAAGTAACATTTATGAACACATAAGATTGGTCTGGCAGAGATGCCATTTTTATGTGAGTTGCATCCAGGCGTCCTGATAGGTCCCAAGTCGGGTCAAAAGGGTACCATGTCCCATTAAAGTAGGCTTCTACCCATGTATGTGGCAGCCATCCGTCTGGGTAGTCATATGGTGCAGCTCCATATGCTATTCTGGCAGGAATTCCTCTGGCTCGCATAAGGGCACTAGTAAGGTGAGCGTATTCTGTGCAGACACCTACTCTATTTTCGTATGTCCACAGTGCATCATTTGTCACGTTTATGTAGGTGCTATCATAATTTATATTAGTATAAACCCAGTGGTTGATAGCCACTGCTTCCTCAAATTGTGTTTCTGCCTCCTGTGTTATTTCCTCTGCAAGCAAAATTATTGAAGAAGAATCGCTCTGAACCATTTCGCTAGCTTCTTTATATTCTGAAAGAACTTCATTGACATTTCCTACAGATGAGGGCGGTATTTCAAAACTTATTGGCAAGACTTCCACGATTGCCCATAATTCATAATAGTTAATCCCAAGTTCTGGATTTTGAAATATCAGTTTCTTATACTTGTTCCCAAATTTATCTGTATGGAATGAATAGGGCTCAGTAATTCCTGACAAAAGAACTGTCTGAGCTTCAAAATCAGAGGGTATGTTGTAGGTTATAACTGACATGTTTGCCGGAAGCGGAGAATCTCCATCTTCTATTATAGGGATTGTGTTTGAATAGCTAATGTTTGCCGTCATACTGAGTACAAGATCATTCCTATATACCTCTGGTGTGTAAAAATTCCAGAAGAGAAATACGGCAGCTACGATAACTAGGACAAGCGGAATGATACTTTTAGCACTAAAGAAGGTTTTTTCTCTTCGCATGTACAATAAAAAGACTTTTAAATATATGTACTTATTGATGTTTATGGCAATACACAGATGGAGATTTGTAGGTATCTTTATTCTCTTAGCAATACTGGGCGGAGCGGCGATGGTTATGTGGAATTTTGTAGGGCTCCTTCTTGTCAGCTTTGCAATGGCTTACATTATTTATCCTCTGGCCGGTTATTTTAGCGGAGGAGACAGAAAAGCCGGAAGAAAATATCTCACTGCCTGTCTTTCATCAGTTCTTTTGGTTGCACTTCCAGTGATATACATACTGATATACAGCCTGAATGTTATTCTTCAGTGGCTGATTGAAAACTTCGGTATGATCCAGTCTGGAAGTTTTACTGAGGGACTGAAAAGTGGTCTGGATTCCGCCGGCTTCGGCGTTGTGAGTGAACGTCTAGGATCAGAATTAGGGAGGCTTATAAGTTCTGCAACTGACGCCTTGTGGAGTCAGGTGACACAGCCGACATGGTTCCTTGAGACCTCTATAAGTCTTGCACTCTTCTTTGTAGCAACTTTCTACTTCCTTTATGAGGGTCCAAGACTGATGGAACTCATAAGGAAGCATATTCCATCGAGAGAAAAATTCCTCCACGAACTCATGTCAACAATTGACAAAATATTTTATGGACTTTTCATAGGGCACCTGCTTACATCTGTAATTATTGCAGGTCTGGCGGCTATTGGTTTCTGGGCTATTTTAAGACCTTCTCTCTTAACGCTCGGTTTCCTGGTAGGAATGATGTTTGTTGTATCCTTCCTC
>DAFN01000018.1:449-18220 GCA_002495465.1 archaeon UBA55 | reverse complement strand
TTAGGTCCTTGGCTGATGTATGTCCCTATGGGGCTGTGGTATATGGCCCTTTTACCAGGCGGGACTATGCAAGGAATACTGATTTTAATATATGGATCTCTTATGCTAACAATAGTTCCTGATTTCTATATACGACCAAAACTTGTGAGAAGAGATGCAGATATACATCCTTTGCTGATATTGCTTGGTTTTTTCGGGGGACCTTTTGTAATGGGATTCAAAGGAATAATTATTGGTCCTTTAGTTTTGGGGCTTGCTCAGGCAATAGTGATGCTTTATATTGAAAAAAGACACATGCTTGAGGATTTATTCTCACGAATTTAGGCACGTTTTTTCCGTTTTATTTTTGTTCCGCACACATCACAAATGTCCATATTTGGGCTGTGTTTTTTAAAACAGGCTGGACAATAGTACACCCACTCTATTATTTCCTTTATTCCTTCAGTCCCCATAGGAAGAAAGTCTATTCCTAGAAGGGAGGATACATTTTGAATTCCGTAATCGTCCGTAACAATCCTGACACGCCCTGCAGACTTTCTCTTAAGAGCAAGAGCAATTAAACCAATATCATTATCAGATAGCCTGTCCCCACTCTTCCTTGCGGTTTCAGAAACATGATTTATGTAGTTTTCAGCAGGAAGTTCCAATTTTATTTTATCCAGGGAAACTGCAAGGCTCAAATTGTATGCAAGAAATTTGTTGCGGACTTCTTCAATCACACTAGGTGTTGAAAATAAATCTTCGGAAAATCCGAGGGCTTCGAAACCGCTTTGAATTGCAGAGGCATCCAGAATATATGTTGTCATCAGAGAAGCGGAGTTACATAGACCTCCAGAACAGCCCCAATGCCGACAAGAGCAAGGGCCAGAACTAGGAAAAATACAACGTCCTTTAGAATAGTTTTGAAATGTTTTGTCTTATGCATTCCTCTGAGTATTGCAACTGAAAAAATTCCTCCTGAAATCGCAGCCGCAAAATATCCAACTATTTCAAAAATACCGTGAAGGAAAAATGACATAAAACTAAATGGAAGCTCTTTTAGATAGAAGGCGCTTTTTAGAAGAACGCTACCAGACACAAGTATACTGTCCCTAATTATGAAGCCCATGGCAACGCCGACAACTGCAGCATTCCAGGTAAGAAGAAGAATCGCTCCTGCTCCAAATACAAAGGAAAAGACCATGAAAAGTAAGAGAAGCCTCATATTATTGAACATTACAAGCTTCAAAAACGCTACTCGTGTGGTTGCATATCCTGTTATTTTTGCAAAAATATTTCCTGTAATCGCTCCAGCTCCTGTAGCTATGAGAGCTCCTGACAAGCTTGTTTTAAGACCCTGGATTCTGTAAATCTCCGCAACCTGACCGGAGAACACTATCTGAGAAATTTTTAATGGAAGTATTGTAAACCAAAATGAGAATGAAAGTATCATACCAAGGAAAAGAAATATGTAAATAAAGAGAAGGTCCTCGTGACGTCTGAATATATTTTTTTCAGAAATTCGTTCATCTTCCCTCTCCTCAATCAAATATATTTTATTAAGAAAAGGTATAAGAGCCACAGCTGTTAGGAACAAGAACCAGGAATTCGCATGCTCAGGGAAAATGTATGTTGGTAGCCATAGAGTAGCTAGATATGAAATCCATAAAGCAACAGATGATACCCCAAAGCCAAGAAGTAGAGTTTTAATTGGACTTTTTTGTGCATATTCCGGCTTCATAATCATCTCTAGAACCATCTATGCGACAACTCCCTGTGCAATTAGTGCCCCTACTGCAAGCATAACTAGAGCGACCAAACTGAGGACTGTAAAATCAATCAGTATATATTTTGCTAACTTTCCTTTCAAATGACCTTTGTAAAAAGCAACCGACAATATTCCTGCAGCAACTGCTGCTATCGAGTAAGCTATAATTTGAAATACAGCAGGAAGCAAAATTGCGGCCATTCCAGGAACATAGCTTCCAAGAATCACATGCTTAAGAAGATTACCAACAATCACTGAAGTCAGGGCTGCATCCCATGCAAGTATAAGAATTCCGCCTGCCCCATATATAAAAGTTAGAAGCATGAACAAAGTAAGAACCTTTAGGCTCATTATGAGAATTGCACCGTCTGTGAGAATTGTGCTTGCAACATTCATTTGAACAGAAAAGATTATCTCAAGTAAATGAGTAGGCAGAAAAATATACCAGAATAAAAGAGATACAAAGATTCCTAAAAATAGGTAGAGATACATTTTTATGATTGGAAGGTGGCCTCTCAATAGTTTCTTGCTGTGAGCCATATCCTTTGCCTCCTCCCCCATGAAAGCCTTGTGCATAAGAGGCACAATTGCTAGAGTTATAATAAAGAGCATCCATGTGCTGGCTCCCTGTGGAAATATATAAAATGACAGCCAAAGTGCAACTGTAGATATTACTACTCCAAGAAGAAAGAGATTAGAAGGTTCCTGCTTGGCTTCTTCCACAGTAAATAATGATTCAAGTACCATCTTATAATAGGTAATATACTACGTACAATACCCCTCCAGCTATGAGAACCCACAGGAGAACAGTCCAAATTCCCCTGACCATTCTGTAAATAATGAAGCCGATGACTATGAGAATTACCAGCAAAAGAAGGGATGTTTCTATAGCCATATCATGCTTTTAAACTCAGTGCATAATAAATAAGTTTCGCAGCAGTAAAACTTGTTGTTTCACCTACATCAAAGGGGGGTGAAACTTCAACTATATCCATTCCAATAGCCTGCGGGATACATATATCAAGAAATGACTTCATTTCGTCCATGCTCAAACCACCAGGAGAGGGACTTGAAGTACCTGGAGCTATAGCTGTGTCAAGAACATCAACATCTATTGTAATGTAAAGTTTCTTCCCCTGTATTGCCTGTTTGAAGGCTGAAAGTGCCTCTCCTAGGTCTTCTTNNCTTTCCCATGCAGAAGAGTGATATTATTCTTTTTCACATAATCCATTTCATCCCGGTCTGCATCACGGATTCCAACAAGAATTATAGAAGAAGGTTCTACAAAGTCACACACCCTCCGGAGATATGTTACATTAGTCTCAGTATTCCCCATGTAGTCTTCTTTTAGGTCAGGATGTGCGTCAAAACTGACAACTACAAAGTCCTCATTTACTTTCCTAAGAGATTTGAGGAAGGAATATGTAATTGAATGCTCTCCTCCCAATCCCACCAGGAAAGCTTTGCTATTCTCAGAGAGAATTTTTCCAAGTGTTTCCTCCGTCCTTTTAAGAGTCTCAGTGTAATCTCCAGGAACTACTGCAATATCACCTAAATCGCAGGGGAGAAGGCTTTCATACAAGTCCTTCTCACTAGTTGAATCATAACCTAGGAACTGCTCAAAAGATTTTCGTATATGCAAAGGACCATATCGGGAACCTGGTCTATCTATAGTTGACCAGTCATAGGGTACTCCAAGAAAAATTACCTTGCTCTCCTTTACAGAATTTCTTGCTCCAGACAATCTGCAAAATTTATTCAAATAAAAGTCCATCAGAATTAGATGAGCTTCTCAATCCACTTCCTGCTTTCAAATTTGCGGACTTCAACCTCTTTACCAACTACCAAATCTGGCTCTGGAATTTCACTAGGGCAAGGAAGTTCGTAAGTCTCAAAAGTTTCTAGATGCATAAGTTGAAGCTCCGCAGGGACATGAGGAACGTTAGGGTCATTTGAGGTCTTCCCAGGTGTAATTGAAATTATTTGTGATCTTTCTTTTTCAATAACAGGCTTATCCATCTCTTTGTGACCGCTGTATGTGACTTCTCCGCCCGAGCCTGTGAAGAAATTAACATACATTATGCGCACTTTGGCATGACCATGTTTACCGGGAGAAGAAGTATTTAGCTTTTTTACCTTAAAGATTTCATCTCCCTTACCATCTAGAAGAAAGAGGTCTCCTTGTTTTAATCGTGTTGCTATTACAGAACTTGTTGTCATATCAAAGAATAAATTGAGTTAAAGGTTATTATATTTAAGGCTTTGTCTGTCAGAAGAAGAATACATGAGCCCCTAGATATATTACATAAAGTGTCAGAAGATACATACCGCTCTTTTTGCTGATTCTATTGGCTCCAAAATACATGAATGAAGCTAAAATGATAGAGAAGAGCATCATTGCGGGTATATCGAAGAGAAATACATCAAGAGATACTGATATCGGAGATATCAAAGAAGTTAGTCCGAGCACTGCCGCAATATTGAAGATATTACTTCCTATGATATTACCAATGGCCATTCCTGGCATATTATTTTTTGCCGCAATAATAGATGTAACAAGTTCAGGAAGGGAAGTCCCTATTGCAATTATAGTGATTCCTATGAGTACTTCAGATATCCCTGCCCATCTAGCAATTACTATTGAAGAATCAACAACAAATTTACCTCCTACGACGACTGCTCCGGCTCCAGCAAAGGCAAAGAACAGGTTTGAGGATAGAGACCTGCCTTTCGAAGCTTTTACGGTTCCAACTTTTCCCTGCCTCAATGCATTTATTACATAGGCAATAAGAACTGAAACCAAGATAAGACCTTCTAATCGTGACAGTCCATTGTACATGAAAATTGAACCAAGAAAGAGGACGGCTATCATCAAAAGCGCCTGTTTAAAGTCTTCTTTCTTAAGAACAAGCGGCATGAAAATAGCAGCAAGACCTATTATAAGACCAATATTTGCTATATTTGAGCCAATTATGTTGCCAATGGCTATTCCGTCAGACCCGGACAAAGATGCAGTCATGGATATAGCTAGCTCAGGAAGAGAAGTTGAAAATGCAACGAGTGTAAGACCTATTGCAAAATCAGATACCCCAATTTGTCTTGCTATATACACAGACCTGCGTGTAAACACAGTTGCCCCTTTCAATAAAATTGCAATAGATATAATAAAAATGCCTACACTTTCTAAAGGGAAACCTGCAATCATTTTGTCCAGACAATTCTCCTAAAAACAGGCGGAACAACTACAATAGTAAGAATCAAGGCTCCAATCACAGCGGAATAAACGGAACTACTGAAGACACCGTTAAGGAGTGCAACGCTGGATATTATAAAAGCTACTTCAGCACGCGGACTCATTGCAAGAGATATAATAAGAGAATTCCGACTGTTCATTCCAGAAACTCTTGCACCTAAGTATGCACTAAACAATCTTGATATAATTGCAACAGAAAATATACTAAGCAAAAGAGGCCACATGGCTATCATCTCAAAGAGATTAACATAGACTCCAAGGAGGGCGAAAAATAAGGGGATAAACAGACCATATGCCATACTGTATATTTCATGCTCTATTTTTTTCAGATGTCTCTCATGCAAAACCAGACCTGCAAGAAAAGCACCTATAACCATGGAAACACCTATTGCTTCTGCAATTAAGGATAATGAAAATACAAGTATAATCACCATCGAAAGGAGTCCTTCCTTGACACGCAAGTTAAGGAATCTTCCGAGGATTTCTATATATTTGCTGATATATTTCCCTAAGAGAATTACTGCTGCAAAAAACACTGCGACATAAACTGTTGATTTTGCAAGACTCTGTAGACTAAAAGTAGAAGTGTTTACAAGCTGAACAAGGAATATGAGCATCAATAGAGACAAGAGCTCCCCCACCAGAACAGCGTCAATCGCCAAAGTCCCCACTCTTTTATTCAGAAGCCTGGAATCATACAGCATCCTGCCTGCGATTGCCATACTGGAGGCCATCATTATTCCGCCTAAAAACAATGATTGCACAGGATTCCATGAAAAATATGCAAAGCCAAGATAAGTTCCTGCAAAGAAAGGTACAAAGGCCCCAAACATAGCTATAACTGCGCCAGCTCTAAGAAATTTCTCAAATGATTTAAGATTTATTTTTAGACCAACTAAAAAGATAAGAAAAATAATTCCTATATCTGCCATTCCCTCTAGAAGAACTGATTCAGTAAAAAAATGGGTGAGCTGAGGGAAGAGTGTGGAGCCAACAGCAACTCCTGCAAATATCTCCCCAACTATTGCACTAAGACCAAGAAT
The DNA here is from genome assembly GCA_002495465.1 of archaeon UBA55. Lineage (GTDB taxonomy): Archaea > Undinarchaeota > Undinarchaeia > Undinarchaeales > Undinarchaeaceae > Undinarchaeum > Undinarchaeum marinum. The sequence goes on along the minus strand of DAFN01000018.1, from coordinate 12,177 downwards.
TTCAGCAAGAGCGCCGCAAAGCCTTGCCAGAAAAAGCAAAATTATAACGCTTACCAAGAGATCAATCATATTTCACTCTAAAGAATTTGTTTTTATAAGGTTTGGGGCTGGACAGGACAGAAAGCTTAATTAAGCTCCATGTAATATCAAAGTCAGTTGATGGAAAAGGCCGGAAATATTGCAACTACCATTGGAGTTGTAGTAAACACTATATTATTTGTTTTAAAACTTGTTGTTGGAATTAGCACAGGCAGTCTTGCGGTAATATCTGATGCAATTAACTCACTAACAGATGTACTAACTGCCATTGCAGTAGCAATATCTTTCAAAATATCTAGGAAGAAGGCAGACCCGGGGCATATGTATGGCTATAGGAGAGCAGAGCCAGTTGCCGGGCTCATCGTAGCACTTTTTGCAGGACTTGCAGCATATGAAATTATCACAGCGGCAGTTTCAAGAATCATAAATCCGACTGATGTGTTTTTCAGCTGGCTGGCAATAGGAGTTCTGGCAATGAGTGTCATTGTTAAAGCTCTTATGTCTATATATCACACAAAAGTCTCCGAAAAATTGAGGAGTCCTTCTATCAAAGCGATTGCAATTGACGGGAGATATGACTCTATTTCTTCTGCTGTTGCGCTTATAGGAGTTATAGGGGCACAGTATTTCCCTCTGGCTGACAGCATCGCGGCAGGCCTGGTTGCCTTCTTTATTTTGTGGGCAGGATATAGAATAGCCAGTGAGAATATGAATTATTTAATGGGGGGCACCCCTGATCCTGAGATGGTGAAATCTATACGAAACACTGCTAAAGAAGTAAGAGGAGTTATCGGTATTGGAGCAGTAAGACCTCATTATGTTGGAAATCAAGTCCACGTTGAAATTGAAATTTATGTAGATGAGAAAGACACAGTAACTCTTGTTCATAAAATACAGGAAGAAGTACGAGATGATATTGAAGCTCTGGAAGGGATAGAGGAAGCATTCGTCCACATTGTCCCAAGATAGTTAGTGTGTTGCAAGGAAAATTACATTCTCGAGGAGACTTGCAGAAGTAAGAGGGCCAAGTCCGCCTGGGACTTGTGTAATATACGCCGCTTTTTTAGACACAGCTTCGAAATCAACATCTCCTATAATCTTTCCGTCCACTATATTTATTCCAGCATCAATGACAATTGCTCCTTCTTTTATCATATCTTCAGTGAGTATTTTTACTTTGCCCACAGAAGCAATAACTATGTCTGCATCAAGAGTGTGGCTCTTTAGATTTTTTGTTTTGGAATTGCATACAGTAACTACAGCTCCTTTATTTTGAAGAAGAATCGCAGTTGGTTTTCCTGATGCAAGACCACTCCCTATAACAGTAAGCTTCGTGCCTGGAAGACTAATTCCTGTTGAATTTATTAGCTCAAGTATAGATTTACTTGCAGCAGGGATTATAAGGGGGGTGCCTAAAAACAAGTTTCCAAGGTTAGAGGGGTGCATCCCATCCGCGTCTTTTTTAGGATTGAGAGATCCCAGAACAGCACTGATGTCTGCATTTTTTGGGAGGGGCATCTGAACAATTATACCGTGAATTTTTACATCCTTGTTGAGATTTGAAATAAGTCTGATAATATCTTCATCTTTGGAAGATCCACCTAAATCATGAACTTCAGAATACATGCCAATACTCTTTGCTATTTCTCCTCTTTTTGAAGCATACAGTTTTGATGCCGCATTATCCTCTGTAACAATTGTAGCTATACCTGGCTGAAAATCAAGTTTAGCTATTGCCAGCTGCAAAGCTATGTATTTATCCTTAGCTATTTTTTGACCATCAATAAGTTGCGCAGGCATTATTCAGGATATAAAGGAAAGTCTTTGCAAAACTCTCGGATTTCCTCTCTAATTTTTTCTTTAAGTGATGAATCCTCGTGATTTTCTATAACTCTATTTATCCAGCCGGCAACCTGCTCCATTTCAGACTCTTTCATACCACGGCTGGTTATTGCAGGTGTGCCAAGTCTTAGACCAGAGGGATCAAAGGGAGATCTTGGTTCAAAGGGGATTGTATTCCTGTTTGTTGTTATTCCAGCCTCATCCAAGGAATTCTGGGCCTCTTTACCAGTTACTCCTTTGTTTGTAAGGTCTATTAAGATGAGATGATTGTCAGTCCCTCCTGTTACAAGCCTAAAGCCGTGCTCTATGAGCGATTCGGAAAGTTTTTTTGCGTTTTTGACTATTTGTTTTGCGTATTCAGAGAACTCTGGAGTAGCTGCTTCTTTAAAACATACTGCCTTTGCAGCTATTATATGCTCATGAGGTCCCCCTTGCATTCCAGGAAATACTGCCTTATCAATTGCCTTCCCATATTCTTCCTTGCAGAGTATAAGACCGCTCCTTGGTCCACGGAGAGTCTTGTGAGTAGTCGTTGTAACAATATCAGTGAAGGGGAATGGATCTTGGTGCACCTTTCCAATTACCAGACCTGCAATATGGGCTATATCTGCCATCGATATGGCTCCAATATCCTTGGCAATTTCAGAAAATTCCTTGAAATCTAGCTCACGGGGGTATGCAGTGGTACTGGACAGGAGAATTTTTGGTTTTTCCTTTTCCGCATACTTCCTGACAACATCCATATCAATCATTTCAGTTTCTTTATCAACACTGTAAGAAGAAGCTGAGTATAATTTTCCGGAAAAATTGACAGGGCTCCCGTGGGTTAGATGGCCTCCCTGTGACAGTTCAAGACCCATAAGCTTGTCTCCTGGCTCCATAAGGGCAAAATAGACAGCCATGTTAGCAGGAGAACCTGAATTTGGCTGAACATTAGCGTATTCTGCTCCAAAAAGACTCTTTGCACGATCTATTGCAATTTGCTCTATCAGGTCAATATACTGGTTTCCACCATAATAGCGTTTTCCCGGATAACCTTCAGCATACTTGTTTGTCAGGACGGAACCCATTGCTTCAAGAACTGCCTTGCTGACAAAATTCTCTGAAGGTATGAGCTCGAGACCGGAATTCTGTCGAGAGGTCTCTTTCACAATGAGATTATACAGTTCAGGATCTCCCTCTTTTAAAGACTCTAAATTGACCATAAAACAAAATAGTATCCAGTCATTTATATAATTTCAAGAAAAATTAGAACAGTCTATAACACGGAGTTCTGTCACTATTTTGTCCACCTTTATATCATGTGACTCACGAGGAACTGTATCAAGAATATGCGATTCAAAGGACAGCCCTATTTTTGGGGCTCTTATTTCTGCTAAGAACCTGTCGTAAAAACCAAAGCCATAACCAAGTCTGTTTCCACGTTCGTCAAATGCCACACCAGGAACAATAACCAAGTCTATTTCCTTGATGCTTTCACAGGCAGGCAGTTCTTTTTTGGGTTCAAGTATTCCAAAAGAAGCAGTTTCGACCTCATCCGGGAACTTCTTTATACGAACTGCCTCCATTGTTCGTGTTTTGATCTCAGTCCGAGGGAGGTAGACCTCTTTCTTGCTTTTGAGAAAGGATCGTATAATCACCGCAGTATCTACTTCAGATTCCAAGGAGGAATAAATCATTATTTTTGAAGACTCGGAAATCTCCTGAAGCTGCAATAATTTTTCCCCAATTACTTCGCTTTTTTTCAAAACTGTAGGTATTGGGATTTCACTTCTTTTTAGAAGGTGTTTTTTTCTCAGGTTTTTTTTCATCTATAGTACTCCCACGGCCCATCATAGGCAAGCCATGTCTTGTAACTTCCCTCCAGCTAGCATTTATTATCTTTTGAACCTTATTCCATACGCCGCTCATAACCTTCATATACTCCTCGTTTACCACGTAAACTTCCTTTTTATTTTTAGGAGAGAACCAGAAGATGCAGTCAGAACAAAGAACTCTGTGTTCAGGATTAATTAAATTTTCATAGAGCAAGAGAAATGACTGGCTGCAGCGGGGACATTTCACTGGCTGAGCTCGGGAGAGAATATTCTTGGTCTCAAGACGCCTGAATGTTTGAAGTTCTTCTTTGTCATTTGGCATTAAAAGTGGTTTTTTTCTGGAAAGGAGCTCCATTGTAACAATCTCAAAATCCTCCTCTTTTACTTGCATCTCACCCATCATAGATGAAATAAGAACTTTAAAGGAAGCAAGAATTTTTTCGGCATCTTTTTTCAGGCCACTGTGCTCAACATAAGCCATTCCACTAGAATTTAATTCTATATACCTGGTTTTTGAGTCCCGAGGCTTGAAACGCGCATTTATTTTGAGAGGAGTGTCAAATTTTCTGGGATCTACAATAAGCGAATAGTTCTTTTCAAGTCTATTTATTATAGTGAGATATTCATCTTCATCCACAGAAATTGAAAAAACTCGGGCTCCAATTCTCATATAATTCAGCGACTCTTACCCTTTACCAAATAGTATTTGGCAGGTTTATTCCTCGCCTCCTGTTCCTTTCTTAGAATATTTCCTCTTACTAAATCTGCAAGCCTGTGCCGTATCCATGATGCGCTCATCTTAGTTTTGCTCACAATTTCTTCAACATACATACCATCGTTTTTTCTCAGAGCTGTAACAATTTCATCGTCTGCCGGCTTATATGCTGCCCTTTGTAGAGCACTTGCCATTTCCGATTTTTTCTTTTGAGGAATAGTTATAGATTTAATTTCCTCAACTCCTTCTTTCTCTGCCTTGTCAAGACTATCACGGAGAAGATTAAACATGGACCTTATTGAGGGGAAGCCTTCCCATGTAGCTTCAAGTGTATCCTCTGTAAAAGAATAGTTTCCAAGCCCGCTTACCTCCAGCCGCCTTTTAACCATTTCAGAAAACTCCTTCTTGCTCGGCTTGACAAAATCAATAAAATGATCTGTTCGTTCCAGTAAATCTGGGCGATCTGCCTCAAGAAGCTCAACTTTTTTGTAAGTCATAGCCAAAATTACACTAAGATTCAAGTCCTTCCTCACTGCTTGGTCGTAGAGAGCTCTTATGTAGCCGAAAAATGCCTTGCGTTCCGCCCTCTCAAGAACACTTGCTTCTTCAATATCATCTATTAAAAGTACGAGCTGGTCTACAAGAAGACTTATTGCACAGATGAAATCAACCGCATCAGCTGAAGAGTTAACCACTTTGCCAAAGGGAAGACACTCGGCTATCCCGTCAAGATTTTTGAGATGATTCCCCTCATAAAAAATTTCAATTATTTTGGAAGGAATACCTTTAGAGACCATAGCCAGACGAACTTCACTGCCTTTTTCAAACTTTTCGATTTTTCCTGTAATAAGCTCAGCGCAAACCTGTTCGTAAATTCTCCTCAGGCTTTTTGTGGCAAAGGCTGAGGTGTACACAGCAAGAGTGTCCTTTTTCTTGATGTTTAAATCATTCTTCAGCTTTTCTAATGCATGAGATTTTCCGTTCCCATAGTCCCCAATAACAAGAAAAAGCTTTGACCGGTTGGTATCAGATAGTTTTTCAAGGTCAGAAAGGGGCTTGGTGTAAACTGTTGCCGCTATGGCAAGATGAGATGGAACGGAATCGCTGAAGGGATTTTCCTGCATAAACTAAGCTCTGTGACAGCGAGTTTAAATATTTGACCAATTTTCAAACAAAAACATAGCAAAACATAGCAGAAGCAAGAGATATATAATGGAAACCTTTAGGCAGAGTATGACTAAAGAAGGACTAGGAGAGTACATCAAGCAACAGATTGATTTGGGTCACAGTGAAGAGAATATTCGCCAGCACCTTATAAGCTTTGGTCATGACATTCGAAAAATAGATACTGCCATAGAAGGAATAATAAAACCTAAACCAAGACAGGTACAAGTCGGACCAAGGCAGGTAGCAAAAACTCTGAAAGAGAGAGAACTTAGTATAGCTGATTATCTCACGATGTGGGTAAGAGTTTTTGCGTCGCCTACTGCCATCTTTACAAAAGAGAGAAAGGCAGCAAGACTTCCAAACTCAATGGCGCATCTTGCCATTGCAGGTGTTTTTGGAGGACTTATTGGTGGCTTAATAACGGTGATTTCGACAATTTTTACAGGAGCTTCGACTGAAGCTCTTGCTTCAGGAATTGGAATTTCAAGTATTTTTGGAAAAGCAGGAGCACTAAAATCATTTTCACATATTCTTGTGTACCCACTTGTAGCGATACTTCTGTGGATTTCATTCAGCGCATTACTACATTTCTTCTCCCTGGCAATAGGTGGAAAGAAAAGTTTCAGAACTCACTCACACTTAATCGCAATTTCTATGTCACCAATAGTACTCCTACTGGCGATGGTTTCGGCAATACCTAATACTTGCGTAATATTTATAGCATATTTAATAGCTGGAATGATGTGGTTTTATCCTTTGACGATTGCAACAAAGGTCTCACATGGATTTGATACAGTGAAAGCTATTTTAGCATGGGCAATACCCATGATCGTTATTTTTGCATATTCAGCACCGTATATAGTGTCAGTATTTGCTACAATCGCAGCTGCCTGCTAACTACTTAAATTCTAGCTTATCAAAATCTTTCACAATAGTGGTATTTTTGAAAATTTTACTAGCTTCTTTCAAAAGAACATCAGTCTCCAGATATCTTGGACTTATATGAGTCAGCACAAGATTTTTGACTCCTGCCTTTTTTGCGACAGTCGCGGCGTCTTCTGCTGTTGAGTGTAGGACTTCCCTTGCAAAGTCTTTTTTATCATTAGCAAAACTCGATTCGTGGACCAAGACTGTGGCCTTCTTCGACAATTTTACAAGAAATTCATTATACGCTGTGTCCCCTGAATAAACAAAGGAAGCGCCCTCTCTGAGCGGACCCATGACATCTGAGGGCTTAATAGTTTTTCTTCCAACCTTTTGAGTATTTCCGCGCTGAAGCTCACCGAATTGAGGTGGTTTTAGCCCAAAAGACTCTGCCTTTTTCCTGTCAAATTTTCCAGGCTTCTGGGGCTCATCCATGCGATAACTTAGAGCAGGAACAGAATGTTTAGCGTCTATTGCCAGGACAGTGTATCCCTTTGCTTCAACTTTTTCTCCATCCTTAAGCTCGTTTACACGAAGCTGATATTTTGGATTAAAATGCCCGACATCCAGAAGGCTTTTCATATATTTTTTCGTCCCAATTGGACCATATATCTCAAGAGCCTCAGTCCTTCCGAGCAAGGACATTGTCTGAATAAGACCTCCAAGACCAAGAGAATGGTCAGCATGCCAGTGTGTAATAAAAATTCTGCGGACTTTCATCATAGATGTTTTCGCCTTCATCATCTGTCTCTGAGTTCCTTCTCCGCAGTCGAAAAGAAGTATCTCCCCACCCAAGTGAAGCGCTATTGCTGAATGCGCCCTCGCTACGGTAGGCGTGCCTGAGCTTGTTCCTAGAAAAGTTATGCTGAACATACCTCGATAATTGCACTTAAGACTAAATAAAGCTTTATATACAAATTTCTCACTAGATTATAGTATGGGTTTCAAAAAATTCTTTGTCGTTATCGGTATAGGTCTGATATTCACAATATTCTTTGCCTATGGGATAGAAGTTTTTTATGAGAGTCCTGATTATGACTGTTGGGATATTTTAGACAAAAATGAGACAAGAGATCCTTATTTTAATCCAAAGACTGACCCGAACTATCGAGCTTGCGAAGAGACCTATGAGATAGAAAGCGAAAAACACGCAAGAGTTGGTTTCATAGCGCTGGGGAGTATAGCAATCGTAGCAATTGCGGCAGGGATACTGCTTACAGGCCTTGACGCAGTAGGATCTGGGCTTCTAAGTGGAGGAATATTCCTGTTTATTTACACCACACTAAGATATTGGGGATTTCTGAATAAATACCTCAGGCTGAGTTTGATAGGCTTTGCACTCGCAGCCTTGCTTTATTTTGGATATACAAAGATAGATAAAACGGCAAAGCAATAATACTTGGACAGTGGTAGATTATGCGTAAAGATTTAGCCTCAAAATTAGAAGGAGGACTAGGCATGAAGAGTGCTGTGACAAAAGGTAGACAATATTCTTCAGGAACTCCTAACCCCGGAAAATTTATTGCAACAATTGTAATGGTCTTTCTGGTCGGTTTAATAATAACTCTTGCCTGGGCAGCAAATGTTGGCGGTGAAAACGAAGCAATAAACGCCATTTTGTTGCTCTCTGTGATTTTCCTTTTATCAAGGATATCCATTTTAAATCGGATGGGTATAGCCTTCATGCACATCATACTTTTTGGACTGATGCTTTACTTCAGCATATGGATGGCCCTCTCAATAATTGTTGTAACCACAATTATAATGGTAAGAATAAATTCAAAGCCACGACTTATTGATTTTGCAATAATCAAGGACTCTCAGCTAGCTATCACCCAGCTAATCTACTTGAGCATCTGGACTTTAATTATAAGTGTTATGTTTGAGCTTGCTGGAACAGCGGGTATCATCAGCAACCTAGGATTCTATTACTTCCTTAGCCTTACCGTTTATATGGTCTTCTTCGTTATTTTAACACTTATTTTAACGGCCAGTCCAGTACCAGAAGTTATGATAAAAATTGCACTAATCTACATGTTTAACTGGATATTATACCACTATGTACTTCTTGACTTCCTGAATTATTTAATGTCCGTTGCACCTGTTTAGAGCTAGTGAAAGAGTTTATAAGCCGAAAAATGACTTGTTTTATATGAGTGACGAGTTTAGTGAAAAAAAGCCAATCGTAGACAAGGAAAAATGCATAGGATGTTGCCTTTGCCCAACTGTGAATTTTGAAGATCCTGATTTCAAAATGGTGCAAACGGAGCAAGGAGAAAAGGCAGAAGTCATCAAAAAGAAAAAATACAATACGAAAATGATAGAGGAATCTATAGAGTATTGCCCTGTTGACGCTATATCTCAAGAGGAATAATTTTTAAATCGCAAGTTTTATTAACGGCTGTTAACTTAATTATTGTATGAAAATGCTTTTACCGCAAGAGATTCAGGCAAATTATGTATTGCCAGCTCTACGGCGCGAATTAGCGCTTGCACTTATAGACCAGCGAAAACTCAAGCAAAGTGATGCTGCAGCGCTTCTAGGTGTTACTTCCAGCGCCATTTCACAATATAGAAGTGCGAAAAGAGGGGGAACACTTAAATTTGGAGATGAAATGCTTGAAGAAATTAGCATTTCTTCCAAAAAACTGAAGAATGGCACATCAGAGCCCCTTCAAGAACTTTTACGACTGCTTAATTTACCAAGAGCTTTTGATATAGTTTGCAATATACATAAAAAAGATGACCCACGAGCAGAAAATGCATGCGCAGGATGTCATATAGCGCCTGAAAACAGGTCACCTGGAGGAAAATAATGACTGATTCACAAATACTGGAAAAGCAGAAACTAGCCACTAAAATTAATAGGGAGCGATTTGACCATGCAAACGAGGAACGGCATCGTTTAAAACCTGAACCCGGACTTAGGGAAGATGTAGTAAGGCTAATTTCTTCAGAGAAGAACGAACCAGATTGGATGCTTGAACACAGATTAAAATGCCTGAATATTTTTGAGAAAATGCCAATGCCGTCGTGGGGCCCAAACCTGGACAAACTCGATTTGAATAAGATTCATTTCTATATGTCACCCGACGCTGAAAGAAATTCAAAAACATGGGACGAGGTTCCTGATGATATCAAGAATACATTTGAAAAACTTGGAATACCTGAGGCTGAACAAAAATCTCTCGCAGGAGTAGGAGCTCAGTATGAAAGCGATGTTGTATATCACAATTTAAAGAAGGAGTGGGAAACCCAAGGTGTCGTATTCTTAGATATGGATGTAGGCGTCCAGGAATATCCTGAACTTGTTAAAAAACACTTTATGACTAAATGCATCCCACCAAGTCTGCATAAATTCGCAGCTCTGCATGGAGCAGTCTGGTCAGGAGGGACTTTCCTCTATATTCCGGAAGGTGTGAAGGTAGACATGCCTCTACAGGCCTACTTCAGAATGAATTCAGAAGCAGGTGGACAATTTGAACACACACTATTAATTGCTGACAAAAATTCAGAATTCCATTATATTGAGGGCTGTTCAGCTCCAAAATATGACGAATATTCCCTACATGCAGGTGGAGTTGAAATATTCATCAATGAAGGTGCAAAGGGAAGATATAGCTCCGTAGAGAATTGGAGCAAAACCACATTCAACCTCAACACCAAGAGAGGGCTTGTTGAAAAGAACGGAACACTTGAATGGGTTAATGGTAATATGGGAAGCTGTGTAACAATGCTTTATCCATCAAGTCTGCTCATTGGGAGAGGTGCTCGCTCAGATTACCTTGGAATTGCATTTGCTTCAGGAGACCAGAATCAGGACACAGGAAGCAAGATGTACCACCTTGCCCCGAACACAAGCTCAACAATCACAGCCAAGAGTATAAGCAAAGGAGGAGGGGTAACTTCTTACAGAGGCTACCTTGGAATTAATAAGGGAGCTGTAGACAGCAAAGCGAGTGTACAGTGTGATGCCCTTTTAGTTGATGACATATCAGTTTCAAATACATATCCTTACATGAAAATAAATGAAGACGCAGTTGACGTTGCACATGAAGCAAGTGTAGGAAAAATAAGCTCAGATGATATATTTTACTTAATGTCCCGTGGACTCAACGAAATAGAGGCAAAAAAAATGATTGTTTCGGGATTTATCGAACCAATAGTGAAAGAGCTACCTCTGGAATACGCTGTTGAATTAAACCGACTTATTGAAATGGAGATGGAGGGATCCATAGGTTAAAGATGTCTTCTGAATTAAGTAATGACGCAATTAGAGTATTCTCTGCAGGAAGAGATGAGCCAAAATGGCTACTAAAGAAACGCCTAGATGGATTAAAGCAATTTGAGAAATTTGAAGCTCCGAACTTCACTTACGGCTTAGGGATAAATCTAAACACTGATACGCTTGATTTGGAAATTGCAGTTCCGAAAAACCTTTGGAGCCTAGCTTCAGAGATAAGAAGCACTGCAGATAAGGAAATTATTGTTAAGAAGCTTTCAGATGCTGTTAAAGACGAAGATTTGAAAGACTACTTATTCCAGACAAGCCCGATAAATAAAATTGAAGCACTTCACCAGGCTGTTTGGAGTGAAGGACTGTTTGTAAAAATTACAGAGGGGAAGGAAGTTAAAACTCCTGTTAATATTACAAGCGATACAAAAGCAATTGCAATTGCTGAGCATAATTTATTTATTGCAGAGCCTGGAAGCAAGATGACAGTGGTCCAGAAGAGCATCGGAAAGCCACAATTCAAAACAAGTAATGTTGAGATACAGGTCCAAGATTCAGCAAGAATTCAATATGGGGAATTCCAAAACCTTAGTGAAAAAACAAATTACTTCTCAAAGAAAATTGCTTATGTACAAAAAGATGCCACTATCGATTGGATAGCATGTGATATTGGAGCGAGGTTTGGAGGGGTTAGCCTTATTACAAACCTTGAAGGTCGTGGTTCCAATGTAAGCAGCAGAAGTATGTTCTTTGGAAGAGGTGAGCAGAATTTTGATTTTTATCTGGAGGCAAATCATTGTGCCAAAGATACCACATCATATTTAGATGTCAAAGGCGCTTTGGATGGAAAATCAAAAGCGATATACCGTGGTCTTGTTCGAATTGAAAAAGGGGCGCCAAATTCAGACGGATATCAAAATGAGGAAACCTTACTGCTAAGTAGTGATGCAGAAGCTTCGGCTGTCCCTAATCTAGAAATTGACAACAACG
>DAFN01000018.1:0-365 GCA_002495465.1 archaeon UBA55 | reverse complement strand
ACACGGGGCATGGATGAAATTACTGCAAAGAGAAAACTCGTGGAAGGATTTTTTGAGCCCTTTATTCAGAAAATACCTGTAGATGTAGTAAAAGATGACTTGAAGAAAATAATTCTTGAAAGAATAGGCGGAATAAATGAGCTTAAACACTGAAAAGATACGGAAAGATTTTCCGATTTTAAAAAGAGAGATAAATGGAAATGCATTGGTGTATTTTGATAATGCCTCAACTTCGCAAAAACCTCAGACTGTTATTGATTCAATCTCAAATTTTTATACGAATTCAAATGCCAACGTACACAGAGGGACTTCTACTTTAAGTGAGGAAGCATCTGAGCTCTATGAAGGCGCCCACCGAAAAGTTT
>DAFN01000012.1:4073-4786 GCA_002495465.1 archaeon UBA55 | reverse complement strand
CAAAAACAACAAAAACAAAAACAAGCCCGCCGATAATTAAACCTTTATTAGCTGCCATTAGAACATCTTATGGGAAGTTGTATATATATATTTTTACCGAAAATGAAGCGCTGTAATAGTTGACACTTTATTATATAGCAGTTCCCAAAAACCTTAAATAGTCATATATTCATACCTTCATACCTTAAGATGATTAGGAAGACTATAATATTAGAGGATGAAGTCTACGAAGCTCTGCAAAAGTTCAGGGCTGAGATGTTGATGGTGGGAAAGGATATTAGTTTCAATGCAGCGGTAAACGCCCTGCTCTTCAATGGAATTATAGAGGCGCAGGATATGAGTGGAGAACGTTGGAAGGAACTCCGCGGATTTCAGAGCGCTCATGACGAGTTCTCAGAAGAGATTGACAAGCATATTGAGCAAATGTTAAAAAGAATGAAGAAGATAATAGGTGAGTTCTAATGTCGAAAGAAGCAAAAATCCCGCAGGTTGAACTGAAGGTCGCGAAGGCTGTTCCAGAGGATGCTGAGAAAGGAATAGTAAGGCTGGACGCCAAATCGATGCAGGGAATACAGATTTCACCAGGAGATATTGTAGAGCTAGAAGGCGAGCGCAAGAGCGTCGCAGTCGCGGCGAAAGCTTACCCCAGTGATGTCGGTCTTGGAGTCATAAGAATGGACGGTCTTATGAGAAGGAACTCACGAGCTGGAATA
>DAFN01000012.1:0-4060 GCA_002495465.1 archaeon UBA55 | reverse complement strand
AGAGGTCGTAAAGCTGGTGAGAGCAGAAGTTAAGGAAGCCGTGAAAGTTACTCTTGCTCCGGCTGAGCAAGGAATTCAGTTGCAGATTATGGGACCTGGACTTGAGAAAAGTCTTATGGGAAGACCGGTTGTAAAGGGCGATATAATCTCACCTTTGAGAGCAAGAATACAGCGACAGGACTCGGATCCTTTACACGAAGTTTTCTCATCTCTCTTTGAAGAAGGCATGTCACCATTCATGGGATTCGCCGGTCTGAAGCTTATGGTAATTAATACGAAACCAAGCGGAGCAGTTGTTATAACAGATATGACAAAGGTCGAAATAAGTCCGCATGCTGTAGAGCTAAAGGAAGATGAAAGAATTCCGCAGATAACTTATGAGGATATTGGAGGACACAGTGAGGAAATCGCGAAAGTTCGGGAAATGATTGAGCTTCCGATGAAGCACCCAGAAATTTTCGATAAGCTCGGAGTCCAGCCACCAAAAGGAGTTCTTCTTTATGGTCCTCCAGGAACTGGAAAGACTCTGCTTGCGAAGGCTGTTGCGAACGAGACCAATGCTAATTTCTTCTCGATAAACGGTCCTGAGATGATGAGCAAGTGGTACGGTGAGTCAGAGAAGAATTTAAGAGATCTTTTTGATAATGCTGAGAAAGAGGCTCCAGCTATTATATTCATAGATGAAATAGATGCCATAGCTCCGAAGAGAGGAGAAGTCCAGGGCGAAGTTGAAAGAAGGGTTGTTGCAACTCTTTTGGCGGCAATGGACGGTCTTAAGAGTCGCGGTCGCGTCGTCATTATTGCTGCAACAAACAGGCAGGACTCTCTTGACGAGGCGCTTCGAAGAGGTGGAAGATTTGACAGGGAAATTGAAATTGGAGTTCCTGACAGAAATGGAAGGAAGGAAATTTTCCAGATTCACACAAGGGCTATGCCCCTTGAAAGCAAGGTCAATCTTGGCAAGCTTGCTGATATAACCTATGGTTATGTCGGAGCTGATATAGAATCCGTCTGCAAGGAGGCTGCGATGTCAGCCCTCAGGAGAGTTATTCCGAAGCTCAACCTAGATGAGGATAAGGATATTTCCCCAGATATGTTGGAAGATCTTAGAATAACTAGCGACGATTTTCAGACTGGTCTTAGAAATGTTTCCCCAAGCGCTATGAGAGAAGTCCTTGTAGAAATTCCAAGAGTTACATGGGATGATATTGGAGGTATGGAAATTGTCAAGCAGGAACTTAAGGAAGCAGTTGAGTGGCCGCTGACAAATCCGTCAGCCTTTAAGAAGATGGGAATCAAGCCACCAAAGGGTATACTTCTTTACGGTCCTCCCGGAACTGGAAAGACTCTGCTTGCGAAAGCTGTTGCGAATGAGAGCAATGCAAATTTCATAGCGATAAAGGGTCCTGAGCTTCTTTCAAAGTGGGTTGGAGAATCGGAACAGGGAATTAGAAAAATTTTCAAGAAAGCTCGACAGGTTGCTCCGAGTATTTTGTTCTTTGACGAGATAGATTCCCTTGCGCCTGCAAGAGGTCGCTCTACTGGAAGCAATGTTTCAGATACTGTTGTTAATCAAATTCTTACAGAGATTGACGGGCTAGAAGGTCTTGAGAACGTCGTCGTTATAGCGGCAACGAACAGACCGGACATAGTTGATCCTGGACTTCTGAGGTCGGGTAGATTTGACAGACATATACTTACTCCGCTTCCAGACGAAGAGTCAAGGAAGAAAATTTTCAAGATTCATACAAAGGATATGCCTCTTTCAAAAGATGTAAAGATTGCCAAGCTCGCTGAGATGACGGATGGCTATGTCGGAGCTGATATTGAAGCTCTTTGCAGAGAAGCTGCAATGCTGGCACTTAGAAAAACGATGAAGGCGAAGGAAGTAAGCTCAGATAATTTCACAGAAGCTATGAAAGTCATAAGACCAACAATGAGTGATGAACTTCAGCAGTCCTATGAAAAGCTACTTCAGACCTTCAAGAAGAATATTGCAACTGATGTCAAATCTGACTTGAAATACCTTGGCTAAATTATAATAAATTTTAGGAGATTTACTCTTCTTCGTTTTCAGTCTGCTGGGCGTCCTGCTCTTCCTGGGCTGCTGCGCTTAGCTTTCTTCCGCGTCTTACGTTTCCGCCGACGTCGAAGCTTTTCTCAACATCTTCAATAAGAATATTGCAGTCTCCCTTGATTCTGTTCATGTAGGAGATTAGTCTCTCTTTTTGCTGGGCAACTTCATCAAGCTGGTCGTATTTCTTTGTTGCTTTGTGAAGGTCCTGTGCCTCTACAACTGTGTAGGGGCTCTTGTTTATTTCGCGGCTTATTCTTCGGACAAGCTCTCCGAGCCATTCATTAAGTTCTTTCTTAACGCGAGCTCTTACCATCTTGTCAGGGTCAAGCTCTGATTTTAAAAGTCTTACAACTCTAGCATTTGGGAAAGGCAGTCTCTCCTGCTCTTCCTCACTTTCAAGTTCTTTTTCAAGCTCGGCGTCTTCGCTGACAGCTTCCTCTGTCGTCGCTTCAGCCTGCTCATCTGCATTTTCTTCTGCCATCTTAATACCTCTCAAAACTGATTATTGATATTGGTAAGACAGGGTTAAATACCTATCGTTAAGTCGTGACTTTTGCGCCGTCTGCAGTCACTATCATTGTATGTTCGGCCTGGGCAACTAGACCTCCGCCGGCTTCCTTGAGAACAGGATAGCTGTAAATCGCCTTGCTGTTCACCAGTTCCTTAAGGGCAATTCTCGACTTTAATTCAGGAATTCCGAGCCATCGAGTTGCGAAAGGAAGTTTTGAAAAATCATCCCTTGCCATTGCAAGTATTTTTCTGGCGTCCCTGTTTCTTGTAGGAACATCACGCATATATTCATATATGTAAACATCCGGTGCATCGGAAACTCTTCCAATTCCGTCTGTTGAGAAGGGCTCTATGGCGATTGCCATTCCTTCTTTTAATTCAGGTCCTTTTCCGGCAACATTTGGTATCGTCATTCCGGCGTGAAGATTGTATCGCTCGACTGAGTGACCGCATAAATTTTCTATGGGCTTGAGTCCATAGCTCTCTATTTCCTTCTGGATTACTGCTCCAAGCTCACCTACTCGGATACCAGGAGAAACTATTTCAGTAGCTTTTTCGAGGGCTGCCTCGGCAGCGGCTATTAAGTTTAAGTGAGTTTCCGATTCGCTTGTGCTTATAGTTATTGCAGTATCGGCTGGGTAGCCATCGACGTGGACTCCAGTATCTATTTTGATTATGTCGTCCTCTCCGACTTCGAGTTCTGCGCCGGAAGGAGGAGTGTAGTGAGCGGCGATTGAATTTATTGAAAAGTTTAGGGGGAAGCCGGGCTTGGCTCCTTCTTTTTCTATTAGGTCTTCGACTTTGTTGACAAGGTCAAGAACTAATGCTCCAGGTTTTACTAGCTTTCTTATGAGAGCTTTCGCTTTTCGTGATATTTCTCCGGCCTCTTTGAATCCCTCAACTGCCTCTTTTTCCATTGCTGTCATTATCTCAAGACCTCTTCTTTCTCATTTATCTTAATTACGGTAGAAGGTCCTTCTGATATTATTGGACCTGTGTCAATTACCGAGTCGACAGAATTGATTATTGAGTCTGGGATTTCCTCGATTGATTTTGAAGGAGGAGCTCCGCGGAGATTTGCGCTCGTCGTCGTTATTGGGCTCTTGAATTTGTCTAGGAGCTCGTTTACGACAATAGTGTCAATAACTCTGATGCCGACATAGTCTTGATTTGCGATCCAGACAGGGACTTTGTCAGTTTTCTTGAGAACAAGAGTGTAGGGACCAGGGAGAAGCTCTTCCACTCGCTTTTCTGCTAGTTCAGAAAGCTCAGTATAGTCTGGAATCCACTCTTTTTTCAGGAGAATTGATATTGGTTTTTCTTCAGAGCTTCTTTCTTTTAGAGTGTGAATTTTTTCAACTGCGGTTTCGCTGTGTATGTCAGCGCCGAGACCGTAGACTGTATCTGTCGGATAAATTATAATACCGCCACTTTTCAGGGCAGAAAGTGCTTCAGAAATATCAGGATTCAATT
>DAFN01000010.1:12202-18122 GCA_002495465.1 archaeon UBA55 | reverse complement strand
TTTCCCTGCAGTATTCTATCGCCTCTTCTAAAGAGTGGACTACCTTGGCGCCTTCAATATTGTCTTCAGCTGAGCGACTCAGAATAACATTCAGGCGATTAGGTAGCGGTCTTCCATGCGCGAAGCTTTCGAATGTTTTCCGTCCCATAACTACGGCGCCGTCTGATGTAGTCTTCTTAAAGTGCTGTAAATCTTCTGGTAGTTCCCAGGGCATATCGCCGTCCCTTCCAAGGACTCTCTCTGGAGTCATCGCTGCTATAAGTGTTATTTCTGTCATACTGCTACCTTGAAGCGTATAGAGTCGTGCGGATTGTAGTCTTTAAGCTGGAAGTCCTCAAATTTGAGCTCGTTTATAGGTTTCTGTGCGATTTCCAGCGTTGGAAGCTCACGTGGCTCTCTCTCTAGCTGCATTTTCAGACCTTCCAGATGGTCATATTCTTCCATCCCTGATCCAGGCTTTGCGTGGTATATGTGCGCGTCCACTAATGTGTGGCTGAACTGCCCAGGCTTGAATCCGGTTTCCTGGGCCATAATTTTTGTAAGCGCTGCATAGCAGGCTATATTGAAAGGCACTCCAAGTGCTATATCTGCCGAGCGCTGAGTCAGATGGCAGTTTAGTCTGTCCTTCTGTACATTGAAAACATAGGTATAGTGACAAGGAGGCAGTTTGCTTACTGTGGCATTTCCTGGCTCCCAGGCTGTAACGACCATTCTCCTGCTGGAGGGGTCATTTTTCAGTGTATCAATTACGTACTGAATCTGATCAATCTCTTTAACCTGCCAGTTTCCATCGGAATCTTTCTGTGCAGAAGGAAATTTCCTCCAGTAATATCCGTAGGCTGTTTCTAGATTTCCATCATCATCCGCCCACGCGTCCCATATTTTTGTGTGCTTTCTCAAATTGCGGATATGATCTTCTCCAGAAAGGTACCAGAGAAGTTCGTAAATAACAGCGTTAAAATTAACTTTCTTTGTTGTCAGAAGGGGATACTTTTTTGACAGATCAACTTTGTAACTGGCTCCGAAATAAGATATGGTTCCTACTCCCGTTCTTTCATTGTGCTTGTACTCGCCCTTGTCCATGACGAGTTTTACTAAATCAAGATACTCTTTCATTTCTCCCTCATTCCACTATAGGCTCCGGCTGTTTAAATTTATTACTTTTTCCAAGAAGGAACTCTTCGAACCAGTCGGCTGCCATTTTAGCTGCATGTGTCTGTTCAAATTCCTCTGAAAACATATGACCTGCTGACATTATTATTCTTACATCCTTCATCGCTGCGGCATTATCGAAAAGCTGTTCCGCATTTATCATAGTCACTATTTTGTCCTGCTTTCCGTGAATTATTCTTATTGGTGCTTTCATTTCTTTTATGAGCTCAGAGGCATCGTATTTTTTAAAGTCTTCATAAAATGTGTAGGGTATTTCAACTTCTCCCCATTTCTCGAGACTGAATTTTTTATGTCCACTTGTTTTCCATTCTTCAATATGGTCTCTGAAAAACACATCATTGCGTGCACTGGCTATAGCTCCGAAAGTTACTACCGCCTTTGGTCGGCTGTCTTTTACTGAGAATATTATAGAATCAAAACCCCCAAGTGAATGTCCGGCAATTCCTATTTTTTCAAATCCTTGGGCTTCGAGGTAGTCAAATGCCGCGCCGATATCACCAATCTGGTTTGTCACCGTCAAATTCTTGCAATCTCCTTCTGATTCAAGCATACAGTCTGAAAAGTCGAAGCGCAGGACCGCAATTCCTCTACTGTGTATGGCTTCAGCTGTTGAGTGAAGGAGCTTCATTTCTTTGTAGCCTCCGAAGCCGTGACATAGAACGACAGCGCTTTTGCTGCCTGGGGACTCACTAAGAATTCCTACAAGCTCAAGCTCCCTAGAGTTCTTAAATTTTACTTGTGTGTGCTCTCCTGTCATTATACTAAAAGAATATCTGGATCTGCAAGGTGCCTTATTATTTCACTTACGAAGCGGGCGGCATTTGCTCCGTCAAGAACTCGATGGTCAAAGGAAAGTGAAATTGGCATAACCTTTCTGACTTCAGGCTTTCCATCTTTGCCGGGAACCATCTTGTCGTATATTTTTCCGAGTCCGAGGATTGCAACTTCTGGCGGCCTTATTATTGGAGTTGCGTAAAGTCCTCCAAGGCTTCCTATATTTGTTATCGTTATTGAGCCGCCCTGCATATCCATTATGTTTATTTTCCTTGACCTGGCAGCCTCTGCAAGATCTTGCATCTCCTTTGCAAGCGTCATGAGGGTTTTCTGCTCAGAGCGCTTTAGTACAGGTACCATAAGGCCGGCTTCTGTGTCAACGGCGAATCCTATATTGTAATATTCTTTTATGATTAGCTCTTCATTTTCCTCGTCATAGCTGGCATTGAAATCAGGGTATTTTTTTAGAGCTCCCATCATAGCCTTCATTATGAAGGGAAGGTAGGTCAGATGGATTCCCTGCTCAGCGGCTATTTCCTTTTCCGTTTTCCGGACTTCAACAAGCTCAGTTACGTCAGCCTCGTCCATATGCGTTACGTGCGGTATTTCCTTCCACGACTTTGACATCGTTTTTGCAATGGTCTTCCTTATCATGGAAAGAGGAACTCGCTTTACATATCCGTACATGTCATATTTTCGTACAACTCTGATTTTCTTTTCGGTCTTTTCCTCTTCTGGAGCTTCGGCCTCAGTCTTCGTTTCTGGCTCTTTCTCCTCCGGAGAGGCGGCTTTTACATCCTTGATAGTTATTGCACCGGCCGGTCCGCTTCCTTTTATTGCGGAGAGCTCAACTTTCAGCTCTTTTGCAAGCTTTCTTGCGGCAGGAGCTGCCTTGATGTGATCTGAGGGTGCTGAGGACTTCCTTCCTTGAAGTCCAGCAGGAAGAACACCACTTGCTTTGGTAGAGACGTCTCCAACTATTCCAACAGACTCCTTTACTTTCTTTTCAACTGGCTTTTCAAGTTCTACTTCTCCATCGCCTTCGTATACTACAAGAACCTCCCCGACATGTATAGTTCCTCCCACCGGAACTTTCAGTTCTTTAATTATTCCTTCGTAAGGTGAAGGCATCTCAACAATCGCCTTGTCAGTCTCAATTTCCCCTATTATTTGGTCTTCCTCAACCTTGTCACCGGGCTTAATATTCCATTTTACAAGTTTTCCTTCTGAAATTCCTTCTCCAACGTCCGGAAATATAAATTCCTTTACCATTAGGCTCCCAGAACCTCCTTTGCTCCTGAGTAAACTCGCTTTGCATCAGGGAAATAGCAATCTTCGCCCATCGGTAGCGGGATAACTATGTCATATCCTGTGACCCTTTTCATCGGGGCTTCAAGACTGTAGAATGCTCGTTCGTTTATTCTTGCCATAATTTCAGCTCCCATGCCACCCGTTCTCGCAGCTTCGTGAACTATTACACATCTTCCTGTTTTTTTGATGGACTCTATAATTGTATCATGATCCAGCGGGCTTATCGTTCTTAAATCTATTACCTCGGGATTTACACCTTCTTTTGCGAGCTTTTCAGCGGCTGAAATTGTAGAGCGCATCATTGAGCCCCAGCTTATCATTGTAATATCATCTCCTTCAACGAGGACGCTGGCCTTTCCTATTGGTATTTCGTAGGCTTCTTCAGGAACTTCCTGCTTTATGCTCCTGTATAGTTTCTTCGGCTCGAGAAATATTACCGGATCTGGGTCCTTTATTGCCGAAATCAGAAGTCCTTTCGCGTCGTAAGGGGTTGATGGCATAATAACTTTCAGTCCTGGAGTGTGCGCAAAAAATACCTCAGTACTTTCAGAGTGGTGCTCAAGTGCTTTGACTCCTCCTTGGCATGGCATTCTTACAACAAGTGGGCAGGTGTATCTTCCTCTGCTTCTATTTCTCATCCTTGCTGCGTGGGAAATTATCTGCTGCATTGCCGGAAGGACGAATCCCATGAACTGCATTTCAGCAACAGGCTTGAATCCCTTTATTGCGAGCCCTATGGACGTTCCTACAATTCCTGCCTCTGCAAGTGGTGTATCAAAAACGCGCTTTTCTCCATACTTGTCCAGCAATCCATCTGTTACTCTGAAAACGCCGCCATCAACACCTACATCTTCTCCAAGAACAATTACACTGTCGTCTTCCTTCATCAAATTATCAAGGGCAGAATTCAGAGCCTGAACCATGTGCATCTCTGTCATTCTTTAGCCTCCTTTTCTTCTTCACAAGCTGACATTTCCCTTAGTTGCTCTTCAAGATAAGGGTACATCTCTGCGTATGTGTGCTCAAAATATGCCTTTATAGGCGGCTTGGCGGATGACTCTGCAATTTTTACTTCATTGCTCACCATTTCCTTGACTTTCTTCTGCACTTCTTCTTCGTACTTTTCCGTCCAGATTTTCTTTCCCTTCAAGTATTCCCTAAACCTCGTAATTGGATCTTTCGTTTTCCATTCATCGACTTCCTTCTGGTCTCTATATTTTGTCGGGTCATCTGCCGTCGTGTGATACCCTATCCTGTAAGTGTAGCCCTCTATCATGCTCGGTCCCTTGCCTGAGCGAGCTCTTTCAAGTGCGTATTTAGTTATGCTGTACATGGCAAGAACGTCATTTCCGTCAACTTTTATTCCTGGCATTTCGTATGCAATCGCTTTCTGTGCAAGTGTTTTTGAAGCAGTCTGCTTTTCGACTGGAACTGATATTGCGTACTGGTTATTGTTGCATATAAAAACAATGTTAGCCTTGAATACCGCGGCAAAATTCATCGCTTCGTGGAACTCTCCTTCTGATGTGGCTCCGTCTCCGAAATAAGTTACTGTTGCCGCCTTCTCGCCTTTCAGCGCCTGGGCCCATCCTATTCCAACTCCGTGGAGTGTTTGAGATGCGACAGGGATAGTTACAGGTAGTATGTTCATTCCCTCCGGTATAATCGCTCCCTCTTCATTTCCCTTCCAGTACAGGTATATCTTGTGCAGATCAAGCCCTTTGACAAGGAAGACGCCATTTTCTCTGAATGCAGGAACTACCCAGTCATCCTTTTCAAGGGCAAGTGCGCTTCCTACATGGAGAGCTTCCTGTCCGGCCACTGGGGCGTATGTAAGCATTCTCCCCTGCCTCTGCATGTTTACAGCTTTTTCATCAGAAACTCTGGTATAAAGCATGTAAAAGTACATGTCTTTGAGCTGCTCTTCAGAGAGCTTCGGCTCATCTCCAACTACTTTTCCGTCCTTGTCAAGAATCTGGTAAACCTTTCCTTCCAAGGGATTGAACTCTTCAAACAAATCCTTCTTCTTTGCCATTTCTCCCATCCAACATGTTTTTGATGTAATATTCTCCAGCTTTATAAGAGCTTCTAACTAATGGGCCCGATGCAACATAATCGAATCCCATGCTAGTTCCCTCTTCTTCATAGAACTTGAATACATCAGGGTGTATGAACTCGTTTACAGGATAGTGATTTTCTGTTGGCCTCAGATATTGCCCGACTGTCAGAAAGCTCACTCCAGAATCGCGCAGGTCTCCCATTGCTTGCAGTACTTGTTCCTGAGTTTCTCCAACTCCAACCATGATTGATGACTTCGTTGGCATTTTCCGGTCAATTCTCTTGACAGTTCTCAGGGTTTCAAGAGAATTAGCATAGCTGGCTCGTGGGTCTCTTATTTCGCGCTGAAGCTCTTTTACGACTTCGATGTTGTGCGCGTAAACATTTGGCTTAGCTTCAACAACATTTCGTATTTGCTCCTCATTCGCGAAGAAATCTGGTGTCAGAACCTCGACAAGTGTGCCGGGACACTTTTCCTGTATAGCCCTGATACATTTTGCAAAATGCCCGGAGCCTCCGTCAGGAAGCTCATCCCTATTCACTGAAGTTATCACGACATATTCTACTCCGAATCCCTTTATTGCCTCTGCCAAATTTTCAGGCT
>DAFN01000010.1:9569-12113 GCA_002495465.1 archaeon UBA55 | reverse complement strand
ATTCCTGTTTTCACATTGCAAAAGCGACACGCTCTTGTACAGGTGTCACCCATTATCATAAAAGTTGCAGTCCCTTGAGTCCAGCACTCGCTAATATTCGGGCAGCTTGCTTCCTCGCATACTGTTGCCACACCTGAACTCTTTACAATATCTTGTGTTTTAGAAAATCGTGTGCTAGTTGGAAGCTTAACCTTGAACCAATCTGGCTTTTTCTTGTAGTCAGCCATTTTAAAAGCCCGTACTACTCAGAGGGCTCCTCAAGGGCCCATTCTCTGAGCTTTTCGTATTTGACTGCTCCACAAAGACCCTTCTTTGTCCTCAGGTTGTAGAAGTAGGGAACTCCTCCACATTTTCCCTGGTCGAGCTCCTGCAAGTAAGCTGCATTCTGTGCGTTGTGCCAGACCTCTATTTTCTTAATTTTCATTCCCTCTTCTTTCTGAAGGCGCTCGGTTAAAGGGTCCATTTCGTGACAATGTGTGCACTCAGTCCCATAGAAATCTAAGAGGTAGGCTTCGTCTCCTGCCTGCGTTTCCGTTTTTACATTCTCCACTTCTTCAGCCATAATATCACCTAAAATCTATAATTTTCTAATCTATAAATACTATAGGATTTTTGCAGGACCTCCGACAGAGCAGACTAAAATGTCCGTGACTCCATGTGTTTCCCTGAATTCTGATATAAGTTGTTTTTCATGTTCTCTGTATGTATTTAGATAAGGCGTCGCTCCTGTGTCTATTGAATAATACACTGGAAATTCCTCTCTCAGCTCACTTGTTCTGTGCATTATTTCTGCTGTTGCAGCAGTCCATGCAAGAAGGCCTTCAGTTCCTGTCATAGTAACTGCGTGCAGGTTTCTTGTGTCCTGTTCGGCAAGCTCCCAAATTTTTTCGACTTCCTTGTTTTTGACAGCGTCCCTCATCTGATCTAGAGTTTTTTCAATGTAATCCAGTCTGGCTTTGAACAATGGGGATGTCTCAACTTCTTTGTGAGCTTTCTCAGTTACAGTTATACTCTCCACCAAAGGTACTACAATGCTCCAGTCCTTGAAGTCTTCAGGGGCTCCTATCTGTATAGAATAAGAGCCGGAGTCGTCAGTTATCCATTCAGATATTCCTCCTGTAACTGCCCTGCAGGCAGAGCCTGAGCCTAGTCTGGCTGTTTCTGAGACAAGTTTCATATCGTAATCTGTTCCAGAGGCTTCAAATGCAGCCATTGCCAGGGCTGCAAATCCTGAGGAACTCGAGCCAAGGCCGACTCCTTGTGGAAAGGAATTTTTGGAATGTACTATTGCACGTTCTTTTGTTCCGCTTAGCTCCCTCACTTTATCCAGAACTGCTACTGCCCTTTCAAAGGCTCTTCCTGAAATTAAGTTTCCATCTATCTCTAGCTGGTCATGTTCTCCTTCGTGAAATTCAACCGAAGTAATGCTCTCAAGCGGATCCGTGCAAACAGATATGCTTCCGTGATAGGGTATTCTTTTTACAGGGTCCTTCAAACCGTGGTACTTTACCAATCCCTGCATTGGGTGTGCAGAAGCTCTTGCCATTATAATATTCCAAGTCTGTGTAGTGATATACCGACCCACACGACATGACCGATGTATATTAGCGCGAATAATTTATTCAGAGGCACCCACTTTACAATATGGTGATCTTTCCTTTTGTGAAATTTCCCTGTTGTGTGTGACAGTACGAAATATATGCTGCTGTCCACAACAAAAAGGTAGTAGAGTATTGCTTCAAGTGTTAGTGCCATGACCGACTTTATGCATAAGTCTTAATAAGTTTGTCCCCTATCTCAGGCTATGAAATTACTTTCTTGGAATGTAAATGGCATCCGTGCATCCCTCAAAAAGGGCTTTCTCGACTTTGTAGAGAAAGAAAATCCGGACATCCTCTGTCTTCAGGAAACAAAGGCACATCCTGAGCAGGTGGATGAAATTCTTGATGATTATCATAAGTTCTGGAATTCAGCTGAGAAAAAAGGTTATTCTGGGACCGCAGTATTCTCAAAAGAAGAGCCACTCTCTGTGACTAATGGAATTGGAATTGAGAAGCACGACAAAGAAGGGAGAGTAGTGAGCTGTGAATTTGATGATTATTTCCTGGTAAATGTCTATACTCCCAATGCCCAGGATAAACTTGCACGAATTGATTACAGAATTGACTGGGATAAGGCCTTCTTGAACTTCATAAAAATACTTGAGAAAAGTAAGCCTGTAATTACCTGTGGAGATCTCAATGTGGCGCATAAGGCCATTGACCTTGCGAGACCAAAGCAAAATGAAGGAAATGCCGGTTATTCAGAGCAGGAGAGAGCGGGCTTTGATGCCTACATAAATGCCGGCTTTGTAGATAGTTTCAGAATCTTTAATCAGGAGCCTGAGAACTATTCCTGGTGGAGTTATAGAGCTATTGGAGCCAGAGACAGAAATGTTGGCTGGCGTATAGATTATTTTTTAGTTTCAGAAAGTTTTAAGGATAAAATCAAGACAGCGTTTATACTGAATAAAGTTATGGGTTCAGACCACTGTCCGGTGGGTAT
>DAFN01000010.1:9137-9382 GCA_002495465.1 archaeon UBA55 | reverse complement strand
CCGTCTACATTTGTCGTCATTGTTTTGTCGACTTTAATAAATCCCCGCTCATCCATTTCTACATTTAATTCTTTTACGAGCTCGTTTATTGGGTCTGCACCAATTTCTATGAAGAGCCCTCCTAATGCAAGCTCTTCACCATTATCAAGCTTGACTCCTGTGACTGTCTTTTCTCCAAGAACTTCAGTTACATTGACATTGTGCATGACTTTTACATTCTCATTTTCCAGTTTGTATACTTCCTC
>DAFN01000010.1:8074-8989 GCA_002495465.1 archaeon UBA55 | reverse complement strand
TGAATCTCCACCACCTACAACTCCTACAACCTTATCTTTGAAAAAGTGTGCGTCGCAGGTGTAACAGTAGCTTACACCCTTTCCTTGGAGTTCGTCTTCACCAGCTATTCCGAGTTTTCTGTGCTTCATCCCTGTCGAATAAATTACAGTTTTCCCTGCGTACTCTGATTTGTTAGTAGTAACTTTAAATCCCTCAGAAGTTTTCTCTATTTTTGTCACAGTCTCATTAATCATAGGGACTTTGTATTCCTTTACGTGTTTGATGAATTTCTGCATAAGGGCTATTCCGGTGATTCCTGGATCCCCTATCCAATTGTCAACTTTGTGGGCAATATTTCCAGTCCCGCCCATGTCTGGAGCTATAAGTATTGTGTCAAGACTAAATCTGGCGGCGTAAAGTGCTGCTCCTAATCCGGCAGACCCTCCTCCGATAACTATACAATCATGCATAAATGCGATATGCCCTCCTTCTATTTAAAGTTTAAACCCTATCCGGAGCCTATCGCTTTCTGTGCTTCGGTCTTTTCTTCTTACCGACATTGCTTCCGTGTTTTGCTGGTCTTGCACCCATTTTAATCTATTTAACCTATCCTTTTCCTGTATTAAGCCTTTCTGTCTACTCTTTCAATTTCCTTTTTGAGGATTTTCATTATAATCTTTCCGTCAGCTTTTCCGCGGACTTCCTTCATAACTAATCCCATAAGGGGCTGGAGAGCACGTCCTTTCTGTTCTTTTATCAATTCCTTTTTTTGTGTCACTATCTCTTTTATCAGTTTTTTCAGATCTTGCTCACTAATTGCTGTTATTCCTGTTTTTTTAACAATTGCCTCAAGGTTCTTATCTGGGCTTTTACTCCATTCCTCAAGAATTTTTGGAACAGCTTCCTTGCTGAATTTTCCTTCTGAGAGGGCATTG
>DAFN01000010.1:7691-7971 GCA_002495465.1 archaeon UBA55 | reverse complement strand
CTCCTGGAGTATGAATTCTTCGTCCAGTAATTTCACTGCATTAGTGAAGGTGCTGGCTATAATAACTGGGTCTGCTTTTGTTTCCTTGGTAATTCTTTCAAACATTTTGAGGAAATCACTTCTCTGCATTTTTTCTGCAAGATTCTGTGAGAGTCCATATTTTTTTCGAAGCTCTTCAACATATTCCCGTGGCATTTTCGGAAGGTTTTTCCGTATTTCAGCTAGAAGGCCTTTCTGTATAACTGCTGGTGACAAGTCTGTTTCAGGATACATTCTTGCT
>DAFN01000010.1:0-7632 GCA_002495465.1 archaeon UBA55 | reverse complement strand
TTATATCTGTTTCAGGATACATTCTTGCTGAGCTAGCTATTGGTCTCATATATGAGCTGTTTCCGTCAGGAAGGGCCTTTCTAGTTTCTCCGGGAATCTCCGTGGCTGCAATAAGGGCTCTGTCAGAAGCTATGCTTATACATTTTCGACAATTTTCTTCCTCATCAGCTATAAGTATGAATGCGTCGTTTTCTCTGACTCTCAGCTCTTTTCGTATTTTCTCTACTTCGCTTTCGCTTATCCCATAGGCAGGGAGTTCGTCTGAATGGAATAGGCCTCTTGCGCCATAGGCCTTTGCGTATTCTGAAAGCTCAGTTCCGAAACGCCGACCTTCTTGGATTTCCTTTCCAAGTATTCCTGCAAATCCTGAAAGCCTTGCTCCGAATACGGCTCCTCCTGCATCAATGGCGGTTCTCAGTATTTTTGATTCTGTTTTCGCAAGTGCCTTTGAAAGATTTATCGGCTTTCCTGCAGAAATCTTTACCTTTGAAAGCTCCTCTTTTATTTCCAGAAGGGAAGTCTGCCGTCTGATTTCACTTACAGCATATTTTGGAATCAGGTTCAGTTCCTGGACCCCCTTTATTTCTATTCTGGTGCCGTTTTTTATTGATATGTTGAGGTCCTGTCGTATGGTTCCTATTCCTCGCTTAACTTTTTCCGTTGCTCTTAACATGCCTCCAATTATCTTTGCCACCTCTCTGGCTTCATCCGGGCTTCGTATATCTGGATCCGTTGCTATTTCTATTAAAGGAACTCCTAGCCTGTCGAGGTTATAGCTTACTTTTCCATCCTCTCTTCCAACTATTCTCGCAGAGTCTTCTTCTAGACAGATAGTCTGTATTCGTATTTCTCTGTCTGCAATTTTTAGGAGTCCTCCTGTGGCTACAAGGGAAGTTCTTTGGAATCCTGTTGTGTTTGAGCCGTCTATGACAGTTTTTCGCATTACATGAAGTTCGTCGACTATTCTACTGTCTAGAAGGAGGGACATCTGTAGTGCGGTTGAAAGAGATTCTGAGTCTATCTGTTTTGGTGGCTCTTCGTCAAGCTCCACAAGACAATTTGAATCATTGTAAAAATTATAGCTGTATACATTTCCACGCACTTCAGCCTGCATTGCCGCAACATCAATTGTCCCGGATTCTCCTGCTACTGCTCGTAGTTTTCTTTCTACAATGTAATCGGGATTATTTTCCTGTGTCTCACTTGGGCATCTGCAAAAAAGCTTTCCAGTCTTTAATTGCTGGTGTATCTCAAGACCTATCTTCAGTTCTAACTTCTTGTAGTCCATAATTCGGTTTTCTTTTCCGCGTTTATTTACTTATCCTATTATTGCAAGCACCAATGCTATTGAAATTGGCTGGTGTATCAGATATAGTAAGAGGGAATTTCTTCCCAGGAATGAAAGGAACTTAATTACCTTCATTTTTGAAAAGTCGGGCAGTCTGTAATGTCGTTTTCCATTCTTATAGAATGAGTTTCCTATGAATATTCCAAAAAGGACATAGCCGAACCAGGGAAAAAGCGGGAAGTAGTCAAATGTGTAAAAGTTTGCTGGGGCAATTCCAAGCCATAAGAGAGAGTAGGTCTGGACTCGTTTTTCCATCATCACAATCCCTGCAAACAAGGCAAGTAATCCTATAACAACAGCCGATTTCCGTTTTGCCAGGAATGGATAAGCAAGTATTATTGAAAGGCCGATGAAGTGCAATATCCCAAAGTAGATGGTTCCCTCTTTCAGAAATATCCAGGTCACAGCTGTTATAAGAAGTCCCCAGCTGAATATTTTGAGGCCTCTCCTTGTGTAGTGCGCGAGGCTCCTCCTATTTCGGTTGTAGCTTAGTGTGAGAGATATTCCTACGAGCAATATGAATGTCAGAGCTATTGACCGTGCGAAAATCCACCATCCACCCTGCCCTATTTTCCATCCCAGGCTTCCAAAGTAGTTAAGGTCGAACAAAAAATGAAAGGCTATCATTGCACTTATTGCAATTCCTCTCAGAGCGTCAATTTCCCACAGGCGGTCTTTTTCCATTAATATAGGAAGGATCCAGGTTGTATCCTTTCATTTATTTCTCCAGAAATGTTCTCAAGCATCTTCTCCTCAAGTTCAGAACGCTTGAAATTTCCTAGAGCCCAGGCAAGCTTTACATAAGCTGTTTCTGGTAGCATATCCTTGAGGTAGGTAACTCCTGCATTTTTTAGA
This sequence comes from archaeon UBA55, assembly GCA_002495465.1. Classification (GTDB taxonomy): domain Archaea; phylum Undinarchaeota; class Undinarchaeia; order Undinarchaeales; family Undinarchaeaceae; genus Undinarchaeum; species Undinarchaeum marinum. The sequence goes on along the minus strand of DAFN01000010.1, from coordinate 5,429 downwards.
AGCCTTCCAGCGCTGTAAATCATTGAGTCTGTTGTTCCATAAAGTGCTTGACTTGTCATTCCTACAAAGATTCCACTGTCAACGGTATTTGTCACAGCTTTTAGCCAGCTCTCTTTCGTGTCTAGTGGTTGAGTTGCGACGTGTCCGAATCCGGTTCCGGCTATTATAATTCCTTTGTACTTTTTATCTATGTAGTGTTCAAGAATTTCCGGTCGGGCTCCAGGATATGAGTGAATAAGAGCTACCTTTTCCTCTACTTTGTCAAGGAGCTTCGGTTTTCCACTGCTCCTTTCGCTGTATTGTGCTCCTGTCATTACTAAATTTCCGTCGGGCCAGATTTTTGCAATGGGCTCGTCATTTATAGGTCTGAATGCGTCCCTCCTGGAGGTGTGCATTTTTCTGACTTTTGTTCCTTGGCTTGCTATACAGTATTCGTCAGAGCTCCCTGCGTGCATAACTATTGCAACTTCTGCAATGTCTGAAAGACAGTAATGTGTAGCGCATAGCATGTTCATCAGTCCGTCAAAACTTCCTCTGTCTGCTGATCGTTGGGCTCCGACAACTGCGATGGGCTTGTTTAATCCCTCTATCATAAATGAGAGTGCAGCAGAAGTATAGTGAAGTGTGTCAGTTCCGTGCGTTACTATTACTCCTTCTGTATCTTTACGAAGTTCGCTGTAAACTTCCTTGGCTATTTTAGACCAGTCTTTGTGGCTTATGTCCTCGCTGAGAAGACTGAAAGGCTGCTTTATATCATTTATCTGTACAATTTCTGCAAGTTTTGGCATTCCTGCAAGAAGCTCTTCCCCTGTTTTGAATGGAGAAACGCCTCCGGTTTTGTAGTCAACCTTTGATGTTATGGTTCCCCCTGTGGATACAACAGAGATTTTTGGAAGCCCTTTTCCGGCCTTTACTATGACTTTTGGAGCTCGTGTCTTTCTATTTTCTGCTACTTGGTCAATTTTTGAAATATCTTTTTTTGAAATTCCTATATTGTAGCCTGAATCCAACTTAAGTACTATGTGTTCTTTGTCAGACAACTCGCTTCGTGGCATTAAAATGCCTTCGTAGCTGGCTTTCTGTGTTTTTATTTTAACCTTGTCGCCGATACTTGGCTGAGCCATATCCAACATATATTTATTCTTGTTATATACTTATTGAGTATGAATCTTGAAAAGGAGATGACTTCTCGAGCTAAAATGCTTGATGCAGCCATTGAGGCGGCTCTTGATGGGAGTCTTGAGCAGCTTTCCGGCCCAATGAAGTACCATACTCTTCCTGGAGGGAAGCGTGTTCGTTCTATTCTCTGCATCTTAGCCTGTGAGCTGTCTGGAGGGACTCCTGACGAAGCACTTCATGCTGCAAGTGCTATTGAGCTTGCACATTCCTTTTCATTGGTTCATGATGATATAGTGGATGGGGATGATTTGCGCCGAGGCAAAGAAAGTCTCTGGAAAAAATACGGAAACTCTGTTGCAATAAATTCTGGTGACGGTCTGTTTTCTCTTTCCTACTCTGAGATTCTGAAAATTGATGTAGATTCTGAGATTTTGGTCCGTGTAATGAAGGAATTTTCAAAAAGTATTATCAAAATGTGCGAAGGCCAGTCACTTGATCTGGATTTTGAGAGCCGTGAAAAGGTCTCCCTTGACGAGTATATTGAAATGTCCTCTCTGAAGACTGGTGCTTTTCTTGAGGCTTCAGCCTTAATTGGGGGGATTCTTGGAGGAGCTTCAGATGCCCAGCTTGAAGCTCTTTCTCTATATTCAAAAAACTGGGGTCTTGCTTTCCAGCTCTGGGATGATTTTATAGATTTCTCTTCAGAGACTACGGGAAAAACACAAAATTCGGATATCAAAAGAGGCAAGAAAACAAGTGTGGTATGTCACGCTCTTTCAAGCCTAGAGTCTGAAGACAGAAAAAAGCTTCTTGATATACTAAAGCTTCCTTCAGAAAGCACTTCAGATGAGCTTGTTCTTGAAGCTCTTTCTCTCCTTGAAAAAAGTGGCTCAATTGAGTTTGTAAAGCAAATGGCAGAGGAACTATTAAGTGAGGCCAAATCTGCTCTAGATGCTTTTCCAGACTCAGAAACCAAAAATATCCTTTTAGAATTCGCTGACTATTGCATAAAGAGAGAATTTTGATTTCTGGATTTCAGTGCAAGAGCTGCTGAAAGCATTAGAAAGCCGGTCCACATCAGTATCTTTCCAAGTTCTTTGTTCAGAATTCTTCCCTGCACTGGCAGATTGACTGCTGCCTGCGCTGGTATAGAACCCTCTGAAATTCCATCAAATTCTTCCTCAGTTTCAGTGATTTCTTCTATTTCTGACAAAGAAACGAGCGTTAAATTTTCTCCCTCAGAAATTTCAACTAGCTTTACTTCAACTGAGAAAACAAAAGTAGAGTGACTTCCTCTGTCGCTGGCAAGAATTGCTATAGAGTGCAGTCCTCTTCCTGAAGCATTTACAGTGAGCTTTGTTCCATTCAGAGAATATTTTAGCGGGCTCGCAACTACAAATGAAACATCCTTGGTAAATCTTCCTGTCGAGTTCAAATCTATTTCAATTACATCTCCTTGTGCTATCGAAAAATCTGCGGCTAGTGCCGGACTGCTTATCAGTGCAAGAGCTGCTAAAATGAAAATCAGCCATCTCATAATCCTGCTCTTGGATGAGCACTTAAAAATATTGTTTAACTTTCAGAGTTTATATTATTCGAAAACCTTTTCTACAAACCAGTCCGGGTTGAATTCTTCAATATCTCCGTAACCTTGCCCGGTTCCGAGATAAATTATTGGCTTTTCTGTCATATAGCTTATTGATATACATGCTCCGCCTTTGACGTCACAATCTGCCTTTGTCAGAACAGAGGCATCTATTCCCACTGCCTCGTTGAAGCTTTTTGCCTGCTCTGCTGCGTCATTTCCTGTCAGCGAGTCTCCGACAAAAATTGTTATATCTGGATTATTCACTCTCACAACTTTTTTTAGCTCATCCATCAAATTTAAGTCGGCATGAGAGCGTCCAGCTGTATCGCCAAGGACAACATCAATTCCCTTTGCCTTCGCATGCTCAAGTGCGTCATAAATTACTGCCGCAGCATCGGAGCCACGTTGCTGCTTCACAATTGGAACTTTCAGAGCCTTTGCGTGGACGTCCAGTTGCTCTATTGCCGCTGCTCTGAATGTGTCACCGGCTGCCATAAGTACTGAAATTCCTTCGTTCTGAAGAACTTGTGCAAACTTTCCAATTGTCATAGTTTTTCCGGAGCCATTGAATCCAACGAACAATATCAATGTCGGGCCTTCCCCCTTTTCCCGTATTTTTTCTATAATATCCAAGTCTCCGACGTCGAGCGTATTTTCTATAGCTGCTTTTAGAGCGCTTGTTATGGCCTTTTCTGCGGTTTCTCCTTTCTTCAAATCTGCGTCAAGAAGTCTCTCCCGTGTATCCTCTGTGATGCTCTCAGTTACTTCCTTTGCAACATCGTTTTCAAGAAGAGCAAGCTCAAGCTCCCATAATATACTGTCAAGGCTCTTTTCTGAAATGTGCCTCCTTGTTATTTTTTTGAAAATGCTTCGTTTCTTTTTCGGTTTTTCAGCTTTGGAATCTTCGATTTTCTTCTCTTCTTCAAGTTCCTCTGTTTTCTTTGTTGTTTTTGGTTTTTTCTTAGAAGGCAGCTTTGGAGCTTCAAGCTCTTCTTCTACTTCAACAAGAACTTCCTCTTCTACTTCCTCTGTTTCTGCCTCTTTTCCAGCTTTGTCGAAAAAGCCCTTTAGCTTCTTTTTAAGATTTCCAAACATAATTAATCATACGACTCCTGCTTATTAGTCTTTAGCCTTGCGTTCTGCCATCATTTTTTCAAGCTCAGGTTCGAGCTTTTCCATTTCCTTGGCTGTTTTTTTGAATTCTGTTTCTATGTTATTTTTAATCTTCTCAAAATTTTTGGCGGCTTCTTCTGCGTCTTTCAGTGCTTCCTTGATATCAGAATCTTTGAAAAGTCCTGCTCCAATACCTCTGATTACCTTCGAAGGGTCTTCGATAACTGCCTTCACAAATGTGTTTACACCAACTGGTACTAGCATTTCCGTTCTCTTTTCAGCTCCGTCCAGTTCTTCGAGAGCTTCCTTTGATACATCCAAGCTTGCCTGGGTATTTGCTAGTGCTTCCATTTCACGTGCAAGGTTTTCTATCTGGGCCTTCTTCATATTATAGTTCTCAATAGTTTCTTGAAGATTTTTATTGTCTGTCATAATATTATTACTCGGATTTTCTGAGACTTACGCGTGCGAATCCTTCCTTGTTTTTCTCAACACTTACTCGTATGCTTGCTGGGGATTTCTTGTATCCGCGCTTCCAAATTTTCTCGTTAAGCTCTGGGTCTATGTATATTGCAGTAGGTTTTATGTGCTGTTCTATGTAGCTTCTTACTCGTTTTGAAGCATCCTTCGCTTTCGAAGTAGTGTTATACTGTTTTCTGAGTGGGATAGTGTAAACTCTTGTCAAAACAGCCTTAAATTCTTCTACTGGCTCCTCTTCCTTTGATTTCTTCTGCTTTTTAGAAAGTTCTTCAGCTTCAGCAGTCTCTGCTTCCTCAAGTTTTTCAGGCTTCTCAGCCTTTTCCGCCTTCTTGGCAGTTTTTGCTTTCGTATCTTCAGATTTTTTAGTAGTTTCAGCCATTATGCCTTAGTCTTTCCGACTCTCCAGTGCCTTCTCTTGGGGTGACTGTTGACCCTTCTGTGAGTCTTGACAATAACCCAGAGTGGAACTCTCTTCGCGTGCCTCGCGATTTTTCCAAGTCTTTGCTTGTAGTTGGTATGTTTTCTGCTTCCCATCGTATTACACAAGTAGTGATGCTTTTGATACGAGTTTATTATTTGTTAAATACTTTGTGGTTAGTTTTTGGATCAGCTCGCTTATAGCTCTTTTCGTGGACAATGACGTTCCCTATCCTTCGCATCATTACAAAACCGTAGCCCCACAGTGCTGGAAGCCAGAGAGGCATTCCAAACAGAGTTTGATCGACAAATGTCTGCTTCCAGGTGAATTGGTGGTAGAGGGCGTCTCCTGCCCATTCCATCGTGAATCCTACAAGAGCTCCGAGAACGAAAACCTTCCATTCATTTCGTTCATATCGGACTGCAAAGTTCGCCAAAAGCAGTACTACGATTGTCAGAAGTATAAGAAGTTCGGCCATCACTATCTTCGTTATGAAAAGTGCTAGGAACATCAGCCCAACTTCAATGGCGATTTCTGTTTCCGGCCTGTCTCCAAATTTTCTTAGTCGTTCAAACATATTTCTAGACCTTTGTCACATCTTCTCTAAACTGCGTTGCTTAAAAAAGATTTCTAAATTTTATCTATGTTATTTCCAAGCTTCCGTGCTTTCTTGAAACATTTTTCTGCTTCTTCCTGCTTTCCTAAAGCGTC
>DAFN01000013.1:314-2918 GCA_002495465.1 archaeon UBA55 | reverse complement strand
AACCCACTCTCCCTGTCCTGCTTTAATCAATTCTCCACAATATGAGCAAATAATTACTTTAGGAGGAAGGTCCTTGAACTCTTTCCCCCTAAATGCTCTACCTATAGGTTGTCTCCCCATACTATCTCACAATCTCCTCTAAATCCGGTTTAAGCATAAATCTTCTTTGTATTAGTTGTTTATAATTATTTCCTATTTAATCTCAGTGGTGTCGTGCTCCTCGCTGAGCTCAGACTCTGCGCCGCATTCACTGCAGGCGAGCTTCCGTGTGATATTAAATTTTTGGCTTTCGCACTTCTCACAGCGGTAGCTGAAAAACAATCTCTCTGTTTCCTCTCCACACTTTGCGCAGGCCCACTCTGTCTTTTTTGACTCGACGCAATTCTCCTGTCCGCAGACTTTGCAGCCTACCATAACTTCTTCTTCCATATTATTCATTTTTACAGAGTATATATTAATCTTGCCTCTCTCGAAAAGTATATACCCTTTCCATCCAATGTTTTGTCATGGCAAGCGAAAAAGTATGTGGAGAATTACAGAGAGCCTACAAAGAGATCGAGGGACATATTTACAATGAGCGCTGGACTGATGCTTTTGCAGCCGTGGCTTATCTTACNNGTATATCAACGCGCTTAACAACTGCGGACATATTCCGTTTTCTGAAAACGGCGCACTTGCACTCGATTTCCGTGACCTTCAGAAAACTATTCGAAAAGAAAAGAAGGGAAAAAGTCTTGACAATAATATGGCTAAGCTCAGTAAACGCCTCGAGAAAAATTTCAGAGTCAAGTTTTAGATAAATGAATCCTAAAAAAGCAAACGAAGAAATTCTTCGAAAGGCCTTTGAGAAAGATCTAAGTGTTCAAAACACCTACGAGCTGGCTCTCTTCTATTTCAATGAAAAAAATAAGGAAAGTTACACGAAAGCTGAGAAGGTTGTTGAGGATTACGTAGATAGCTTAAAGCCCTCTCATGATCAGTGGTGGTATGACCTAGTGGATGAGTGGTGGTATTCTGTCAAAATTTTTGAGCTTCGTGGAATTATGAAGTGGAGGAAAGAACATTATGCTCTGTCTCGCAAAGCTTATATCAACGCTCTAAAAATTTTTAATAAAAATGACTACAATAAAGAGAGCAGGAAACTCCTGGGTCCTCGTTGGCTATGCGCTCGTCGTTTGAAAAAAGGTCGAAGAAAAGCTGAAAGGAAAATTCCATCTTATCTCCGCTGAGATTTATTATTTTCCTGTGTCAAAGCCTTTCCACTTAATCAGAGCCAGTGCCAGTAAAGCTCCGATGAAGTTGAATATAAGGTCCATGGAGTTGTTTATGTAGCCGCCTATACCATGCTGAAGAACGACGAGGCTTACAAGGAATTCTATAATTTCATAGAGTGCCCCTGCGCCAGTTCCTGCCATTACAACTACTATTCCTATGGCTGGTGTTATTTTTGGCCTGCCTATGATGTAGTGGAATACAAGTGTTATTACACCAAAGCCGTAGGCATGGAGTGCCTGGTCATACCTGAACAGGTTCAGAGCCTGGGAAAGTGGCACTAGCATTAGCTCATAAAGCCTAGTTTCTCCAATGTACACGGCACCGCCTGTCATATGCAGAAATCCCCATAAGGACAGCGCCCAGAGCATCCATACTGGGTACTTAACTTTTCTGTCACTGTACAAAATCAGACCGGCGAAGGATAAAAGAACAAAAACATGAAGTAAAAATTCATAGTTTTCACCAATTATGTAAAATGCCGTGAAGAAGAGCATATAAGCCGCTGTTGCAATTGCTACTTTCAGATTTCGTGCCTTTATTATCATAAATTTCTCTTGTCTGCCGGTATATAAAACTTAGACTATTTCTCTTTGAAGCCGTGCTTTCCTCTCAAGGGGACAAATAGGAACTCTCCAAGTATTTCCTCCTTCAGCTCATCATCTTTCTTTGTTATTCTAATCATTTCCTGTCCTCTGAGAATTGAGCCAACAGGACCGAGAAGTATTCCGCCATTCTTCAGTTGTTTTATCAGAGGCTCTGGAATTTTTGGGCAGGCTGCCGTTATTATAATGCGATCATAAGGCGCCCCTTTCTCATAGCCGAGACTCCCGTCATGTTCGATGACCTCAACATTTTCTATGCCACTCCGTTCCAGGTTCTTGCGGGCAAAATCGACAAGCTCCGGCACTATTTCTGTTGAAACTATCTTTCCCTTACTTCCCACGAGCTTTGATAAAATTGCTGCTTGGTATCCCGAGCCGGTGCCGACCTCTAAAATTTTCTGGCCTGTCTTTACTTTGAGCTCTTCTGTCATTACCATCACGGTGCTTGGCTGGCTGATTGTCTGACCTCCGGCTATTGGTAGTGGCGAATCAATGTAAGCCTGGTCTGCAAACTTCTCCGGCACGAAGTTTTCTCGTGGGACATCCTTAAATGCCTGAAGAACATCTTTGTCCTTTATGATGTCATATGTTTTCCAATAACTGATTAGCTCCTCCTTCATAATGTTTATTAAGTGAGTCTTTGATATAAAAAGAACTGTTGGGCTCGTGGTCTAGCTCGGTATGACGTTTCCTTGACGTGGAAAAGATCACCGGTTCAAATCCGGTC
>DAFN01000013.1:0-243 GCA_002495465.1 archaeon UBA55 | reverse complement strand
TTTTTTTCTAAAAAAGTGCTTCTGAGTTCGGTCGGGCCCATTTCTTACTTTCTATACGTAACAATATCAAAGCCTTCCCGCTTATCTCTAGAAACTTCCTTCCACTCTTCTCCGAATTCTGGGAAATAAGTGTCTCCTTCAAATTCTTCGTGTATTTCTGAGAGAATCATTTTTGTTCCGATTTCAATTGCCTGCTTGTAAACACTTCCGCCTCCAATAATAAAAATTTCTTCAGAATAGCCC
>DAFN01000004.1 GCA_002495465.1 archaeon UBA55 | reverse complement strand
CATGATAAAAGGGAAAGGAATTGATTTGGTAATAAATACGCCGACAACTGCCGGAAGTCAGGAAAGAGCAGGATATAAAATAAGGAGAGCCTGTATAAAACACGCAATTCCTTGTATAACGACAATGTCAGGAGCAGGTGCCGCTCTTGAGGCAATAAAATTCAGAAAGTATAATGGGGTTAGTCACGAGGTAATGTCCTTGCAAGATTATCACAGAAAGCGATAAAAAGACTGTATTACATAGTTTTGTCGGGCCTGTAGCCTAGTCTGGATAAGGCGATTGCCTTCTAAGCAATAGATCGGGGGTTCAAATCCCTCCAGGCCCACTTTATACCTAGAAAATTGTTTTTATAAATAACCACAAGGAGCCTGTTTCCCAGCCGGGAATTCCAAGAGAAAGTAAGATGGGACCGGCGAAAAACTGCATTACAAGAGCAGTATAGAATATTGTAAAGGGTAATTCCTGTAGATTGAATATCAGATCGGGGATTATTGTGGCGGGCCTTAAGAGCGGGGTGAAAAGCATAGATTCAATTACAAACTTTGCAATCCCGTAAGAAACTGCAATAAGAACCAGGTTTTTTCCTGCATAGGAAATAAAAATCGGGAAGAAAAACATCACAATAAAGGAAGCTATGGCATGAGGTATTTGGTAGCTGAATTCGATATAGGGCTGCCACAGCATAGTAACGAGCCATATAGAAAGTCCGAAGATTGCGGCGAGCCATACATCACTGATTACAGCGATGCAAATTGAGCCAATACCGATAACAGAAATGTCGAGCGGCGCTTTACATGAGTATATTCTGCTGTAAATACTCAAGATTGTGAAAAGTCCTACAATAAAGAGAATATTAGACGAAGCTATAAGTCCGTAGACAGCGAGAAGGAAAAAGACTGCAGTCACAAGACCTAGAGAACCTCTTTTTTTTAGAAATGCAGAGAACTGAGCCTGTTTTACCATGGACTTTGATATTGAAGCTTATTATTTTAAGCTTGCTAGTATCGATGATTATTTAATTTAGGTTGTTTATCAAGATACGGTGAAAACTGGAGCGAAGGTTCTGCTGACAACCATAATAGTTTGCATGGTTCTTCCTATGCTCCTCTATCCAGAAACGTGGAAAGGAGTTATTCTGGTAAGCCTCATCACGATAGCAAGCAGATCAAGCTCAATATACGATAACCTGAAACTTGAGTTTCACAGTGTTTTTCTTATTGCAGCGGTCGCGACTCTAGGACTTTCAGAGGCGATGTATGCAATAATTATGAGTACAATTTTCCTGAATCCTGCTGGAAAAATCCTCGGAAATATACAGAAAATACCTTGGGTAATTATGGATATGATTTCCCTCTTTTGTGTAGTTATTGTAGTTAGTTTCGCGCCACCACATCTCCTTTATCAATTCTCCCTGTGGTCCATAATATTAATCACAAATGTTCTTTTCTCAATCATCAGAAACCGTGTATTTTTTGACCCTCTTGACCGAAGAATCGCCTTCGGCTTCTTTAACACAATTGGAAATTATTTTTTGCTGACCTACTACTTTAGTGGGATATTGGGCATAGTAGCGAATACTATTTAATCAAAAACTACATACACATAGCGGGCCCATGGTCTAACCCGGATTATGACACCTGGCTTCGGACCAGGAGATTGCGGGTTCAAATCCCGTTGGGCCCATACAAATTATGGTTATAAAAAACAAGAAAAAATCCATTAAGAAGAAGAAAATGGTGAAAAAGGCTAAAACTGTGAAAAAACCTTCTAAAAAAGCTAAAGTTTCTAGAAAAAGACCGGTTAAGAAGGCTGTAAAGGTCAAAAAGAAGTCTGTAATGAAGAAACTAGCTAAAACGAAAGCAGTTAAGAAATCTGTAAAGAAGAAACTAGCTAAAACGAAAGCAGTTAAGAAAGAAGAAGAAAAGCCTGAAAAGGAGGAAATTCTAATACCTGACCCGTGGATGGAAGCAAGGGAAGAAGTTGTAGAGGCAGTAAAAGAAGTTCTGAAAAAGCTAAAACTAAAGCCACAGATGGAAGTAGAGAGAACAATTGAAGAGCCTCCAAGTTATAAAATGGGAGACCTTGCCTGCAGCGTTTCTTTTCCATTAGGAAAACTGAAGAGAAAAAGTCCAAGAGAATTTGCAGAGAAAATACTTGCTAATATCAAAAAACCAAAGTCCTGCACAAAGGTTAAGCTCGCAGGAGCCTATGTAAATTTCTTCTTCAAAAAAGACTTGTTCATGGGAAATGTTCTGAAGGAATCTATAAAAACAGATTATGGAAAGAACCTCCCCCAGCAAGGAAAAGTAATGGTTGAATACAGCCAGGCAAACACGCATAAGGCTTTCCATATAGGACATTTGAGGGGAACTTCATTAGGGGAGAGCCTGTCAAGGGTTTTGAGATATTCCGGTTATGAAGTTGTCAGGGCAAACTACCCAGGAGATGTTGGAGCACATGTGGCAAAGGTTCTGTGGTGCTACAGAAAATTCCACGATGGAGAAGTTCCACGTGAAAATAAAGGAGAATGGCTGGGCAAGCTTTACACGGAAGCCTGTGAAAAGGTAGACCAGTATCCAGACTATAAAGGAGAAGTTGAGGAAGTTCTCAGAAATCTCGAGGATGGGACTGATGAAGAGTTAATGGAACTCTGGAATGAAACTAGGCAGTGGTCAATAAGTGACTTCAAGAAAATATACGAAGATCTTGAGACAAAGTTCGATGTGTGGTTCTTTGAAAGTCAGATGGAGAAACCTGGAAAGGAAATAGTTCAAGATATCTTAAAGGAAAAAATAGCCAAGAAAAGTGATGGAGCTATTATTATAAATATGGAAAAGGAAAAGCTCGGCATCTTTCTGCTTCTTCGTTCAGATGGTACTGCACTCTACTCGACAAAAGATCTTGCTCTGGCGAAAACCAAATTTGAGGACTATGAGATTGACAGATCTATTTACATAACCGGCTCCGAGCAAAGACTTCACTTCCAACAACTGTTTAATGCACTGAAAAAAATGGGATTCAAGAACGCGGACAACTGCAAGCATATACCCTACGACCTTGTGACTCTAGCAGAGGGAAAGATGTCTTCCAGAGAGGGAACTTCAATACTTTATTCAGAAATGAAAAGGCGCATGTTTGAAAAAGCGCTTGAGGAAGTTATGCTGAGAAATCCGGACATGGATCCGAGCATGCAGAGGAATATAGCCTCTGATATATCAATAGGTGCAATGAAATTCCAGATGCTGAATATAGGAAATAATAAGACAATCTTCTTCGATTGGGAACGCTCGCTTGAATTTGAAGGAGAAACAGGACCTTATCTGCAATACGCCGCAGTGAGGTCTATGCATATACTTGAAGATGTTAAAAAATTCCCTGACCTCGCTAAAATTGAGATGAAGGTTCCAAACGATGAGGAATATGAAATAATAAAGCACCTTAGCAAGTTTCCGATGACTGTAAGGGAAGCTTCAAAGAACTACAGGCCAGATATAATCGCAAACTATTCCATACACTTGGCAGAAAAATTTAACTCATTCTATGCTCAGCATCCTGTACTGAAGGAAAAGGATAAGGACGTGAGGAAGGCGCGGATACTTCTTGTACAGTCTGTTTACAATACACTCGGAAGATGCCTCTTTTTGCTCGGAATAAAGATTCCTGAGCGTATGTAGTAAGAGATAAATACGAATATACAGATGGATTGGAGTGACTGCACCCGTAGCCTAGTCTGGATAAGGCGCTGACCTCCTAAGTCAGAAGTCGAGGGTTCAAATCCCTCCGGGTGC
>DAFN01000011.1:15217-15511 GCA_002495465.1 archaeon UBA55 | reverse complement strand
AAAAAAGTTAGATGATCTACAGAAGCGAATTAAAACAATAGATGACGAAATTACGCTTGCTAGAGGGGAGCAGACAAAATATTATACATTAAAACTTGAGAGAGGGGAAAAGACCAGACTTGGAGAGATAGAGAAAAACTAGGAGATTATTACGTTCGAGGATTTCGTTTGCGTCTTCTTCTCCTATTCTTTGCCCTGAGGGTTTTCCACGCCTTAACGGTTTGTGGGTCCATAGAGGGTATATTATTAACAACATCAGAGACGCCTTCAAGAAAATCTCCTACTTCCATCTCA
>DAFN01000011.1:12789-15167 GCA_002495465.1 archaeon UBA55 | reverse complement strand
AAAATCTCCTACTTCCATCTCAGAACCCTCGACAGGGGACGACAGTTCCTCAGGATTATTCTCCACCCACTTTTCAATTAGTAAAAGAAGTCGCAGCTTTTTATCATCTGGGATGAATTCTCCGTCAGTTGTTCTTTTAAAAACAGGAGCAATATTTTTGTTCAGTTTTGAGAACCTTGGATCTCTAAGAAGATGCATATCAACTATACTGACTTTCTGTTTTGAAGACATAATTGCTATAATTCCTAGAGGTATTTATAGAATTCTATAAAAGACAAGCGAGCGCCCCGACTGGGATTCGAACCCAGGTCACCAGGATGAAAACCTAGTATGATTGGCCGGACTACACTATCGGGGCATGTGGGCCAGCCGAGATTTGAACTCGGGACCTCGCGCTTTCTTAAGCGAGTGTACGAAACGACGCCTTATAAGACGCGCGCTCCACCAGGCTAAGCTACTGGCCCATGACGCACAAACTTGCCAGTGCCCCCATCACCATCGAAAAGAGGCACGCGGCTTCGCTGAGATTAGGTTCGTATTATTCCTATCTCGGCTGAGCTGTGCATGACAGTATAGGGGAAATGCTGGCTTAAATAAGTTTTTACTCTTCTTCCTCTGAAGCGCGCTGTATATCAAGAAGTTCAAGGTCGAAGAGAAGAGTCTTCCCTGCCATTGGGTGATTAAAGTCTGTGTAAATGAAGGTGTCATCAACACTCTCAATATATCCTAATCTTCCCTGTATCTGGATTGGCCCCCCGACTTTTGCAAGGTTTTCTACAATATATCCGTCATCTGTCACATCAATAACCTTGAGTGAATAAGGATAATTGAAAATGTAATAGAGAGAACCATTAACAAGGTAATGTGTTATGTTCACAGTATCCCCGGAAATTGAACCAACAGTTGTTTTCCAGTGAGTTCCGGGCAATTCTACCTCGACACCATAACCTAGAGGAGTGTCACCAAGAACTTCTTCGATATAGCTCCTGTCAGCCTCAGTGGTCAGTGGAAGGTTGATGTATCTGAACTGCTTGGCAACTAGTGAAAGATTTTTCTCGCCGTAGCCGTCTTTTGGAAGAACAGTTATACTACTCGTGTCTCCAACAGACATTCCCAGGAGAGCCGATTCAACACCAAGAATTAACCTGCCGCCACCAAGAGTTAGTGTAAGATTTCCGGATTCAGGAAGTCCGCCGTCTGCTGTTTGGAGTGAATAGGAGAAAGTGACTGTGTCTCCCATCTCAGCACCCTCAGAAGGAAGGAAGAGAGAAAGTGCGGCTATTATGAGAACTGCCATTCCGGCAAGAAGAACTTTCTGTACAGGTGTCTTTGCAGTTAGAGACTTTCTGGCTTTTTTGGAAAGGCCAGACTTCTTTGGGACTGTACTTTTCTTTTTACTTGTACTCTTCTTCTTTGCCATAAAACCTCACTAATATAGATTCATAATAAATACTTTTCTACATACCTGGGAATCCTTTGAAATTCTTCATCATTTTTTTCAAAGACCCCTGGTTCTTTCCGAAGCGCTTCATCATCTTCTTTGTCATCTTGTACTGCTTCAAAAGAGTTCTGACATTTTCAACACTCGTTCCTGCTCCAGTAGCTATTCTCTCAACTCGACTCTTGTCAAGAAGGTCTGAGTCCTCCAACTCGCTGTTTGTCATTGAATCCATAATAACCATAAACGAATTCATCCTTTCCTGAGACATGTCCATCTGATCTGTTGGAATATCGGCACCCATAGGCATCATCTCCATAACTTTCTTCAAGGGACCCATTTTTTTCATGCCCTCTATCTGCTTGTAAAGGTCTTTGAGATTGAAGTCTCCCTTGAGCATTGCCTGAACTTGATCCTCTTCAACTTCTCCGAAAATTTCCTGTGTTTTCTTCATGAGAGATTCCAAGTCACCCATTCCAAGAAGCTTGCCAACGAATTTATCAGGCTTAAAAGCCTCAAAATCTTCTGAGCGTTCTCCGATACCTACGAATTTTATTGGAACATTAAGAGCAGAACAGGCTGAAAGAGCTCCGCCTCCCTTTGCAGTTGAATCCAACTTAGTAAGTATTACGCCGTCAATTCCTATAAGTTCATTAAAGCCTTTTGCAACCGGCTCGGCCTTCTGACCAAGATCAGCAGGGATAACGAGAAGCTTCTCCTCTGCCTTGAACTCCTTGTCGAGCTTTTTTAGCTCTTTTGAGAGTTCTTTGTCGACAGTGTCTCGGCCTGCTGAGTCGACTATGATAATATCAAAGGATTTTGCCTCTTTTAGAGAAGCTTTTAGAACTTTCAGAGCTGACTTCTCTTTTGGATTTCCGAATACTGGAACGTCGATTTCCTCCCCAATTTGTTTCAGCTGCTCATATGCAGCAGGTCTCCA
>DAFN01000011.1:7564-12654 GCA_002495465.1 archaeon UBA55 | reverse complement strand
AGGTGGCTTCTCATCCCAGGCACGCGATTTTATATTCTCTGTCATGCCAAAGACAAGCTTAACATTAACATCGGCGGACAACATCGCCCTCTGAATATCCTTGATAACCTCATCGAGAGTATTTCTGTCGACATAGCCTGCTTTCGCTATCCTTCTAATTCCGTCTCTCAATGATTTGCCAAGTCCCTCAAGAACCATGATACATCAGTAACTTTTCGCTTTTATAACTCTTATTAATTCATAATACTGCCCATTATCTGCCTTGCCATGGCTTCAGAATGAGCTTCTACAGTAATACGGACTTTTTCCTCTGTACCTGACTTTCGGACAAGTATCCAGGCCTCTTCCAGCTGAATTCGAATACCGTCTGTCTCACTTAGTTCCCCGCCAAGTTTTTTCGCCTTTTCAGACAGTTTTTTGAAAGATTTTTCTCTGTCTCCTTCGACGACTCCCCTCAAGATTGGATAGCTGGGGATTTCTGCAACGAGTTCGGACATACTTTTTCCTGAAAGCTCCATAGTTTCCAGAATTTTCAGAGCAGCGAGAAGTCCGTCCGGACAGAGATGGACTTCCGGAAAGATGTAGCAGCCACTTGCTTCTCCGCCGAAGACTCCATTTTCTCGCTTCAGGGCCTCTGAAACATAAACGTCTCCGACCTTTGTACGAATAACTTTTGCCCCAATTTCGTCAATTGCCATTGAAGTATCAACAGGAACCGCTATTGTAGAATTTCGTCCTAGTTCCGACTTTGCAAGGATTGCTAAGAGGGTGTCCTGCTTGACGAAGTCACCCTGATTATCAATTACAGCGAGCCTGTCTCCATCACCGTCGAATGCAAAGCCGATATCTGCTTTAGAAGACAGTACTTTTTTCTTGAGCTCTGATAGATTTTTCTCAGAGGGTTCTGACATTCTGTTAGGAAACATTCCGTCGGGTTCTGCGAAAAGTGAAATGTTTTCGGAAACGCGGCTTAGGACTTCCGGGGCAGTAAGTACTGATGCACCATTTCCGCAATCAGCAACAGTTTTCAAACCTCCTTCTAGAGAAAAGGAAGCAGTGATGTCCTCCATATATCTCTCAACAGCCTCAACTGAACTTAGATTTTTTACTTCACTCCACTCTGCCCTATCTGCTTTTCCTGATTTTATAAGAGCCTCGATTTCCTTCTCCATTTTTGGAGAGTATGCAGAACCGTCTGGCTGCCACAACTTAACGCCGTTGAATTCAGGAGGATTGTGAGAAGCAGTTATAATGGCGCCTGCTGATGCCTTGAATTTTTTTGTTGCATATGCGACCACTGGAGTAGGACAAGTACCAGCATCAAGAACCTCTGCACCCGTAGAAAGGATTCCAGAAACCAAGGCTGACTGCAATTGCTTTGAGCTTGTTCTGAAATCCCTGCCAACGCAGACAGTGCCTTCAGCCTGAGTTCCAAGGGAGAGCCCTATTTTTGTGAAAAGCTCTGCGCTTACAAAATCAGGATAAATTCCACGTATACCGGAAGTTCCGAAAAGTTCCATGACAAATAATAGAACTTAGGCTCATTATAAATAATTCTACGACTATATTTTTCTCTCATGAAGTGTTCTGCAGTTCTGCTCTCCCCTGGCTTGCGGGAAGGGAAGGATCCCTCATTCCTGGATGTCTATGGAGAAACCATACTGGAAATAGCTTTCCGAAATGCCAAGAAGGCCTTCAAAAGAACTCTTGTTGTGGCTGAAAACTACAAGGGGCAAAAAGCATACGAAAAACTAGTTGACTGTGATGTTGTCGCTGATATGAGTCCTGACAAAAGCTTTCTGACCCGCCTACTTATAGGGCTCAAGTCCTGCAAAACTCAGTATGCATTCGTTACAACCTGCACAATGCCACTGATTGATCCAAAGACTATAGGGATGATGATGTCCAAAATAGAGGAACACGAATATGACGCTGTTATTCCAAAAATCGGTAATTCTCTAGAGCTTCTGCATTCGATTTACAGAACAGGGCCTGTGTCAAAGTCCCTTGAAAATTCTATAGGAGACTTAGCCTATGATCTTGAGACGGCCCTTACAAAGATGAATACACTTTTCATACCCGAAAGCGAGTTTTCAGAACTTGACCCGGCACTTTCCACATTTTTCAAAGTAGGAAGCGAAATAGACTACCAGACACTCAAAAATCGGTACAGGAAAAAGACTTATAGAAACAGGCTGAAAAAAGCCAGCAGGATTTCATCAGGAACCAGTGCCGAGATAGAAACAGAAAATACCGCGTATTACCGGGTTCCAGGAACGGAGAAAAGCCACGAAGTGGCACTCAACAAAAGGAAAAATATGTGGAGCTGCGACTGCCGCTATTTCACTATGAGGGGAAACTACTGTTCGCACATACTTGCGAGCCAAAAAACGAGAGAGAAAGATGCTGACTGACTTTAAGATAGCAGAAGAAACACGAAAGGATTTGAAGAGTCCAATTGGAGAGCTCACTGAAGAGCTACCAAGAAGCGGAGATGGACTCATAGCTGTAGGGGATGTTACAACGCTGAGACTCCTTAAAGAAGGTGTAACTCCAGACATATGTGTTATTGACTACAAAGCCGAGAGGAAAGCGCTTTCTGAAGAAGATATCAAAACCTTGAAATCTCTTGATGTGCGAGAGATTAAAGCAACAAACAATGCAGGAGAAATATCTCTTTCAGCTTGGAGAGCTTTTGAGGATGCTCTCAAAAACACTCCGGCAAAAATAGTGATTGATGGAGAAGATGACCTTCTGGCACTTGTAGCACTTTTCCTGGCACCAGAGGGAAGTAGAGTGGTATACGGCCAGCCAGATATTGGAACGGCAATGTTTGAAGTTTCTGACAGGCTACGTCAGAAATACGCTGAAATTCTTATTCACGGAAAAGGAAGGGAGTTCCTAAATGCCATACAGGGCAAAGTCGTAATCGTGCACGACAGCGATGCTGACGGAGCCTGCTCTGCGATAGTATTCGCAAAATATCTCGAGGATAGGAAGATCGAAGTTGTTCTGATGGAGAGTAGCGACCCGCTGATACACAGTAATACAAAAAAGGAAATCAGGAAGGAGAAAGCAGGAAGTCTTATTGTTCTTGACCTTGGAAGCGAAGCATATGACTCTTTGAAAGAACTCAGTGAGGAGATGCACGTGATGGTTCTTGACCATCACAAAGTAGTTGGAAGTCCAGATTTCGGAAAAACACTAATGCTAAACCCGCACCTTTTCAATCTCCCGGACAATGTTGTAGGACCAACTTCTTACCTATCCTACGTTATATGCCAGGAGCTAGACTGGGTTTCTGTTATAGGAACTATAGCAGACAAGGGATTCTATCCTGCAGAGGAGCTTCTGAAATCTGTCAAAAAAAGATATGAGGTAGATTTTGAAAGATTGAGTCAGATGTTTGAAGCAGGTGCAGTATTGAGGAAGCTGGCAGAAACCAGAGATACAGTCAGAAATGCAGAATCGCCTGAAGAGCTGGAAAAATCTGAAACCTTGATTAGCTTTGAGAAGGAATATTTGCAGGAGCTTGAGAGGCTGAAAAAGCTCCATGAGTCTGAAGCTGAGGAGCTAGCTGAGGGCAGAATACTATTGTTTGATTTCACTTCAGAATACAGAGTCAGAGGAATGGTATCGAATATGCTTCAGTCCATGTATCCAGAAAAGTCAATAATAGTAGCAGAGAAGGTCGGGCAGCACTACTACTTCAGTATGAGAGCAGGCGGACAAAACGTTGACCTGGTTGAAATAATAAAATACGCGATTGATGGGCTCGCGGACGCAAATGGCGGCGGACACACCAAGGCAGCCGGTGCCAGAGTAATGGCCGGAGACCGTGACAAGTTCATAAACGGCTTCGTTGGAAAGTTCAAGGAAATATAGAAACGTTTATAAGAAGCATTTCATTAACAGCAAACATGAAGAGGCAAGTCTGGAAAGTTTTCCAGTTCACAGGCTGGTTCGTTGTTCTTCTCGCAATTACATTAGGACTTCTTTATGCAAGCATACTTGTTGGAGAGCAGATATACGGAAGTGCTCTTCTGGTCGTAGTTGGAATAATTCTTGTAATAGTGGGTGAGCACTTCATATCGATAAAGTACGCAAAACGTTACCTTCTCGTATGGCAGGCAGGCTCAATCGCCGGGGCATTTTCAATAACTATTGGAGTAATCTGGCTAGTTATACAGTTCTTACAGGCCTATCAGTCATGGTACAGTATACTCATCCTCCTTGCGCTGGGCATAGGCCTTATCGTAGTAGGGGAGAACTTTAAGCTGGAAAAATGAAGCAAAAGACTAAGTTTATGCTCGTTGCGACGCTTGTTATAATGCTTGTTTTAAGCGCAGCGATTGAGGCAAGATCCAGCAGAACGGCTGATGCACCAGCAAAAAAGGATAGTGGCGGTGTTGGTAGTCAGTTTCTTCAGAGTTTCACCTGTATATTCACGCAGTGTGGCTGGCCTGCTATCATAATACTAATACTACCTGTTTTCGGAATGTGGGTTTACAAGAAATATTTCAGCCTTTGGTAGAAATATATATAAAGAAATAAAAGTATGGAGTAAGTGATAACAATGGTTATAGCACCAAAAGTAAAATCAGAGCTTAAGAGAACTCTTCATCAGGTATTTGAACCCAAAAAAGGAAGAGTAGAAGTTCAAATTTTGAGTGATTTAGAACCGATAACAGAGGATATAATAAATACTGTTGCAGATGTCGTAAGAAACGCGGATAAAGGCACAGATATTGAGGACATGACTGAGGAAGTCCAGAAAGTGGCTGAAGAAAAGGTCAATTCCGGAAGCTGGAACCTCTACGGAACAGTTGTTGCAGTTGGAGATTTGCTTCAAAATGGAAATTCTCTAAAGGGGCTTGAAAAAGACCAGCAGGCCAAGGTTAGAATTCTTCTTGGGGACGTAATAGGAGCAACTATGGCTGAGATTGTTGAGTCTCTTGACAGACTTGAAGGAGCAGCAGGAATTGAGAGTAGGACTATTATTAACAGAGTAAAGAACTATTACTCCAAAAAGTGGGTAGCAAGATCTCTGTAATCTCTAAGTCTTAATTGTTTTTTAAAAAATAGCGCGG
>DAFN01000011.1:0-7453 GCA_002495465.1 archaeon UBA55 | reverse complement strand
AAGGTGAACTTACGCCTTGGCAAGCTCTTTTCCTGTTTCGTGGGCTTTCTTTCCGGCTATTCGAACCTCGTGACCCCTGAGTCTCCAGGTTCTCTTTCCGGTTTTCCGTGACTCAATCTCAGCCAACTGGCGTATATTCCTTGCGGCCGACATAAGAGGACCTTCTCCAGTCCAAGTTGTCACTCCACGTTTGATACTTGTAGAGAAATTAAGAGAAGAAAGAATCTTATCTATGTGAGCTTTCTCATCTTCAGTCGCTCCTTTTCTCCTCTCATTGTAATAGGTAATCAAGCTACGAACTATTGATACCAAGGAAAGAGATGCAAGAAAAAGATTTTCATCCTCACCCTCATGTACCTCGGTAGAATCCTTTTCAGGGTGTTTAATCTCCTTCTTCAGAGAATTGACTACTTTCTTCATATTTGATGCAAGATCACGATGATGTACAGCCACAGGGTGAACAATTTTGTCAAGAATTTCTTCGAAGGCCTCAAGCTCTTTCTTTACATCCTCACTTCCGAGAGATTCACCTTTAGGAACAACGCTTATTTCCTGTATATCCTCTGCCATAGAGTTTTTTTGTCTAATTACCTATAAAACACTTGCGATAAAAAGTATTAAATAAGAAAGACTAAAAGATATTATGTCGGACCCTATTATGCTCGGAACTGAGAAAGAATACGCAGATTGTGTCCTGAGGCTTATTGACGAATCTTCCATCTTCATAGACGACATTAGGTCCAGGAAAATTAAATTTTTAACAGCAAGCAGTCGCTGCAGAATAGATGAACTTATAGAATCGGCAGACTCCTGTGAAATGCAGAAAGTTCGTTCAATAGCACCCTCCTTACAGGCCCTCAACGGAGAGCTTTCGACCTTACTCAAAAAGTTTCAGATAATAAAAAGCGCATACAGAACTGATGAGACCTTGAAGAGCTTCCTTGGAGACTATACTCAGAATCCCTCAAACTCCTGCAGCAAGCTGATAAGCTTCATAGACTCGAGCATAATACAGATGGACTCAGTAATAGCAAAGTATTCGGACGTTGACAGAGCCAAGAAGCCGGCCCACACATGGATAATGACAGTTCTGTCAAATCACTCAGGGGATAGCGTTTCCAAAAAAGCTAGAAAAGCAAGGCTAGTCCTTGAATCCATTAGAAACCTTATAGGGGAACTACAAGGAA
The DNA here is from genome assembly GCA_002495465.1 of archaeon UBA55. Taxonomy (GTDB): domain Archaea; phylum Undinarchaeota; class Undinarchaeia; order Undinarchaeales; family Undinarchaeaceae; genus Undinarchaeum; species Undinarchaeum marinum. The sequence continues at coordinate 6,266 of DAFN01000011.1, read as the reverse complement.
TATGTCACTCTTCCAAGCTGGAACTTCTAAATATACGAAACACAGCAAGCAAAAACCTGTCAAAAGCCGGGAGACTCACATACAAATCACCTTTTGACAACAATCAAGAGAAGGGAGCGGCCTAAAGAGCTATAAATCTCTCTGTCTATATAAGATTATGAGCAAATTTTTCCCTGATAAAATAACAATTTTATCTGCATCGGAACTCCAGGAGAAGTTTCATGAAGACCTGATTATTGAGGACGAACTCCCTACGAAAATAGAGACAATAGGTGGAGTAACGAGCTACTCGAGAGGGAAGATCATAAAGGTATCTCTGGCAATTTTAAAAGTGGATGAAAATTATTCAAAGTTCGAGGTTTTAAAGCAAGATTTTGTTGAAGAACAAAGTAAACTACCAGATCTCCCGACCTTCGGCGGATTCAGGGAGGGAAGAGCAATCGCAGATAGCATAACTAGCTTTGACATACCGGATGTGTTGATGATTAAGGGACACGGAATAAACCATCCCAGAAAGTTTGGAATAGCGTGCCATGTAGGGCTGTCAATGAACATACCGACGATAGCAGTTTCAAATGAGCTTCTCTGTGGAGAGATGAAAACCGTTGATGGAAAAAATGTGATAATAGATGATGAAGAAATTGTAGGGGAAGTTGTCAAAACGAGTGCAAGATCACCGAGGCTTTACGTAAGCCCAGGCCATCGAGTGTCGATAAAGACTGCGGCAGAAATCGTACGTAAAACAACACTCGAGAAAATACCGGAGCCTCTCAGGGTTGCAAACGAGCAGCTCATCCAGAAGATGAGACAGATATGATGTATTTGATATACACTACAACAAAAAATAAAGAAGACGCTAAGAAGATTGGGAAAACATTAGTTGAGGAGGGCCTGGCATTCTGCGTAAATATTATCCCGAATTGCAGCTCGATTTATTTTTGGAAGGATAAACTGGAAGAATCCGACGAAGCCGTCCTTATTATAAAAACGCAGGAAGATTTTGAAGGGATGCAGAAACGAATTGGTGAGCTTCATAGCTACGAAGTTCCGGAAATACTTAAAATAAATATTGATGACCTAAACAAGAAATACCTGGACTTGAGTTCTCAGCCGTAAAGCCTTTGATATCTTACTCTGTCAATCTCAGATAGTGTTTTTTCTATAGAATAAATTAGTGTATCCCTTATATCCTCAGAAGAACGCTTTGCGAGCTTATCCTGAATTTCACTGAATACCTGCTGAACACCAAAGACAACCTCATACTCAGCACCATCAAGATCCAAGAGCCACTCATCAAGATCTCCGGCCCCTTCAACTTCTGCCATTTCACCAAGGACCATAGGAAGTATGTTTGTAGCCCATGACCTCGCATCTGAGCAGCCGCTGGATTGCAGAAGCTCTGTTACTCTTGATATGCATAGCTCGGCAAGCTCAGAGTCATCCTGATTAAGATCTTTCAGAACTAAACGAACCTTGTTTGGGATTTTGTTCATACTTGTTAAGATGGAGCAGAAATTATTTAAAGCTATTCTTGTCCCTCTAGAGGAAGATAAACCCTGACACTTCCCCAATCTGTAACCTGGTCAAAAGTCTTTGCAAGATAGTAGTTTTCAGAGAGAGCTTCCATAATTAATGCGCTGTCCTCAAGAGGAATTAGATCGAAGAACTTGTCTGTTTTTCTCTGACTCATTACAACAGCAGAGGCATCTCTGCTTTCCAAATGCCCTGCATAAATTTCAGAGTTCATACCGTTGACAGACCGGGCTTTATCACTGTCAAATAAGAAGAAGCCAAAGTAGCCCCGCTCAAAGCCATGAACCACGGCACGGTCTGCTTCAAGAGCGATTGGAATTTCAAAAGTTATTATTTCACTTCCTCCAGGTGTGTTAAGTTTCACGAACTCTGCAACTTCAGAAACTTCATTTATAGGAAATCGGAGAGAACCGTCCTCACTATAATCAAGACGGAATCTGGGGTACTGGAGAAGAGAAAATGAAACCGTCAAAATGATAAGAACTCCGGCTATGGCGAGAAGTTTTTCCCGAGGATAATTATTAAGAAGGTGTTTCAAGCCGACTGATGCGACAACTGCACCCAGAGGCAAGAATGACAGACTGTAACTGTAACTAGCAGGAGTGGGAACTAGAGAAGAAACCGCAGTGATTGCAGCAAAGACTCCGAAGAGGAGAATATACATTTTTCTATCCTCAGACGACCATTTTACCCTTCCTGACCTGAACAGAGCAAATGCAGTTATAGCAATCGTTCCGTAGATAATAAAATTATAGAAAATGGTGAGAGACAGAACAAACAGTTTGTCAAAAACCGCGGCAGACAGTGTGCCCTGTGTTATTTCAAAAAGGAAATAATTGACTGTTCTCTCTGCTGGAAATATAACACTCCTAGTAAGAGGAGCTCCGGCAAAGCCAAAGAAAGCCTTCTGGAAATCAGCGACGAAGAATGGAACATAGACTGCCAGAATGAAAATAATCCCCGTTGCAACAGACACCAGGACATTTTTGATTCCTGATTTTAGCTTCCATAAGTACCACAATAAGAAAATAATTGCAGGAGCCGCAAAGGCTCTTGTGGCAATAGACGCTGAAAACATGAGAGTCGATATAAGTGCTTTTTTGGAACTTGGGAGCTTCCAAGTAAGAGAATGAATTCCCAGCAAGAGGAAGAGAACGGGAATTGTTGACGAAGTATCAAGAGTTACTGTGCTTCCATGATACATTAAATGGAAAGCCACTAAAGACGCTGCAAGGACACCATACCATTCGCTTTTTGTCAGGCGTTTTGTGGCAGAGAAAACAAGATAAAACATCAGAAGTTTTATCAAAAGCGCTGCTATACGACCTCCGTACAAATCAAATCCAAACAGCAGAAGTGGGAAACCAGCAACATAAGTAAACAGCGGGTCTTTCAGATAAATAAAATCAACATATGGCATTTTACCTTCGTATGACAGCTTCGCGCTGTTTATATGTATGCCCTCATCCTGCCCCTCTATTCTCTGGAAAAATAGAAGGAAGATACCGATGACGATGACAACAAGCATCACCAGGATAAAGGCAAAAAATGCTTTCTTTCCTGAGCCCACAGACCTAAACCGGTCAGAAACTTTGTCAAAGTTTCTTGTGATGTGGGAGGCTATGAGAAACATTGCCCCTGAGATAAAGAGTTCATAAGGAAGTGTTGCAACACGCGCAAGCTTGCGGAGATACAGGGTATTTGATGTGTCAGAATTCATAAGAACATACTGCAAAATATCCTGGCGATAGAGAAGGGAGAGAACTCCTAGAACAATAAGAATAATTCCAGAAATTAGAGGAATTTTATACAGATGTGAATATGTGACAGATTTTTTCATAGACCTAAAAATCTCCTGACAAAGCCTATTGAGTAAGACGCGTGTTGAACAACAAGAACTGGAACTGCTAGGAGACATGGCAAGAAACTACCCCAGCGGACGGTAAGAAGAGCGGAAAAACTTAAGAGAGTTAAGTAGGCAAGTGCCAAATTCAAGAAAATACCGAAGACTGGTGGGCTGAGCGATGAATATGCAAGGAGTGCAAATAGCAGGACATAGAAAGTTGAAACTCCGGCGCTGTACCAGAACCTTCTGAGACCCTGTAGACCCTGCTTCCTGATAATATCGACTACAGCAGAACCGTATTCTCGCATTCTTTTAGAGTAGGAAGACAGAGAATCATCGCGTTTGTGGTATACGACAGCCGATGGGATTTGTAAAAACTTCCAGCCCTGCTCTGAGAGACGGAGATTGAACTCAGCGTCCTGACCTTTGATAAAAGACTCATCCTGCTGATTCTCTGACCAGCACTCCCTGCGATAAAGGGCGTTGCAGTTTGGAAGGGAATTAACAAAGCGCTTCTTTCTTCTTGTTGAAGTCTGACCGCTTATTGAGCCCCCGCCCATAAAGGAGCTTTCCGCCCTGGCGATTGCTCTTGGCATGAGTGAACTTTCTTTTGACAGGTTTATCCCGCCGACACAACCAACACTTGTAGGCTGAGCATCCATCTCAGAGACGAGATTTTCAAGCCAGTCTTTTTTAGCTATGCAGTCAGAATCTATGAAAGCGAAATAATCCACACTTCCTGCTTTTAGAGTCCCGAGATTTCTATGAGCCGCTGATCCCCGCTTTTTATCCCGTATAAGTTTTACATTTTTTCGTGACTTAGCAAATTTTTGCGCTGTACTTCGTACTTCTTCTGAGCAAGCTGAATCAAGAATAATGTAAAAGTCAAAGCTTCTATAAGTCTGCGCAGAAACTGCCCTAAGGGCATCTTCAAAGAGCGCCGGATCTTCCCTGTATGCAGGAAGGATTACAGCTACGCGGGGAACTTTTTTCATTACAAGCACTATCCATAGTTTGGCTCTATTTTAATATTAACGCTGTCATCCACATAAAGCAAAAAACCATTTCTAATATTATTAGAGATAGTTTCTGAAAACTCATTAACAGTGATTGTGTATGAAGAGGCTGAAACAACATACCACTCAGGGAAGGCATTTAGCCTCGGATAGTTTCTTTCAAGCCCTAGAATATTTGAGTGGCGAGGAGTGTCCAGCATTATAGTAAGATTTCTTGGCTCATCAACGGAAATATGAAGATACAGAGCACCGTTTTCAATGTGTCCGCCTATTCTGGTTCCAGATCTCCACTCTTCAAGGTAGGCTCCCTTTGTGTGATACAGAGCGTACATCAGACTTGTCCGGATATAATTTCCGTCCTTGTAGTCGTGCTCCAGCCCAATCCTGTTCATATCCCCCATCATTTCATCCATCCAGATAAAAACACTGTCCGGCATTTCAACATAGCCAGCGAGATAGAGAGCGCTTTCTACAGTATCCGCGTATGCATCTGTACGGCCCCAGTCAGAATACTTGTGCAGGTTTTCCAAGGAATTTGTAACAGCATCGAGATACTTTTCTTCACCTGTGAGAAGATAAAACTGGTAGTAAGCATTCAATAGATAACCCCAATTGTCATTCAACTTCCCTTTTGATATCCAAATGTGGTCTTCATTCACGCCTATTTCCAGCAAAGAATCAAGCATAAGACTTACAGAAGGAAGATGCCTAGAGTAAGCTTCTGGGTCTTCTGACTTTTCAAGATAGAGCAACTCCAAGATCCCAGGAACAACCTCATTTCCATGGTCCCTGAGATTGAACTCACTGGCACAGTCTCCGGAAACGAAGTCCCAGTTGCAGGGAATTCCATCATTTTTGTCTAAGATATCAGAATAAAAATTACCTATTCTTTGTGCAGCCTCAAGATATTTTGAATCACCAGTAAACCGGTACGCTCGTGTCAGGCTTTGCAACATTTCTCCGTTAGCCTCTGTCCCGCTTGAGGGGATTTTTCCAAACTCTGTCTCAAATGGAGAGTCCTCAATTATTCTGTCAAGAATTTCAAGTGCCCTTGCAGACCATATGCTGCTCCCCTTAAGCTCAATGATTGGAAGAAGCCCATCTTTTACATACTCGGATGCGCCAAATATTTCTGCGTCAAGGGACCTCAGTGAACTGTCACTCTGGACAAGGGCAGGAATTATTTTTCCGCTTCTTATGTCTATATTCTTTGGAAGACCTTCGCCTGAAATCGCTCTTTCCATTTCCATTGTTAATTCGAGTGAATCGGAATATGAAGAATTTAGATAAAATGAGCCGATTACAAGGAAGGGATACAAATCGGCTGCGCTGTTTTCGGTAGTCCAGTGATAAGAATCTTTTTTCAGCCACTCACGCGCTACATCGACGGGTGTGTGAACAGGATGCTGAGGAAAGAGCTTCGTTCCCTGATTCTGATAATCCATCCATATATTAAGAGCATTATTAGCTTTTGAGAAAGCCCAGGAGGCCTTATAGCTGTTTGACTCCGCAAACTCGTAGGGACCTGACGGACTCTTAATTGGAGTCTCCGGAATCGCCGACGGAACAAATACGGACACCGCAAGCAAAGCAGCAAGAATAGCCAATATCGGGACATATCTTTTCATATTGTCAAGCAAGAGAGGATTGTTATGCTTAAATATATGTTGAATAGCACTTGAAAACCTTAAATTCTAATAAGTATAAGGTAAAATGTGCCAAAAATAAAATTAAACGGAATTGAAACGTATTATGAAGTACACGGAAAGGGAAAGCCTCTAGTCTTGGTTCATGGAGCTGTCGGAACCCACGAAATATGGAAGCCCCAGGTTGAGCACTTTTCAAAGAAATACAAAGTAATTACATATGAT
>DAFN01000002.1:24637-27391 GCA_002495465.1 archaeon UBA55 | reverse complement strand
TCTGTGCATTGCACGCCACCTTCCAATTCCACCAAGTCCTTTTCGTCCTAAAAATAAAAGTAAAATTGCTGCTGCAGCAAGCAAAATAATGCCCATTCCTCCGCCTCCGCCAGCCCCTCCAGCTCCGCCTCCGCCAGCTCCGCCAGAAACTCCTCCGCCTCCGCCGCCACCGGTACTTATGGAACCTATTCCCGAGCCTATAGCAGAATAAATACCAATATCAAAGCCTTTATCCACTGCGAAAAGCAGACCGCCAACAACAAGAACTATTACAGTTACCTTGATTCCAAGTTTAATCCTCTTTTTTGCAGCTTCTGCAGCGGAACTCATGCAAACTATGTGGAAAGTCTTTTATTTATAATTGGCGAATTAACAATATATAAAAGGAACAGCAAGGAGTGTTAAAAGATGACAGAACGCTATTTAGTTACTTGTGCGCTTCCATACGCGAACGGGCCTCTGCACGTGGGCCACATTAGGTCCACTTATCTTCCTGGAGACGTATACGCGCGCTACCTTCGACTTAGAGGAAAGGAATCACTATTTATCTGCTCTACAGACGAGCACGGAACACCAATAACGGTCAGCGCGGAAAAGGAAGGAATAAGCCCGATTAAGATTGCCGAAAAGTACCACAAGGTAATAAAGGGAAATTTTGAGGGATTAAATATAAAATTTGACTATTTTTCAAGGACCAGCAGCCCGACAAATATTAAGAAGGCACAGGAATTTTTTACTGAAGCTGAAAAAAACGGACATATTTACACACAGGAAGTTGACCAGTACTACTGCGAGCACTGCTCAAGATTTCTTCCGGACCGCTATGTTGAAGGAGAATGCCCTGACTGTGGCGCAGAGGGAGCGAGAGGAGACCACTGTGAAAAATGTGCACAGGCTCTGAGCGAGCTTGTCAAGCCAAGATGTATGCTATGCAGCAGCAGGCCTGAAATGAAGAAGACTGAGCATTGGTTTTTCAAACTTACATCCTTCAAGGACGACCTTTCCAAGTTCTTAGACAGTGACGAGCTTCCGGACAATGTGAAGAACTATGCAGTAAGCTGGCTAGAGAACTTGGAAGACTGGTGCATTACAAGAGATATGGACTGGGGAGTTCCTGTACCTGTAAAGAACAGCAAAGGAAAGGTCCTCTACGTATGGTGGGATGCTCCTATTGGCTATATTTCAGCCACAGAAGAGTGGGGAAAGAAGACAAAAAAGGACTGGGAGAAATACTGGACAGACTCAAAAATTGTCCACTTCATTGGAAAGGACATAATATACCATCACGCGCTTTTCTGGCCGGCGATGCTCAAGGCACATGGGAAATATTCACTTCCGTGGACAATACCAGCAGGTGAATACCTGAGCCTTGAGGGCAAGAAAATGTCAACTTCAAGAAACTGGGTTATATGGATAGATGATTTTCTCAAGGACTATCCCGCAGACTATCTGAGATATTATCTTACAATAAACTCGCCTTTGGACAGCGATATGGACTTTTCCTGGGATGATTTCCAGGCAAGAATAAACAATGAACTCTCAGATGTTATTGGAAATTTTGTTCACAGAGTTCTTACCTTTATAGAAAAATTCTACGAGGGAAAAGTTCCTGAGCAGATTGAATTAAATGAAGCTGACCAGGCAATTATTGAAAAAATACAGAAAACACCAGACGATGCAGCGAAGCACATAGAAAAATTCAAGTTTATGGACGCCCTGAAGGAAGTTCTTGCCCTTGCTGCGGCAGGAAATCAGTACCTAAATGAAAAAGCTCCCTGGAAAAACAAGGAAGATGGAACTCCTCTAAATCTCTGCGCTTCCGTCGTCAACTCACTTGCAATACAGCTCAGTCCCTTTATGCCTGAAACAGCTCAAAAAATATGGGAGCAGTTGGGACGAGAAGGACTTGTTGAAGAGCAGGGCTGGGAAAATGCAAAGGACTTGCTGGAAGCAGGTCACGCTATTGGAAAACCGTCGCCTTTGATAGAAAAGGTGGAAATAGAGGAGACGGAAGCTGAATTCTCAGGCAAAAAAGTTCTTGTAGATAAGGATATCAAAAAAGCCATTGACAGCAAGGAACTCTCAGTAGCTCTTGCGGAAGTGACTGGAATAAATGTAAAAAGAAGAAGCCGACCGCTTGAGAGAGAGAAGAAAGAAGTCCTCGGAAAGGCAGAAAAAACCAGACAAAAGACTATGGACTCATACCGCTACCTTCTTGAAGAAAGGGACAAAGGGAAGGAAGGACTTTCATCTGAGAAGCTTATCAAATTTGTTGAAGAATCCAAAATGCTTCCGAACATAAATACAGTTACAGATATTTACAATATACAGGCCTTCAAAACAGGATTAATAATGGGAGTCTATGACGCAGAAAGAATTTCAGGAAATGTCAGACTGAAGGTCACAGACGGAAAGGAAAAATTCACTCCAATCGGAAGTTCGCGTCCCGCTAAAATAGAGAAGAATGAATACGTTCTAGCAGACGAAGACGACAATGTGATAACTCGCTGGCTGACGAAGGAGAATGAGAGAGTGAAAGTTACACTATACACGAGAAATGCCATTGTATGCGTCCAGGGAAACAAAGACATTCCTCAGAAGGATATTGAAAAAGCTCTTGAAAAAGTCTGCAAGAAGATTGTAGAAGTGGCAGGCGGACGCTACAAAATATTATATCCTAGTCAATAACCTGCGGTATCATTTTCAAAATGTCTGAGGCTATAAAACTATAGCCAAATTGCCTGTAACACTCAT
>DAFN01000002.1:24113-24585 GCA_002495465.1 archaeon UBA55 | reverse complement strand
CAGCTCTACCATTTACATATGCTGCATACTGAGCCGCATCATAACTTGAAAGACCCTGAGCGAGGAAGCCAGCAACAATTCCTGCCAGAACATCGCCTGTGCCGCCAACAGTCATACCGGCATTCCCACTTTTGTTGAGATAAGTCTGTTTCCCGTCAGAAACTATGTCGTTCGGAGCCTTCAGCAAAACAACGCACTTATTTTCTTTTGCAAAAGTGCTAACATTCGTCTTTATGGCATTTTTTCCTGAGAGCATCTCAAACTCAAGACGGTGCGGAGTAAGAACAACTTCCTTGCCCTTGAGAACTGAGAGGTCATCAAAGATTGCCCTGAGTCCGTCGGCGTCTATGACCAATGGCTTGTCAATTTCAAGTATAAGTTCTTTGACCGCGACCAGAGTTCTTTCATCACGCCCAAGGCCAGGACCAATTACAATGCTAGTTGATTTCTTAATCCACCTATCAAGCTCTTC
>DAFN01000002.1:23753-24084 GCA_002495465.1 archaeon UBA55 | reverse complement strand
CAAGCTCTTCTACATGTCTGTGCTCAAAAATATTGCCATGTAGAGGAAGTGTAATGAAATCAGGAAGCCTGTTAGCGCATGCATCCGCGGCTCTGTAAGGAGCGGCGATGTAGACTATATCCACTCCACTCCTGAACGCAGCTTCTCCGGTGAGTGCTGGAGCGCCTGTATATATTTCAGAGCCACCAATTACTAAAACGCGGCCATTACTTCCTTTGTGAGAATCTGAATGCCTTTCCAGTACAATCTTCATATTAATCTGGATATAGAAGTGGAGTTTATAAAGTTTGACAAAAATGAGTGGGCCCGGCCGGATTTGAACCGGCGACCT
>DAFN01000002.1:15517-23708 GCA_002495465.1 archaeon UBA55 | reverse complement strand
TTTGAACGCAATCAGTGTACGATTTTGTGTTACCAAGGGAACCTATATCTTTGTACGAATAACTGTACCGCGGTACCAATGTTATAAGAGGAAAATATCACTTTACATCTGAGTCCGTAACGGAAGGTCATCCGGACAAACTTTGCGACCAGATATCAGATGGAGTTCTTGATGCAATTTTGGAAAAGGACCCAGAGGCTAGAGTTGCTGTTGAAACCCTAGCAACGACAGGACTTGTAGTAGTTGCAGGGGAAGTTAGCACAGAGGCTTATATAGACATTCAAGAAGTTGTAAGAAAAGTCATAAAAGAAGCAGGCTACGACAAGCTTGGGGAGAGTGGCTTCAACTACGATGATTGCTCTGTTCTAGTTTCATTGCACGAGCAGAGCCCAGATATATCTAAAGGAGTGAGGAAAAAAACAAAGGAAAACCAAGGAGCAGGAGACCAAGGATTAATGTTCGGATACGCTACAAACGAAACGGAAGAACTTATGCCACTTCCAATAATGCTTTCACATAAACTAACAAAGAAACTTGCAGAACTAAGAAAAAACGGAGATATACCCTGGATAAGAACTGACGGAAAAGCCCAAGTAACTATAGAGTATGAAGATGGAAAACCAATCAGGGCAGATACCGTAGTTGTCTCAACACAGCATTCAAGTGATGTAAAACATGAGCAAATAGTGAAGGAAATTAAGGAGAAAGTTATATTGCCAGTTTGTAAAAACTGGGTTGACGAAAAAACAAATTATTTTATAAACCCAACAGGAGCCTTCATAAGAGGCGGTCCAGGCGCAGATACCGGCCTTACAGGAAGAAAAATAATTGTAGACACATATGGAGGAGTTGGAAGCCATGGAGGCGGATGCTTCTCAGGAAAGGACCCTTCAAAGGTCGACAGAAGCGCGTCATATATGGCAAGGCATCTTGCAAAGAATATTGTTGCCGCCGAGCTAGCAGATAGGTGTGAAGTTCAGATTGCCTACGCAATAGGAGTTTCAGAACCAGTTTCGGTATATATTGATACCTTTGGAACAGGAAAATATCCTGAAACTGAAATAAAAGCTGCAGTTCTGAAAGTTTTTGACCTACGGCCAGGAAAAATAATAGATTATCTAAATTTGAAAAGACCAATATACAGGAAAACCGCAGCTTACGGACACTTTGGAAGAAGTGAAGCAGAATTTACTTGGGAAAAAACTGATAGAGTACGGGAATTAAAAGAGCTTATCGGCTCCTAGATTTTGGAAGCAAGGTTCTTCGCTGGTTGGTGTAGCTCAATATTGCAAAAACCACAATTAAGACTCCAAAAGCCAATGGAAGTACTATGTCTGAGCCCCATAAGTCCTTTGAGGGCTCATCTGGTATAGAAGCTACTGTATTTTTCAATCCAGAATGAGCTTCTGAAAGCCTGAGATAAAACATTGAATCCTCAAGTAGATTTATACTCTGAACCGCTTGAGATCGTTCAAGAAGAAAGAATGCATAATCACGGTATAACTCAGACCACACCGAATCTCCTGTATCTAGTGAAGAAAGTTCAGTATTTATGAAAAGTATTAGGTCCTCCAAACCTCGAAGATTCATCTCCTGCTGACTGTACATTTTAGTCGTTGCAGCCATAGAATCCGCATATGAAGCAACAAACCAAGTCTTGTTTAGGTTCTCTTCTGCAAGGGAAACATACCAGAAAGGTCCGTATTCAGAAATATCATAGAACTGTGTTGCAAGAGACGTTGAGTTAACAAGGCTTTCTGAGGCCAGAGCTTTAAATGCATAAGAATCGAAGCGTTTTCCGGAGGACAAATCAACAGCAATATCGTAAAAATTTCCTGCAATGTTTAACCAGCCTTCCGTAATAGCAAGTGTCCTGAATATTTCCTCCTCATCCGCCCCTTGAGAATAGAACTGCATTTCAGCCTGCGTCATTCTTTGCTGGGCAGCGACAGCCCATTCATAGGAATCGCGGTCAGTAGCATAGTGATTAAGATTTGTCAAGTCTATCTTTACAGCATCCAGTTTCCTTCCAGTTTCAGATATCCTACCCCCGAGGTAACTAAGGCTGGATTCATAATCAAGTGAATTATATTTTAAGAGATCTAGAGCAATCCTTGAATTTATTACAGACCTAAAGGCATGGTTTGCTGCTCCGTACAAAACCTTGTTAGTATATGCGTTTTTCGAAGAGGCAAGCTCTATTCTTGCAGAATCTATGAGAGAAGAAGAAACTGATGCTTGAACTTCTGATAAATTACTGTTAATAAGTCTGTTCTCAGCATCCTTGAGAAGCCGTGCCGCTTCCTCTATAGTTTTGTCAGCAAGATTTTTGAGAGGTTTGATTGTCTCACTAACATTGAGCTCCCCAAGAACAATACCAAGGTCCTCCCCAAAATCCACCCCTGTGGGATGGAGCTTTCCATTGAGCATAATATCCACAACATCACTTATTGTGCGAACTGGAATAATTTCTATGTCAAAATTTTCCCTACCGTATTCAATCAAATTAAGATAGATTGTCTCGGAGCGCACAATTGTCCAGCCAGGAACAGGAGACTCCTCCACTTCAACAATAACCGGAATAAACTCCTGCTCACTTGGTATAAGGAAAATCACGTGCCCTGTATTAGCAGAGGCTTCTATTTTAGATGGAAGGCTGCCAACAGGACCGATGCTTCCGTCAGGCTCAATAGTTCCTGATATACCTACATCAGTCCTCATTTCAGTTCCTGATATTGCAGAAATTATCGCCGTTGTAATTGCAGCACCTGCACTCGGACCGTCGATACTAGTAGCATTTACTCTGAAAGTAACTATGATATCTTTGTCAGAATTGTCAATTCCAGTGTACTTGCTGGCTATCTCAGCAGCAATTTTTTCTGAATTCTGAGTCTGCAGACCAATAAAAGGCTCTGTATTTAGCAAAACTCTTCCGCGACCAGGGATTACCTCAATCTCTATCTCAGTCATGACACCATAGCCATCTGGAGTAACGGCAGGCGCCATTATGCTGACAATGTTTTCTGAGTCAGACACAACAGAAGGTGCCATAATTATGAATAATATAAGACTTATCGGCAAGAGCCTCATGTGCTTTTCCATGCTCGCTATAAATCGGGGAAATATAAATAGTTTTGAGCTAGTTTTTGGAAGCTGTAAAAACGCTCAGGAAACAAAAGCTCTGAAGCCATCTACCAAATAAGATGTTTTCCAGCTTGTGAAACCAAAGAGATGCTTTTGGTGAGGCAAGAGTATAGAGAGAGATTAAAGGAAAGGTCGGAAAGAGACCTTTAGAGTGGTTTACAGAAAGTTCCTCGCCTATCAAAGTTTTCCACTCCTTGTAGGTTCTTTCTCCTATGTGGCGCTCAGGAGCGGCAGTCCTTGAAAAACCACCCAGAAGAAAGACAAAGCGCCCGGCGATATGCCCAATATTTGGAAGGGAAATTATCGCAGTACCTCCCTTTTTAAGAACTCTTCGTATTTCTGAAAGTGCCTTTTTCTGCCCGTTATAATCTATGTGCTCAAGAACGTCAAGACAGAGAACGACGTCAAGACTATTAGCCTTAAAGGGCATGTCTAAGATGCTCCCCCTCTTCACTAATTTACTTTTGTAATTTAAATCCAGACCACTTATGTCAATTCCGCTCTTTGAGAGCTCATCGACAAGGACTCCTTCGCCGCAGCCGACATCAAGAAATTTACTGCCTTCTGTGTTAAGATTTTTGCAGAGTTTTTTAACATAGTTCTGCTTTTCCATAAAGATTGGATAGTAGAGCCACTTCTTATTCGGGCTACGGTGGTAATCCCCCCTTGTGGAGTATTCACCAAAACCAATTGAATCCTTCAACTTAGACATAAGTGACTACCTTCAATACTGTGATATAAAAAGATATTGAAACGTGGGGGACAGGCTGTCCAATCTTCAATTTCAACGACTATATATTAATTATAGTCCCAATTTCTGCTGAGAAATAGTCTTATATATCGTTCAAAAACAAATTTGGTCTTACTTAATCTTATATATTGAAATGTCTTATTGGTGGGATGTATAGTATAATCTGTAAGCTGTAAAAATGAATAAAAAAGACTTAGCAACTAAAAGAAACGACACACAGAGGCTGTATCACGTGCCGGGAATGGCAAATATTACAAATCGTAAGAGAAACGCAGTTTTTATTTCCCCTTCAAACAGCCTGGAGCACGAAATCGGAAAGATGAAGGTCTGCTACGAACTGAGGAAAGAAAAGATGCAATTTATTACCGAAGCAGTCTGCAACAAGACCCAGAAAAGAAGAGATGTAGTCTGTCTCGACGATGGAATTATATTTGAAATAGAAACAGACAAAAAAAGAGCAGAGAGGTTCAAAGGTCAGAGAGGGGTAGTAGTAATAAAACTATGGAAAGAGGTAAGCTAGATGCAAAACATATTGGACTTAGTTGGAATTATAACTCAATCAAGTTAAATTAGATTATTAAAGGGAAAATATTGACAATAAACTGAAAGTAGTAATGCGAAGGACAGGATTCGAACCTGCGTACCCACTAAGGGACTAGGCCCTCAACCTAGCACGTTTGACCACTCCGCCACCTTCGCATAATCTATAGTGGCTTTAAGATAATATCCGAACTTATTAAAAAGTTTTACTTTGCGAGCTTCTCGAGCTCTTTTGCCTTTCCGCTGAGAACTTTTGCGGCACTTACGACGGCTCTCTCAGGATCCATCGCGCCAGTTTTCTCAACTCTGAAATTGAACTTATCTTTGTCAATACTGTATGAAGCTATTGCAGCCTGCCACTTGGCGTGGTCCTTTCCAGTTCCAAGACTTGCTGTGGCTTCAAGTTTAATATTTTGACCCTCAAGTAACTTTACAATAGGAATCTTTTCATCTGAAGGTGCAAGTTTAGAATCAGAAGATTTCATATCCCCGGAATATACCGTACATGGACCTTTTTTAACTAGAGTGTATTTGACTTCAGTGTCGGCCCTCATTCTTACCGGCGTTTTAAGAGGAATGAGACCAAGTCTGTGGGAAAGAACCTCATCATAAAGAGCTGAACCATTATCTATGAAAGTTACATCCCTTATAGCAAGAACAGGAATTTCTGACATAATAATTCTTCTGATAGCGTTGGCAAAGGCAGTTGTACTTTCCTCAAGAGTGAACTCAAGAACATCTCCTTCTTTTTTTATATTGCTAATTTTCATCTTATACTCTCCTCCCTCTCCTGCCGCCCTTCTTCCTGAGATGGCCATGCTGGACTGGTGTTGAATCCTCAATTTTATTTATCTTAATGCTGCTTCTCGTAAGAGTCCTTATAGCAGATTTTGCTCCAGGACCCTGTGAGCGTGATTTGTTTCCACCAGGAGCTCTGATGTGAACATCCGCAGATGTGAAACCTTTTGAAACAAGCTCTTCGGAAACTTGTGATGCCATTTGAACGGCAGCATACTGCTTTGACTTGTCTTTGCCAAGCCTGACTACCATCCCACCAGACATTGATGAGATAGTCTCTGCCCCAGTAACATCAGTTGCAGTTATATGTGTGTTATTAAATGATGAGTATATTCTGATTATTGCTTTCCGTCCTTCTTTCGCCATTATGATGACTCTCCTTTCTTTTCTTCTTTAGATTCTTCTTTCTTTTCTTCAGCCGGAGAAGACTCAGTTTTTTCTTCTACAACTTCTTCAGTTTTTTCTTCTGAAGGCACTTCCTTAGGAGCTTCTTCAAGTGCTTTCTCGTCGCTTGATTTCTCTGCCTTTTCATCTTCAACTGCCCTCTTAGGCGTCTGAACTGTCTGTTCTCGTGACGGACCAACATAGGCAATTGAATCCTCTTCATTAACAGATAAAAGAGATCCAGGAACCCTTCTCCTTTCTCCATCTATGGTAACAAATCCGTGAAGAACAATCTGCCTTGCCTCTTTAGCTGTGCTTGCCAGTCCCTTTTTGAGAACTATAGTCTGAAGACGCCTCTCGAGGAAGTCTGTAGCGTCCAGTGTTAGTATATCATTAAGTTTTGAATCGCTGCCAATTACACCCATTCTGAGTAGCTTTCCAAGAAGCCTCTCTTGCTCGGCAGAGGAATCACCCCTGATTCCGGCTATCTGCCTTGCCAGAGACCTGAATTTTTTAACGAGTGATTCAGCCCTCCAAATTTCCTGCCTCTTTTTTAGACCGTACTGTCCAGAAAGTTTAGTCTCACGAGTTATTCGCTCCTGAATCCACATATGAGAAGGTGTGGAATATTTTTTTCTTGTTTTAACTGGATCACCCATTAGCTACTCCTTGAAACTCCCATGGAAGTTCCTTTCCTCCCGGTTGAACGCGTTCTCTGGCCGCGGACTTTAAGACCGAACATGTGCCTGAGACCGCGATAATTCTTTAACTTCTTGTACTTGATAAGATCATCTCTGTTTGCAAACATTAGATTTGTGTCAAGAAGGTGAACATCTGTGCCGGTTTCATTGTCCTTCCTCCTATTTCTCATCCATTCAGGAAGATTTAACTCCTCAGTAGATTCCAGAAGGAGATTAAGTTCCTTTAGCTGTTCATCACTGAGATCTGAGAGCCTTGTACTTCGTGGAATGTCAAGTTTAAGACGAACTGCACTAGCAATAGAAAAGCCTATACCATTCACACGTGTGAGGGCATTCTCTATAGTAAGATCTCCAGGAACATCCTTTCTTAGGAGTCTTATTATAGTCTTTATTTTCTCTGCCATGATATTAAAACCGTGCGTTGTTATAGAAAGAACGCATTCTATTTAGACAGTTAATCTCTTATTTAAAGGTTGCGCGGGACAGCTAGGAAGGCATGGGCTTTACCTTAAGCTTTAGCTCGTGCAAGCGCTTGTGCATCTCCGGCCAGTGTTCAAATTCCAACTCATTGAATGAAATGCTTAGATTTGGAAGCTCTTCTTCAAATATTATAGTTTCAAGGTAGGAAAGTTGATTATCAATATTAGAAATAACCCTTCCTGACTTTATGTGGAGCTCTGATTTCTTAAGAATATCTGAAATTATATCCCTTATCAGATTATGAAGATTGAACAGAAGATTTACTTGATGGTCAATTGCCCTGGAAAGCTCTTTCTCCTTTCCAAGTAAAAAGTCTCCTTTCTTCCCGAAATGTGCAAGCTCCTCCTCAGACTCAATGGAATCTAAAAGACGACGTGTCTCAACTCCTACGGCAAGAAGAGCTGCCCTTAACTCTTCTTCATCATCACCAAGCTCTTCAATTAAATCTAGAAGAATATTCAGTTGTTTTTTTGGATTGTTTGCTGGCTGAGTAAGTCCTTTAAAATCTCCAGAGAGCCAATCCTTTTTTTTCTTTATCGCAGTCAGCACTTCTTTAAAGTGCATGTCTGCTTTTTTAGATAAGGTATCCTTTGTCATTACAGTTTCTTCCTGTGCCTCTTAGCTTTCTTATAGAGCAATCTGACCTTTTTACCCCTAACTTTGTGCAGGAGCTTCTTCTCCCTTTTTGTGAGCTTGCCCTCTTCGTCAAGTATTTCTAGAGATCTCATTGCATCCTTTGCATCATGTATAGGTTTGAGAACTCTATCATATCTCTTCTTTGTCATACCTGGGTGAGGATATGCCGGATCAGGATATTTCTTGAGATAATCCTGAATAAGATAGAGGAATGCATAACCAGGACCGAGGAAAATCAAAATCATTATAAGACCGAGAACAATCCCCATTCCCCAACTTGCTGTGATGAATGCGTACATTGTCCCTGCTGTCACCAGCATAAGCATTCCCCAGATATAGCTTGGTTTTATGACAAGTTCATAGTTCCACCACATAGAAGCGATACCATAGGTAACTTTTCTCATGAAACTTACATACCTATCACGGCCAAGCAGACGAAGAAGCGACTTCTCCATATAATAGTAAATTATGTCGCGCTTGAAATGATAATTCTTCCACTGGTTGAATATATCTCCGAAGACAGCAGTCATCTTAATTCCGTAAAACTCTGTATCTTCCCAGGCGTTTTTGACTATAGGTCTGTAGAAGTAGAAGAACTTCCACCAAGGAGCATAAATAAGCTCACGGCTTGTTATAACTACATCTTCCGCTTTGACGTCCTCAACATAGGAAACCCACTGCATCGCCGCGAGCTTGGCCTCGTGTTTTTCCATAACAGGGCGCAGAACATCAAAATGGACACCAGCAGGGAGTTTTG
>DAFN01000002.1:524-15467 GCA_002495465.1 archaeon UBA55 | reverse complement strand
AATCTGGTAGATTATTTCCTGCTCGAAAATCGCCTCTTTCTTGCTACCCTTAATCTCTGCCCAGAGTTCTGGATCAATATCTCTCCAAATATCTAGCTCCCCAGTAACAGCATTTATAGCAAAGGTTCCTTCTTTTATCTTGCCATGGTCAGACACAGAATAAGAGAACTTCCAGTATGGCTCATAAACCAGCATCTTAGTCATGAACCAGATAGTATTGAAGTTTATGAACAGCATCTTCTCGAAGAACCATTTGAGCTTCCACCTTACTTTCTCATAATCCCAGAGTACAGGGAAAGCAGGGGCGTTTTGCCACCACTGTTCCTTCACCATAGCTTTTCCAAGAAGTTGTTGTAGCTTCTTTGGACCCATGAGAGTAACTGTTCCAAGGGAATCGGCCGTCTTTTTTGCAGACTCTGTGAAACCTGTTGTTGAAAGAAGTATTGCAGAATATCCTTGCGCTGCATTCATCACAGCACTTATATGATTGACATCTCCTGCGTCAGCAGGATCAGTTCCACGCTTATAGCGAACAACCACTCGACCGAAGGGCCTCTCGATGTCCTTTTTTTCTGCAAGTATATCTACCTTATAGAGAACTCCTGCTTCTTCCTTTGAAGGAATTATTTCTCCCTCCTTCCCAGTTTCTTTTGCCAGCTCGGCCGTTAAAATTTTCCCCCCGCGGACTCCGACATTCCTGCGAGTAACGTAGCCATACATACTAAGAAGTTCGTCTGAAAAGTCAAGAAGTGTGTTTACATCCATAAACGGGCATCACCAACAGAATTCATTGCATTTATTACTAACTTGTTAGATATATAATGTTTATGGGAGTGAGTAGCACGGAAATATTAGAAGGGAAGGTAAAAATCCTGGTACAAGGGGGAGAGCATAAGCCTGAAAAGACTGTAGGCTTTTACAACCCACGAATGGAATTCAATAGGGACTTTACTATAGCGACTCTTGCCGCTGTACGCAAAAATGGGTGGAAAGCACTTGACGCATTCGGAGCCTCAGGAATACGGGGAATACGATTCTGCAAGGAAATTGACGGTCTTGAAGTTACAATAAATGACCTAAGTCAGGGAGCAATAAGTCTTATAAAAAAGAATGTGAAAAGAAACAAAATAGTCGCCGAAATTCTTAAGCGAGACGCTGCAGCCCTTATGAATGAAAGAAAATTTGATTTTATTGACCTCGACCCATTTGGAAGTCCTGCACCCTTCCTTGAACCTGCGTTCAGGAGCATTAGAAACAAAGGAATTGTTGGAATAACGGCGACTGATATGACAGCACTCTGTGGAATCTATCCAAAAGTGGCAAAGCGAAATTATGGAGGAACTTCTCTTAGAACAGAATACTGTCATGAGGCTGGAGCCAGACTTGTTATAGCCGCCGCTGCCAGAGCCGCTGCAAGATTTGAAAAAGGAATACAAGTTCTCTCGGTTCTAAATGCTGACCACTACCTTAGAATAACACTAAGAGCGACGGAAGGCGCAGAAGATGCAAACAAATCCTTGGAGAAGATAGAACCGGCCTACCACTGTTTTGACTGTGGTGAACACGGTTTCGAGAAAAAATGCAAGTGTAAGAAAAAGCTATCAGAATTTGGACCAATATGGAGTGGCCCAATCTTTGACGAGAAATTTATAAAAAGTGGCTTGAAAAGCGTGGAAACTCAGGACTTTGGAACACAGAAAAGACTGATAAAAACTTTAGAATTGATGAAAGAAGAAGCCAGCGGACCTGCATTTTATTACGACCTCCATAAACGCTACAAAGGAAATGTTCCAAGAATTGCTGAGGCTATAGAAAAATTAAATGAAAAGGGAATAAAAGCCACGAGAACGCATTTCAGCCCGACGTCAATTAGGTCAGAAAAATTTAGTAAATGAGCTTAGTCTTCTTTCGCTGAAGCTTCACTCATTTTGTCCGCGATTCCGAGCTCATCTATGAGCTCCTTATAGCGGTTTCTTATTGTAACTTCAGTAACACCTGCAACCTCTGCTACCTCTCGCTGAGTCCTCTTTTCATTTGACAATGTTGAGGAAACGTATATGGCCGCTGCGGCAACACCTGTTGGCCCGCGACCAGAAACAAGATCGTGCTCCTGGGCCAGTTTGAGTATTTTAATTGCCTCTTCCTGAACAAGTGGGGAAAGTTTCAGGGAAGATGAAAACCTTGAAATGTAATCAATAGGCGAAGTCGGAAGAAGTTTTATCTTCAGTTCTCTTGTTATGAATCTATAAGTCCTTCCTATTTCCCTCTTCTTAACATTGGAAGCTTCTGCAATTTCATCGAGAGTCCTTGGAACATTGTGTTTCCTGCATGCAGCGTAGAGAGCGGCGGCAACAACGCTTTCCATTGAGCGGCCACGGACGAGACCCTTTGTAACTGCTTTTCTGTAAATAAGTGCTGTAGTTTCCCTGATGTTTTTTGGTAAGCTCAGAGTACTTGAAATTCTGTCTAACTCACTAAGAGCGAATCGAAGGTTTCTTTCAGTAGCAGTTGAAACTTGTTTGTGCCATCGCTTAAGCCTGTAGAATGATGCCCTCTTTGAAGGAGATAGTTTGTATAGGTCGCTGTATCCCTGATCTCCGATAGAGGTGGAAAGTCCTTTATCGTGCCTTGTATACGTAAGAAAGGAGCCCGTTCTGTCGCGCTTCTTTCTCTGTTCATAGTCAAAGGCACGCCACTCCTGTGTAGTATCAATCTGCCTCTCATCTATAACAATTCCGCACTTATTGCACACAGTCTCCGCTCTCTTTGAGTCAAAAGACACACTTTCTGAATTGCATTCAGGACATTTTTCTGCCATTATACATACACCATTTTACCAATCAAAGCCTCGTTATCTTTATTGAGGGGTTTCACAGAGACATATGGACTTGAAACCGGACCAAAAACTTCTGAAACCTTTCCGACAAGACTCCTATCAGAATCAAAAGCCTTTACACCAGTTCTGGGCAAGTTCCTCAATTTTGAAGAGCTGACAATTATATTTCCACTTTTTGACAAGTGAAGAACCTTTCCAAGTAATCCCATAGACTTAAATAGTAGCATCAAAGGCAGTATATAAAGTTTTGCTAACTAATTCCGATAGTAAACTAACCATATAAGGGCTCCAAGTAGAACTGTTACAGACGCGAGAACAATTGCGTACAATCCGCCAGCCGGACCCAAAGACTCTGAAATCGAGAGACCGCTCGTGGAATTTCCTGTATAAACGAACATAAACAGAAGCAATGAAAGTGCTGTTGCACTCAGAAAAAGTTTTGCGAACCTCTCTTTCGAAGCGGGTGAATATTTTGACATAGATGAATGGTGAATTGTCAGATATAAATATCTTGGTAATTCAGTATTCTACACCCCAACGCCCCATAATCCCGCGGTCAAATGGATGCTTCTCTCTTTGAAGAACTGTAACGTAATCTGCCACTTCCCGGATTTCCTCAGGTGCCCCCCTCCCTGTTAGAACCAGCTCTGTTGACTCACTCTTATTCGTGAGCATTTCCAAAACATCCTCTATTTTGATGTACTTGAAACTGAGAGCAATATTTATCTCATCTAAAATAACTAGGCCATAATCTCCGGATGAGGTAATTTCCTTGGAAAGCTCAAGAGCCTCCTTAGAACTGCTAATCATCTCAGAACTTGTCATGAAACAATCCCTGCAACTTCCACAAGAGTAGTCTCTATCTTGTTTGTACATGTCAGAGTAGGTGCATTTTTTACCAAATTGTTTTATTGTGAAATTAGGCATAAAGGATTCAGAGGCAAGATATTCCCCGACATATGTGCCTCCTTTTAGAAATTGTATCATGTAAACTTTTATTCCATGCCCAATTGCACGCATGGCCAGACCAAGAGCCGCAGTTGTCTTCCCTTTTCCATCACCAGTGTACACATGAACTAGTCCAAGACCAGTTCGCGAATTAGGTGTATCCCCTAGTCTCATCTTCTTTCGCCAGTGGATATAACCTGGTGTGGGTGGCTTCCCTCCCTATATACTGTGATTCCCTTGCAGCCACTCTTCCATGCAAGAATCAGAGTATCACTGATTTGCTTCAGAGTTGCTGTGTTTGCGAGGTTCGCTGTCTTTGAAACTGAATTATCAACGTATTTTTGGAGGGCTGCCTGAACCTTGATATGCCATTCAGGAGAAATATCAAGAGAAGTCACGAAAACATTCTTTATATTCTTTGGAATATCTTTGAAATTTTGAATTGATCCAATTTTCGCAATCTCCGCCATCAGACTTGGAGAATAAAAGCCCTGATCCATGGCAATCTTTTCGAAAATGGGATTTGTGTAAACAAAGCGGCTATTATCAAGAACCGTCATGACATAGGAAATTGCAAAATTTGGCTCACAACCAGAAGACACATCAGCGAGTATGCTGATTGTTCCTGTAGGAGCAATTGCAATACATGTGGCGTTCCTCATGCGCCTCTTATTCTTATGATGTAAAGAGCCTTCCCAAGCTGGAAAAGTCCCTCGCTCCTTCGCCAGTATTTCTGATGTATTGTAAGCTGTGTCCTTAATATATTTCATAAGCTTCTCAGCCATTGCAAGACCTTTTTTTGAATCGTACTTTATTCCGAGCATATAGAGCATGTCAGCGAAACCAAATATACCAAGTCCTATCTTTCTTGTACTCTTTGTTGCAAACTCTATGTCATGACTCGCGTAACTGGCAGAATCAAGAGAATTGTCCAGGAACCTGACAGCTTTTTGGACTGTCTGACGGAGAAGACTCCAGTCAAGATCGCTCCAATCCGCTTTCACCATCGAAACCAAATTTATTGAGCCAAGATTACAGCTTTCATTTGGAAGTAGAGGAACCTCACCACATGGGCTGGTTGCTTCAAGCTCTCCAAGATGTTTGCAAGGGTGTTTGTTGTTTATCTGATCTATGAAGACAATACCAGGGTCCCCTGTGAGCCAGGCACTATGAACTATGAGATCAAATAAATCTTTTGCCCGAACCTCTCTAAGCTTCTTTTTTGTATTAGGATCAAGGAGATTGAATTTTCCATCCTTCAAAACAGCTTTCATAAAGGCATCAGTTATAGCAACCGATATGTTGAAGTTACTAAGCCGCCCAGGACGATTTTTGGAACTGATAAAATCAAAAATATCAGGATGGTCAATTCGGAGAATTCCCATATTGGCCCCTTTTCTTCTGCCACCTTGTTTTATAGCATTTGCAGAACTGTCAAAAACGTCCATGAAAGCCAGAGGACCTGCTGCAGTATCAGCACCCCCGGCAACCACACCGCGCTTTCCGCGAAGTCGAGTAAAGGAAAACCCTGTACCTCCTCCATTTTTGTTTACAAGAGCGGCAGTCTGGAGAGTTCCGAATATTCCGGAGATTGAATCTTCTATTGGAAGAACCAGGCAGGAAGACAATTGGTTCATCTGAGTTCCTGCATTTGAAAGCAATGGGCTTCCTGGTAAAAACTGAAGATTTTTCATCATATCATAAAATTCTGCTTCTGTTTTCCTTGTTGATTTTGAGCCATACTCCTTCTCGGCTCCGGCTACTGCCTTTGAAACACGCTTAAGAAGCTTCTGGGGAGTCTCTATAACAGTTCCGCTGTGATCTTTTAGGAGGCATCTGCCCTTCAAAACCTCAAGAGCATAAGTAGAAAAATTAAGGTTGCTTTCCTTAAAACTCTCTCCAAGAACGAACTCTTGCTCTGTCCTTTCTTTTTCTCTCTCGTGCCTGAAAAGTATATACGCTTTCGCAGTTCTGTAATGACCGCCCTCAACGAGGGACTTCTCCACAACATCCTGTATATCCTCAACACTTGGAACTGCCCCAGGATATTTACTTTGAAGAGACTTGACAACTTCCTGCCCTATTGAATAGGCAAGATCCTTATCTTTGCCAGCGACAGACTGTGCGGCATTCCAGATAGCCTCTTTGATTTTTCTAGGACTAAATGGAACAAGCTCTCCACCTCTCTTCTTTACTCTGGAAAGTTTAGAAATTTTTGCCATAATATTATATAGGCAACATTAATATTTAAACTAAGAGTCGCACTTGCTCATTCCGCACTCAGGATTTGTACAGGAGGAGCATCCCTGTTCTATTTTCAGGGTATTTTGCTCACAATTTGGACATTTGGCAAGCGTTCCTTCTTCAGTAGATTCCTCGGCTTCCTCAGACGAGGACTCAGTGAGTGTTTCCTCGTTTTCGGAAGAAGTCCCTACTTCCTGTAAAGAAATTGTTGATTGTCCGAATTTTATCACCATTAACTACCACCCCCTAAGTCTATCTTTCCTGATTTTATTGCGTGGTAGACTGTTGTCAAGCGGCCATCGGCCAGGGATATAACACTATCCCCTTTGAGAGTTTGCTCCTCACCGTCATCACCAGGTATTTTGAACTTCTTGTCCTTGAACTTCTGGAACTCACTATCCTTAGTATCAACACTAAGTATTGGATAACGGCTTCCTTCCCGGTATATTGTAATTCCCTTGAGACCTTTTTTCCATGCTTCAATATACATGCTTGAAATAACTTCAGGCTCTATATCCTCAGCAAGATTACATGTTGATGATATGCTGTGGTCTATATATTTCTGGCAAATTGACTGGGCCACTATTCTTTGTTGCGGATCAATATTATGAGCAGTCCTGAAAAAATGCTCAGGAAGTATATTTTTTAAATCACTATCTGACCCTATATTCTCTGCCTTATCCGAAAGCCCTTTCACATCCAGATAAGCCTGGACTGTCCCGTGGAATACTTTAAAGAGCTTATTACCAAATGACTCTGAACGCCTTGTATAATACAGAGCAAAAATTGGTTCAACCCCACCACTTATGCCAATATAATTTTTATCTCCGTCTTTAAATCCCAGAACTATGTTTGAAATTGACCCAGTAGGCGCTATAGACAGGAGAGCGATATTCCTGAGACCTTTTTCCTTAATAAGTTCCCGTGTCTCATCCTCCAGGCTCTCCTTGAAAAATGGGTTTTGTGAATATTTTTCGTAGTCATAAATTGGAGAGCTTCCCTTCTCCTCCGCAAGATGTGCAGAAGTCCGATATATTGTATTAGCTATTCGGCTCATGACTTTTTCTATGATTTTAACTCCATCATCAGAATCGTATCCAAGACCTAGCTGGTTTAGAAGATCTGCAATACCCATAACTCCTATACCAAGACGGCGGGTTTCTCCGGCGGCAATTCTCTGACTCTCAAGCGCGTTTAGACTCTCATTCCATGTGACAACGTTATCAAGGAATCTTGTAATGTTGCTGGCTGCGCTGTCTAGACGCTCCCAATTAATGGAGGCATTATCTGTATATCCCTCGTCTACCATTCGGGACAGATTTATAGACCCAAGATTGCACGCCCCCCCATCCTCAAGGGGAACCTCTCCACAGGGATTTGTGGAACTTATAGGACGCCCGACATAATTTGAAGGAGAATACTTTGTCATTGAGGACCAGAAAATAAGTCCAGGCTCAGCAGTCTGGTAATTTCCTTCTATGAAAAGATCCCAAACATCACGAGCCTTGACCAAGTTTTTTATATCTCCTGAATCTTCTGACGCAAAGTACAGAAGAAAATCCCCGGCATATTTTACAGACAGGTCGTAATCCTGGTCCAACTCAAGAGGATAATCTCCATATAAATCTCTTTTCTTGACATCTTCAAGATCTGAGAGTTTAACCTGCTGATTATAATCACTTTTCAGCTTTTCATTGAGAGAATCTAAAGAATCAAAATTGCCTAGAAGCTCATATTCCGAAATATCTTTTGACGGCATTCCGTAGGAATAATTCACAGAAAGTGTCTGCGGAGCTCTCATAACAGTTCCCTTAGGCTTCTTGTAAAGCAATAACTTATCTGGACCGTGGTTTATCTGCTCGTCAACGGCCTGCATAAACTCATCAGATACCTTTATACTGATATTAGCAAAGCGGATTTGTGTGTTCTCCCGGACTTGCTTCTCAATTATCTCCAGCTGAGAATCATTGAACTTTCCGGACCAATTGCACTGCTCAACAATTTGTTTGGTGACCCAGTTAGAAACCTTCTTGACTTTTAAGAAATCAAGAATATCTGGGTGCTTGACGTCCAAGGTAAGCATAAGAGCGCCCCTTCTCCCAGACTGACCTATTAGACCTGTCGTAAGAGAATAAATATCCATAAAAGAGACAGCGCCAGTAGAGGTGTCAGCAGCATTATGAACTACGGCCCCTTTTGGTCGCAATGTAGATACATCAATGCCGATTCCGCCTCCGTATGACTCAGTCCTTGCACACTGATAGGCTGCATCATATATCGACTCTATGCTGTCCTTTTTAATTAAGGCAACAAAACAATTGGCAAGAGTTTTCAATCGATAAAGATCTCCAGCACCTGCAATAACTCTTCCACCAGGAACATAGTAGCCCTCATACAAATCCTTGTAAAATTCTGATGCCCATTTTTTTCTCTTCTCATCAGAATCTTCGAGTGAAGCTATGAAAGCAGAAAGTCTGGCGTAGACATCCTCAGGTTTCCGATCAATAAGATTTGTTTCTAAATCTTTGAGGTAATATTTTTTCTCGAATATGTTTTTGGCGAGCTCATTACCACATAGATAATCTTCAGGATGGACTGGCAAACTTCCATCGGCCTGTCTTTCCTTAATATAAGAAAGAAGATCCTTGTATTTATTGACTGGCTCGATACCGACTTTTTTTGTGAGACTGCTGTCGTACTCGAACATATTGGCATAGCCGTTAAGTGTTTCTGTTTTTTGCATTTTTTCTCCTCCCCTCAAACTTAATATATTTCGAACCAGACTTTACTGCCTCATTGAGAAGCTCTCGAAGCTTTCCAGGTTCAGGAACTGTAAGTGACTGAAGAGCTCCGCCATCCAGAAATGGGAGTAGGCTGGACTCAGATAAAAGCTTATGGGATGAATCAAGCTTCGGGGAAGCTTCAAAGGAAGGAGTATAAGTTCCAATTTTTGGCGCAGCACTATAATTTATTGAGTCTATTTTAAAAAATCTGTCCCGAACTTTCGTGGCTGGGCAGCCTGCTATCTGAAAATTAAGACCGCTCTGCTTCCTGTACTCTTCTGAATTTTCCTTCATACGTCCAAGTACTTTGCGCCCAAACTCCTGACCAGTTTTATCAGAAAGTGAAACACCTGTCATGATTTCAAGAAGCTCGTTCATGCCAGTCACTCCAATTGATAATGGCTGGATGTCGGGAATGAGATAGGACTCATCAGCAGGTATTTTTTGCTGGAGAAATGGAATAAGATTACCTTCCATACTGCGGTGGACGACCTCTCTTTTGAGGAAAAGTACATCCTTTGCAGCACTCATTCTTTGGTCAAGAATAGTAAAAAACCTGTCCTCGTCAGTATTGGAATCGTAGGCAATTTTTGGAAGATTGATAGTAACCGTTTGAAGAACTCCACCCCGAGAAGGCTCACCCTCCGGGCACTTGAAAATGTAAGATGAGTTTTGGTATGTTAGTCCTTCCTGATCCCCCAGTACAAAGTAAGGAGTCTGGAATTTCTCTGTAAGCTCTAGAGCTTTTGTAAGAAGTTTCTCAGATGGAGACTTACCGAGGAAGAGATTAAGTTGAGGATATTTAAATGGATTCCCGGCGTAGTCTCCTTGCAGATAAATGTCCAGAAATGCCTCCAAAATAGATTCTGATTCTGTGGAATAATCAGAGTAGACACCTTTTACAGAACCTCCTGATGAAACAGCCTCACAAGATGCCAGATTTTTTGGAATGTTAAAATGCAAATCTATTGTGGAAGTCATAGTCTGACCGCCTCGAGTTACGTACATGTGGCTCATTTCAAAAACAAACATCTGAACCAGCTGCTTTATTTGAGTATAATCAAGACCTGTGACATAGGGAGAAAGAAGAACGTTTAAAGCTATGAGACCCTGACTTCCTGAACAGTTTGTCTGAGCGGCAGAGAGAACTCTTGAGGCCTGCAGAAAGGCAACATCAGGAGCTTTTGCAGGACCTGCAACCGGTGCAAATCTTCCAAGACCATCCACCTTAAGACCACTTCTCAAAAATGGCCTCAGGTCGTGAGAGAAACAATAAGGCCGAGTTGCAAAATAATTTAGCCGGTGAATGTGCAGGTTTCCGCTCATATGATCATCCACTCTAGTTGGAGGAAGTATATTCACATAGGCATATTCTCTTGAAACAACATCAGCCATCATCTTGTGAACTGTCTCAGGATTGTGTGGAATTTCCTCTCTTTCAGACGGACCTGTGAATATTAGCTCACGAGCGTCATAAACAGGCATACCAAGACGTGTGTATCTCATTCTGGCAGACTCATAGCCGTGCTCAAGGAGCTTCACGTTAACGATTTCTCTTATTAGAGGTGCAGTTAGATATCTTAAGTGCATCCTGGAGACGTCGTGCTCAACTTCCTGGGCAATTGACTTGGCAATTGCCTCATCTATGTTTGTCTCCGCCACCAGAGAGACTACAATCTTCTCTTTACTGAAAGGAACTAGAAGATTCTGAGACGTCCTTACTCGAACGGGCTCTGGTTTTTCTAGAGAAGAGGGGATTTGTGCAGTCATTTTAAACACCTTAAAACTTTCCTTGTGTATTTTGCGATAATTCAAAAAGCTTTAAATACGTTTTTAAACTATACACACATTAAACCGATTAAAGGTGGGAAATATGCTAGACCCTGAATTCAGAATACTACTCAAAGAAGAATATGATTTTAGAGAAAATCATTTAATTTTGCTGAGCCACTTTATGTCAAACAAGGGAAAGAAACTTTCTGCAGAAACTCTTTGGATAGAGACTGAAGTTCCAAAAGGGAGGATTTACGAATTTTTGAATGACCTTGTTGATTGGGGTTTCCTTGATGTTGAATACAAAAAACCGAAGACATACTCTATACGAAACCTGAAAGAAGCTCTGCAGAATGCGATAAGCAGGAAAGAACGGAAATTAACTCAGACTGAGAAAAAAACTCTAGAAGTAGCTAACAAAATAGAAAAGGCTTGGCGGACAGAGCTCGGAGAAAAAACAGGGAGCATTACAATAATAAGCAGCCCCGAGGAATTTTACATAAAGGCCAGGGAAATGCTAATGGATAGCACGACCGCAAAAATATCAGAAAGGACTCCACTTCTCTTTCTGTCCACGGAAAGGAACTCAACCTGGAGAAGGAGAACTTATGAAATTATGATAGATATGACGGAGTCTAAGCGCCTCGACCTGAAATATATCTTCTCCCTTGAAAACGTAAGAAAAGTTGCATCAGAAAGTGAGAACGCTGATGAAGTAATAAAAAGTCTAAAGGGAGCTCTTGAAAATGAAAACCTGAGATGCAGATATGTAAAAGGAACGGGAATCGAGAGCATGCTTATTGTAAAGGACAGAGCGCTTCTCGGAATGGTTTCCCCAAAAACCGGTTCTGTGGAAAACGGACTGTATATAGAGTCAAAGGAAATGGTCGATTCTCTTGACAAGATGTACGACCTAATCTTTGAAGAGGCTGAACCACTCGGACTCAAAGCTCTTCAGATTTTAGGAAAGGCTCTGGAAGAGTAAGCTGTTAGACAATCTTTTAACAATATATAAAAAGGACTATTATCATCAAAGCCAGCTATGACTGAGAGGACAAACTGGCTCAAAGAAGAGGTGCAAAGTCTGAAAGACCAGAATCTTTTTGGGGAGCTCCCTGTAATGGAAACACCAGCAGGTCCAAGGATAAGAATCAATGGAAAGGATGTAATAACGCTTTCCTCAAATAATTATCTTAATTTTACAAATCATCCGAGAGTTATTGCCGCTGCAAAGAAGGCAATAGATGACTGGGGATTCGGAACAGGAGCTGTAAGGCAGATAAACGGGACAATGCCAATACACAACGAGCTCGAGAAAGAGCTTGCTGAGTACAAGGGAACTGAATCTTCACTAGTTTTCGTCGCAGGAATTGCCGCAAATCGCGGGACAATACAGGCCCTTATGGGACCTGAAGATGCGATTATATCTGACGAACTGAACCATGGAAGTATTATAGACGGAGTCCGACTGACGAAGTCAGATAGAAAGATTTTCCCTCACAATGATATGGAGGGTCTGAGAAAGGCACTTCAGGAAACGAAAGACGCACGAAGGCGGCTTATAGTTGCAGACGGAGTATTCTCAATGGACGGAGATATTTCTCCTCTGGACCAGATTGTAGAGCTTGCAGAGGAATTTGATGCGATGGTAATGGTTGACGACGCCCACGGAGACGGCGTTCTCGGGAGAGAAGGTCGCGGAATTGTTGACCACTTCGGGCTTCACGGCCGCGTAGATATTGACA
The DNA here is from genome assembly GCA_002495465.1 of archaeon UBA55. Lineage (GTDB taxonomy): Archaea > Undinarchaeota > Undinarchaeia > Undinarchaeales > Undinarchaeaceae > Undinarchaeum > Undinarchaeum marinum. Next base: position 3,138 of record DAFN01000002.1, on the reverse strand, counting down.
TGGGAACTCTCTCGAAAGCTTTCGGATGTGTTGGAGGTTATATAGCAGGCGATCAGGAACTTAGAGATTATCTGACAAACAGAGCCCGCTCCTTCATTTTCACAACAGCTCACCCTCCGGCGATTGTACAGGCCTGCAGAGAAGCGATTAAGATTATTCAGGATGAGCCAGAGCATCACAAGCGGCTGTGGGATAACACTAAGCATTTCCAGGAGCAGATGAAGGACCTTGGCTTCAACACAGGAAGAACTCAGACACCAATTACTCCTGTAATAGTTGGAGAGGCCTCGAAGGCGCAGGAACTTTCGAAGAGAATGTGGGACGAAGGAGTCTTCGTTAAACCAATAGTATTTCCTTTAGTTGCTAAGGACATGTCAAGAATCAGAGCAAATGTTACAGCAGGTCATACAAAGGAAGATTTGGATGAGTGTGTCGAAAAGTTCGCGAAAGTCGGAAAGGCCATGGGCCTAATCTGACTTTACTTAGACCTTGAAGACTTTGCTATTTTTCCCCACTCTTCCATCTACTTTCAGGCCGACAGAATCTCCTTTCTTTGCTTTTTCAATTTGCGTGTGCTCTAGCTGCATGGATTCTACTGTTTGCTGGACATCTGTGTTCTCCCCAACTATGGAGATCTTGTCGCCCACCTTCAGAACTTTTGTAAGATCTACCACTGCAACACTAGCATTGCCATAGTAGTGGATCACTGTTCCGACCTGCGTCTTTTTAGCTTCTGCCATAGCCTACTCTAGCGAAATCTCTATATAAATATATCCAGACTAAATTTACTTCATATAATAGCTGGCGACTATTAGGCCACCGGCGATTATTTGGATTATCGAATGCATCTGCACCTGGTCTTGTGGCAGTCCCTTTAGCAGAGTAAAGATGTGCATCCCTATAACTGCGACTACTCCAATCCAGAACAGATAATTCGATGTCTGTGATTCTTTTGCCATGGTATGCGATAGGAAAAAGTACTATATAATAATATTTCTCGGAAAAATAAGGATATTTAATCTAATAAAGCTTCTTTCTTCAAGACGGTCCTAAGGGACCTGGAAGATTTTTCTGTCAAAGCTTCGACATTTATTCCGCGAGTATTCCTACTCTCGAAATCTGGAAAGTCACCAAGGTTGTGGATATAATATCCATCTCCAAGATTGGCTCGGAAATAAGTACGCGCGGACTTATACTCAAAATTCTCAAGAGAGCTAATTGACGGCTTCTTATCAAGCAACAACGAAGAGTCAACATATAATGGAACCCTACCGTCATAAGCTATATTCCAGACATGTAACTCCCACGAGGGCACGCCTATGCTGTATTTCATGTAATCCTCAATAGGAACTGGACTCTTTTCTGAATCCACAATATCCGATGTAAATCCGGTTTGTATGCAACTTTCTATTTCGTGCTCTTGGAACAATATTTGAAGAAAAACTGAACGATGAAAGCATGTAATTAGGTCTTCCTTGATGCAGTATGACAGAGGAACAGGAATACCTTTAGATACGTATTGTTCCCAATCGGCCACCATTTTATTCGCCTTCGTCTCAGTATAAGGAAGTGTCAAAAGCTCTGACACGTATTTCGCGAGCTTGATGATAATTTTTCGCTTTGTATAGGATCTTGTAGGCTCAATAAATTGTTCTAGTGCATCATAAAAAATAGTGACCATTTGCTCAGGAGACCCCGGATATTGACGGACAACTGATCTATCAGGTATAACAAGAGTTTGGAACTTTGGGTGAGACATAGAACCACATAGAAGAACCACATATAAAGTTTTTTTGAAAGGGTGATTATTTCAGCTTCTTCTGAGCTTCCAGCTTCGGAGTCTCGGCGTAACATCGGTCCTCGTACTCGCAGAACCTGCAGATGTAAGTTTTGTCCTCAATGCGCGCTTCAGGAATTGGAATTATATCATTTACTAGACTTGTATGAAGAGCTTTGAAACGATCAATAATTTTATTCGCCATTTCTTCATCATAAGCTAGTGGGAAAACCTTTGACTTTAGATTTTGCTTGTCGATATACAAAACGACGCCATTCTTTATGTCCAAGGAATTCATGTAAAGCTGGAGTTGCATTTTGTGCTCGGGCTTCGCATCATCGAGACCATTGAGATTCTTGATTGACTTGACCTCAATTAAGAGCTTCTTGCTATCTTCCTTCAAAATGATTAGATTGTCAATTCTGCCTGAGATTATGAAGTCTTCCACTTCTCTAGTGAAAGGAATTTCAACGCCGATTGAATCTATATGTGCGTTTTTGTCGCTTTCCAGAACCTTGACAACAAAGTCGTGAATCATATCTCCAAGAGCAAAAATCTTTATCAAGTCTTTGTCCTTTTCTTCGCCGGGGAACTTGTAACTGTACCAAATTTTTCGGAGACAGCCTCCAATCTCAGAAGGGTAGTAACGCCCAATTGTTTTCTTCTTACTTTCGCGCTTGAGGTAATTGTCCACAAGTTCGTCAAAATCAATCATCGAAATATTATTAGCCGAGCTAGGATATATAATTTTAATTAACTGAGGTGAGTTACAAATATTATTTCTCAAGCAGAATGGCGTTGATGTAGCCTTCCTGTCCCGGCCTGTTAGTAACTTTC
>DAFN01000002.1:0-383 GCA_002495465.1 archaeon UBA55 | reverse complement strand
CGGCCTGTTAGTAACTTTCGCAGGTCCGGCGCTTGTTTCAAGAATTGCACCCTTTGTTATTGTATTTCGGCGGATGTAGTGCTGGTTGGCTTTATTATCACTAACTGAGAGTATCTCGGCTTTCTTGAACTTCTTCGTCTTCAGATCCAGAACATTGACTTCTTTTACAGTAATTGCCCTGGATTTCAGGTTTCCGCCACGTCCCCGGACAGATTGCGTCTTTCCTGCACCGATTCTGACCTCAATCTGGTCACGTCCAAGAGCATGAAAACGCTTCTTTCGATAGGCGATATACCTTCCGCCTGTGTTCTTTCTCTTTGGTCTCTCCTGTATTATTGCCATTTGCCTTTCTATAGGAAACTTCTTGCTTTAAATAAATATCG
>DAFN01000005.1:9733-9950 GCA_002495465.1 archaeon UBA55 | reverse complement strand
TCACGACCGTGACAGGGTCGTATGCTAAACCACTACACCATCAGGGCATTTTGTGAGACTCCCGACTGATATTGCAAATCTGTTGAGGGGGTTATAGGTAGCCTGACATCGGTGATCTCCGCAAGCGGATGAGTATGGTGCCTGACAGCTTCATGGGTTTCCCGTACAGTTGCACAGTACACACCATATCGTAAGAGGGCTTAACTTCCGTGTTCGG
>DAFN01000005.1:5245-9649 GCA_002495465.1 archaeon UBA55 | reverse complement strand
GTGTTCGGAATGGGAACGGGTGTTTCCCCTCTGCTATGACCGTCAGACTCCATTTATGAGTACACTTTGGTATATAAGGCTTGTGGTAACTTTAAACAGCAGGAAGCGCGCTTAAGTATATATAGTCAGAAACTTTAGAACGAATATGATATGGGGATTTGAAGCAATCGTGTACTACCTCTTTGTTTTAGACAGCAGTATATACTTTGTAATGGCTTTTTCGAAAGGAAAACTACACAACAAAGTAAAGCATTGGTACTCCAAATACGCAAAATATTTCTTTGACTTCCCTCTGAACAAGGGAGTCGCAATACTGTACTTGGCACTTGTAATATGGGTCGGACTTTCACTCTCTAGACTGGCAATTATTTAGCTGATTTCTTTTTGTAGAGACTTGCCGTAAATCCTACAGTAAGCACGAGAACTGAGTCAGTTCTCTCTGCGAGCTCTTTGAAGAGTTCTTTCTTGTTGTCATTTATTGCTGTATTGAGAAATTTGACCTTAATTAGTTCCTTCTTCTCAAGCCGGGCTTTTATCTCATTTATTGCCTTCTCTGTAAGACCAGATTTACCGACACGAATAGAAGGAGGAAGCTGATTAGCCCTCTTTTTGAGACCAGGGGGAAATTCAGAGCTCATTTTCCTTTCTTCATTTTCCTGCCAAGAATGTCCTTCTTTAAGCGGTCCTTCCTGAACATAAATAGGTAGACTATTTCCAAAACACCCAGTGTGTTAATAAGCAGCAAGGCAATGAACCATTTCTTCTGCAGATTCCTTGCGGAGTGCCACAAAGCAAATCCTTTCCAGATTACTGCCCAGATTAAAGCAAGCCAGAATAATGGGTATGTCGGATTTGACATTAGCATAGCATAATTTACCATAGACTAAAGTGTGCGTAGTAGTTTATAAATTTATTTTTTATTTGAGCAGCTGCAAGTTCCGGCTCTGTGTCCAACACAGCCTACAAGCCTGTGCTCCCTGCAACCGCAGATTATGCATTTCATGCTGTCTCCCCCTGAAAGGTGTTCCTGATTTCTTCAAGAGCATCTGCGACTCTCTGCATCTCTGCTGTAATGTTATCTAAGAACTCAGCATCCTCCTCAGTCTCCTGCCGGGTTTCTTCTATTAGCCCTATGGAATCTTTCATGCTAGTTACTTTTTCTTTCATAATCGATTCAAAATTCTTAACCTTTGCAATGAGCCTGTTGTTTGCACTCCTTCCCAGCCGGACATATTCCTCCTGTAGTTCAAGAATTCGGTCTTCGTGGTCGGGCCATACCTGCTGAACTTCAATGTCATCGTAGAGAAGCCAGATCCTTGCCAGCATCTCACTTGCCCGTTCCTCTGCGGTGTGATAATCCTCTAATGCAACCTTGCATTGCTGTATAACTGCCTCTGTACGAACTCGGGCTTTCTCCAGATCGTTTTCAAGGTCTTTAGCCATCTACTTTATTTTTCTTCCAAGAAAGTCCTTCTTCTTCCTGGTTATCTCCTAATCTCAAACACATCAACTTCGCCTATATACTTTTCCTCACCGCTCATATTTTCTGAGTTTTTAGATTTCATAAATCAACCCAGCTTAGCTCTAATCTCTGACGCTTGAGCTCCTTTTTAAGCCCCTTTTTCATGAGCTTTTTTTTCACCTTGGCAATTATTCTTTTTGCTTTCCGACCATCGGGCTCGAGCCAGTTCCTTCCTTTTGAATCTGAAACTTCAGAAGCTATAATTATCCCAGATGCTTTTTCGTGTAAAGACTCAATTGAACCCTCAACAATTATTGTTCCCTTATTTTCGCCGCCAAGATTCTCACCGGCATCTCCAGAGATATAGATTATATTGCTATTTTGAAAGCCACTATCAGAGCCGGCGTCTCCTACAACAACAAGAAAACCATTGTTACGACGGCCAAAATTGTTCTGACCTGTTCCACTTATAGCACTGAGCTCCCCTTCAGGTGCTGAATAGAATACCATGGGAATGTTTTTGGGACACATAAACTACAGTTGAAAAGCAGACTTATTATTCTTTCTACACTTCGTTAATAGCCTAAAGCCTGAGCTAAGAAAAATCAATTCAAAAATACCAGTAATTACTGCATGTACATGAAGTAATAGATGAGAGCGGCCGCGATAAGGACGACTACCCCCCCAATCAGGAGCTTGTTCATGCGCGATGTAAAGGAAGAAGGCTTATAAACTTTTCTTGTTCATCAACTTAATGCAATGGTTGGGGCATCAGGAAATCCTCAAGATGAGCAAAGACACCATTCATAAATTTTTAAATGTAAAAGCCCATATATTATTTTTGAATTCTAGTTCTTTCTGAATCTCTGGGGAATTACACGGTTGAAAAAATTTCTGTACTTTCTGACTATAACGGCTCCGAGAAATGCCACCAAAAGCAGCTTCACTAGCACATAGATTCCATACACACCGAGTAGTAGTTTTGCGGGCATGATTACCTCCGCTACGAGTATTTTAAAGTATAAAAGCCTTATGGAAACCGTATATTTTTATACCAGTCCGTATTAAGTGAACTATGGCAGATTACAAAGATTCAGTTATATACGAAAGATATACCAGGTCATTTCAAGCCCTTATTACGACTAATTTTAGCATCAAAACCAGGGAATGGATGATAGTTCCTGTGGGCGACGATGAAGAACACCACTACAAGTGGCTGGCAAGCTCCTATTTCGTAAGGGATTTGTGTAACGATGCGACAACTAGCGCTCAATACGGATTCTATACAGTCCTGCCCTACCTTACAATGATGTGGGAAGAGGGAGAACTGAATGTGTCAACTGTTAGAAAACGGCTTGATGGAAAGAGCTGGAGAGTCTTGTTCAGAAGTGGGGTGGTCCGAGACGACACCGATCAGAGCCGTTTGTATACAAGACTGAAATCAGGCTTAGCCCGGCAGCTTGGCACAGCATATGAAATTATTGAAGGAATCGAAGAGGCTGGAAAGGGTTTTGTTATCAACAACGAGCTCAGGCATAAGCTGGAGGAGAAACTATCAGATGACAATCTCAGGAAGAGCGGAGTTTTTAAGAAACGGTAAATAAAGTTCGCTTTTATTCTTCCTCACCCTCAGGAGGAGGTGCATCATCAGAAGACTCTCCACTTTCAATCCATTTTATTAGGAAATCTCCTGCAAGTTCTTTTAGTCTCATAACTTCGTTGGTGTAGGATTTTCCGTAAGAATACTTTTCTGAATATTCCCCGAAGTTGTGATTTACAGTGTCGAAATACTCTCTAATATCGTCAGAACCCATATTTTCAAGGCTATCAATATGAAGTAGTCCCATTGCAGTTCGAAGCCAGCGCTGATAAGTTTTCGTGAGTTCAGAGGCGTTCATATCCCTCCATTCCCCTCTTGAAAGGGCGTTCGAAAAATCTTTCATCCAAAAGGATATGTCTCCTTTTTTTTCATATTTCCTAGTCTTCCCATCGAAAGGATCAAAGACAGGCGGAATATAACCAGGCGGCAGCAAACCCGAAAGCACAACAGGTGGCTCAGAAAGAAGCTCCAGGAGAATCTCTTCAGTAATCCATACATAACCATCTTCTCCAAAGCGCTTACCCCAACTGTTCCTGACTTTGAAAGCTTTGACTCCACTACCTTTGTGTGGATAGTGTGAGTGGTAACCAACAATCGTCATTGCATGACATTCGTCTTTACCACCTGAAATTTTTGTGTAAGGAGATTTTGTACTATAGTTAAAATTTCCGTAAGTATACATCGCTATGTATATTGGGTCTCCTTGTTTCAGCCAGGATATCCACTCTGAAGTGTCAGTTCTGGAAAGTTTTAATGACTTCTCTGCGCCTCTACTTAGTGCATCATTTTTTATGTCATCACCATTTTCTGCCGTTGTAGGATTCAGTTTGAATTTATCTGGCTCATTTGATTCTTTGTCCTTGTATGCCCACAAAGCCTCCGTGCAAATTCCTTCATGTGAATGTTTTGAGTCAGTTGTAATGCATGCAAAAATATTTTGAGTAGAGCTTCCCTCATCCACATTTTCCGCTCCAGCCCCTCGCCCGAAATAGTAAAGGAAGAGAGGAGAAAGTTCCTCATCTCGTCCATTAATATTATTGTAATACTCTACCATGCAAGACGCAGCAAATGCGGAGCAAGAACCTAAGTTTCCTTGACATCTCATTCCCAGAAAGTTTTCAGAAAGGTCTATCAGGATTTCTTCCGTATTAATTTCTTCTTTTTCGGAATCTGACAGCTCATCAGCCTCCTCTATTTCATCGAGGTCTTCGTCGACGTGGAGCTGAGGCTCTTCACGCTTTTCATCCGGCATATCTGGATCACTATCTACAGGGTCTGCCAAATCTACCAGACCTTCGGGGTCTATCCCCTCTCTTCGCCCGCCAGCGTCTTCTTCATCCGC
>DAFN01000005.1:2161-5169 GCA_002495465.1 archaeon UBA55 | reverse complement strand
CCTAATCGACGAAATAAGAAAATAAGTGCCACTACAGCTACCAGGAGGATAATTATTCCAGAGCCGCCCCCTCCGCCGCCAGTGGCTCCGCCGCCTGCTCCAGTCCCAATAGCAGAACCGCCTCCGCCGCCTGCTCCGAAGGAAATACCACCAAAACTCTCCATTATGCCCAGACCAAGAAGTCTGTCAGCAAGGAAGAGTGCGCCTATAATTACAATAAGAACTATGAGGATTTTACCAAATTTTCCATACTTTTTCTTAGGCATCGTATAATATTAGGGAACTTTATAGCTATAATAGTTTTTCAAATCAAAATTCCTGAAAAAAAGTCCCCCCGGCTGGATTTGAACCTGCAACCTTCCGGTATCAGCACATACTGATGACGTTCTACAGCCGGACGCTCTGCCATTGAGCTACAGGGGGATAGCCTTTTGATGAATCTTTGCTTATTTAAATCTAGTGGGCTACTTGCCTATCTCGATGCTATAATAGCTTAGTTCCGGAAAAGCTTACTTTAGGAAGTGCGATGCCTATCTTTTTAAGCCTTGAATAGTGGAGAAAATATGCTTTTTTCATAATATCCTTTGCATCATTTAGCTGATCTTTACTAAGGCCTTCCTGCTCGGCTGCAGCCCTCATTATTGAAATTGCATTTTTGTGTACTTCTTCTGTTCTAGCCCTGGAATCAGAGTCTGCAAACTTTGCCAGTTGAGTGATGCAGAATTCAAGGTGCCTTTTTTCATCTTCTATTACCTTTTTTAGTACAATTTGGGTTTTTTCATCTAATTCTGGATATCTGTAAATGAAGGAAGCCATTGCGAGTTCTTCAATAACTGCTTGAACAGAAACACTCTTGACCCAGTCTTTTTCGTCAACACAAGTCTGAGCATAATCGTAAAGACTGTCAAGATTCTTACTCAGGCCTTCGCAGTCTATATCTAAGTCTTTTAATCTAGTATTGAAAATCTCCTCGTGGCCAACTTCATCTTCAATTTGCTGGCGTAATTCAAAGGCCGCTTCATTGTTGGGTGCAAAGAGTATAAGCTGCTTGAGGAGATGGACTCCACGCTCTTCGCCCTTTGCAAAAGAGCAGATCGGATCATTGATAATATCACTAATAGTTTCAGCCATCCCTTTACTTGTTAAGAATAGGAGCTATTTAAGATTTAAGTATGGGCCCGGCCGGATTTGAACCGGCGACCTTTACCATGTGAAGGTAAGGTAATACCGAGCTAGACCACAAGCCCACAGGCATTCTTTGGGCTGTGGGTTACGCGCTTGCGCGTCTGACCACAGGCCCATAGGTATTCAATTATTTAGAGCCAATCCCCAGAGGGTCTCTCTTTTGGCTTTTCATCTTCAGCAGACTCTAGATCTTCAGTCTGGTCTGAACTTGAAGTATCTGTTGTAGATGAACCCGGCAAGTCAAAAAATGCAAAGCTTGAGGGAGACTCTGTAGAAGCAGGCATACCCTCTCCGCTTTTGACAAGAGCTTCAGGATATTTTATTCCAAGCATCCTCAGAGCAAGATAGGCGGCATTTTTTCCATTATCAACGCCGACAGCCGCAACCGGGACTCCGGCAGGCATCTGTACTGTCGAAAGCAGACTGTCCAAACCGCCGAGTTTTGCATCTACTGGAACTCCGATAACTGGTTTAGCAGTTATGCTTGCAACAAATCCTGGAAGTGCGGCAGAAAGACTGGCCACGCAAATAAAAACATCTGATGTGGAATCCCGAACTATTTCTCGAACTCTGTCAGGATTTTTGTGTGCAGAAGAGACTTCACAAAGATAGGGAACTTCGTAGACATCCAGAACTTTTTTTACAGACTCGGCTATATGCATATCTGTTTCCGAGCCAACTAATAGGGTTATGTGCTTCATTCGATTACCTCTTGCGCGCTTTTTGCGAGCAGCTGCTTCATTGTTGGAAGACCTTCTCTTGCACCCATATGCTGGATACACAAGGAAGCCACTTTACTTCCCATTTTTCCAGAATCAGACAGGGTGCGTCCCGCAAGGATTCCCGCAAGAAAACCTGCAGCGTAGGCATCCCCAGATCCAGTAGTGTCCACAACATTAACCGGGTATGCTGGGATATTATATGACTCTTTCCTTGACGAAACATACGAGCCTTCCTTTCCGCGTGTCACGGCGACTCTTTTGATACCGAGCTTAAAGAGCCTGTTGCACGCGCCTTCGTAGGACTCGTCCATTAAGTATTTTAATTCAGATTCGTTGATGAAAAGTGTGTCTGTCTTCTTGAGTATTGGAATTAGCTCACTGTAACCGAAATGAGACATAACCTTGCCGGGAGAAAAGCTCAGTTTTGCGTTTCCAATTTTCTTGACAAGCGAATTCTGAAGGTCCATCTTGCTACTATCTACAAAAGAAGACATATGAAAATACTTTGCTTTTTTAATCTGCTCAATATCAAGGTCATCTAGCTCAAATTCCTGAGCCACACCAGGATCTCTGTAAAAAGTTGAAGAACCAGCTCTGTCAACTAGAGCAAGTATTTTTGAGGTCTGACCTTTTTTTCTTGCTACTCCGGATATTCTAACAGACTCTTTTTTGAGGATTTCAACAATCATCTTTCCTGCGGAATCAGAACCTACAACTCCCAAGGCAGCCGTCCTGAAGCCGAGTCTCGAAAGCCCAACAAGAGTATTTGCGGCTGAACCGCCCGCCTCTTCTCTTTGCTCAAGTATGCGAGCTTCTCTCCTATATGATGCAGAATCTACTTTGTAAAGAAGATCCAGATTCAGATTTCCAAAACCGACTAGGTCAAGCATTTCGAAGTTCCTCCATCCTATTTACTCCTTTTTGGGAAAGCCCTACAGTTCCTATGTCCTTTCTATAGAATAAATTTTCGGAATTTACAGCAGAAATTGCAGACTCAACAAAATCTTCCGCATTCTCGTGAGCATCTGCCACTGACAGAAGTGCAAGTGACCTGCCTTCAGAGGTGTATAATTTCCCGTCCTTGATGCTAACATTATTGTA
>DAFN01000005.1:0-2101 GCA_002495465.1 archaeon UBA55 | reverse complement strand
CCTTGATGCTAACATTATTGTAGTACAGCTCGGCGCCTGCCCTGGATATTTTATCCTCGTCAACGCTAAGAGGGACACCAATCTTCGGTTTTTCCGGATATCCAAGAGGAACTAAATATTTGCAAACAGATGCCTTCTTTTTGAATTCTATGTTTGGCCATAGTTTCCCCCCGAGAATGGACATACACAAGTGAGAAAAATCTGTCTTTAGAAGAGATAAGACATTGAGTGCTTCAGGATCGCCAAAACCAGAAGAAATATTAAGAAGTTTTGGACCCCCTGAAGTAATTACAAAGCGAGCGCAGAGAACCCCCCTATAGACTGAATTGTGCGCCGATTTCAAAGCTCTTAGAAGTTTTCGGAGGATTGACAAAGACTTTTCTGCATCCTCAGCACTAATGTAAGGAAGAAGGTGGTTTGACTCAGAATAAGTTCCTACGCCTTCACTTAAGTTGGTTTTTTCATTTTCTGAAAGCGCGTAGCTCTTTACAAGAGGCATTGCAGATACAGTTTCACCGTCAGTGAAAACCTGCAATGTGAAGTCCTCCCCTTCGGCTTTTTCCTGGAGAACAACCGAAGAAGAACCAGAAGACTTAGCCCCAATCGATCTGTAAGCATATTCTCTGGCGAGGTAGGGGTTTTCAAAGTGATTTTCCGGACTTTCGGAAGTGCTGACGGAAAGAGAAGTTCCAATATCTCTGAAGGCATTATTGACTTCGTGACGGCTTTCACATGCAGCAAATTTCAAGGAAGCATCAGGAGCATGATCCTGAATAAAAAATCTGAAGAAAGCAGGGTCCCACTCCAGCCTCGCGCCGGCTCTGCTTGGAGCCACTACCTGGAAGCCGGCTTCTGAAAGAGCATCCCCAACACCAGCTGCGATAACAGTCCCAGGACCAATGAAGATATAATCAGGGCTGACATGTCTGGCAAAGAGTATTACTTCATTTGCATCAAGAATATTGCCTACTTTTATTTCAGAAGCGAGAGAAGAAATTCCTGGATTGGGTAAGGAGACAAAAGCGTAAAGCTCGGAGCCTTCGACCATCCTTTTTGCTATGGCGTGCTCACGGGCACCATCACCTATAAGAAGCGACTTCATCCCAACCTCAAAACAGATAAGAAAGGACTCTTATTAAACTTTTATCTGGAGGCTAAGAACTTTTTAAGACTTTGGGAGCCACATTTCCAGAAGGATTAGATCTGAATAATTATCATCTCTCTTGACGTAGTTCTTGAGAGAAGCTACTCTTGAAAAGCCAAGTTTTTCGTAGAATTTCAAAGCCCGTTCATTATTGGAGTCACATGAAAGGGTCACAGCTTCAATTCCAAGACTTTTAGAAGCCTCAAGAGTATTTTCAAACAGCAGTTTTGCGAGGCCTGAGCCCCTCCAATTCGAAGATACCCCTATATGCATTATCCCAATATGATCAACAGCACTCTTCTTCATATATTCCCTGTCTATACCACAGAGACCTACAATTTTCCCCTTATACATTGCGGCGAGAGTCACACCTCGGTCCGCTTCACACATTTTCTGGATATAAGTTAGGTACTCCTGCTCTTCCTCGAGTGTAAATTTCTCAAGATGGGCTATATGGGTGCCTTCGTCAACAAGACAATTTATGTACTCCATACAAGTTTCAGAATCCTCAATAGAAGGTTGCCTGAATTCAACTTCACTGAGATTCATCAATTTCTCCTGAATTGTTCAAGCTGCCGCCTTTCATCAGCAGGCATGTGATGCTTCCTTCGAAGCCCCTTGAAGTTGTTCTGAACTCCTTTGAACTTCTGAAGGACTCTTCCAGTGTCAACTTGGGAGCCACCAGGGAAGAGAACTTTCGAGCACTCCTCAACAAGATCCAGAAGGTCACGGAGAGAGTACGCTATTGCATCCTCTGTGCTTTCTCCCGGATACTTATTTACCAGGTCGAGGTTTCTTTGATGGTAGTCAAAAAATTCCTGCAGCCATAGGTATGCATGGTTCCATTCTTCAAATTTACGTGCCATACTTCTTTTTAGACTTAGAAGAATAAATACCTTTCAGGAAGGCAGAAATATATAGGAGAGACAACAAATTCAGGATATGAGTAAGGAAGAA
>DAFN01000008.1:16955-23014 GCA_002495465.1 archaeon UBA55 | reverse complement strand
AGATTTATCATTGCAGACCGAGTTCCTGCAGGACTACTGACTAGTTTATGAACCTCAACATTAAAGCCGAGTAGCTGAAGCTCCATTATACATTTTTTCTGCTTTTCACTGAGAGGCTCATAGCCTAGCTTGCATTCAACAAACTTCCACTCACCATTCTTGTGGCAAATAAAATCAGGAAATCCAAAATGAACAGAGCAGTAATATTGGAGTTTTTCCAGAAGCTCAGCACTGTGTTTTTCCAAAAATTTAGAAAGTAATTCATACTTTCCCGTGGCAGTTGAATAATCATCTTGCATTCTTACAGCACCAATCAGGAGGCCTTTCCATACAGACCAGCCCTGTTTTTCAAGACGCCGCCGAAGACTTGATTCAGCAAAGCCACGCTTGGACGAAAAATTGCGCGAATGTGGAATAAAGTAAAAGGGCACCCACTGGTGCCTCAGTACGAAGCTGTGGAATATTTTAGACCTATTTAGCCAATGCCACCTATTTGCTATATGCTTACAGTATATAAATACAGAAGCTTAAGAATAAATATGGATCTTAAATGGGACGACGAACGAACAAGAAAATTTGTAACGAATGTGGGACTCATAACTAGCAAGGGACCACATGGAAACAATATAATGGCGGCAGAATGGACACATCATATCTCTTATGCACCAAGCCTCTTGGCAGTCTGCATAGGGCCTAACAAAGCAACACTTGACAATATAAGAGAAACCAGGGAATTTGGAGTTCATCTGGCAGCATTTGACCAAAATGTATTTTCAAGCATAGCTGGAGGAAACACAGGAAAAGAAGTGAATAAGATAGCTATACTGAAAGACTTAGGACTTAAATTTTACAATGCAAGTAAAATAGACGTACTTATGCTTGAAGATGCCGCAATGCAGGCAGAGTGCAAACTGATGCAAGAAGTAGAGTTAGGAGACCATACAATGATGGTCGGAGAAGTTGTCGAAATAAGATCAACAGAAAAAGAGCCGCTTATTTATAATGGCGGAAAGTACTTGAATTTTGGAAATCAGATTGAAAAACCAAAGCAAGAGCTTCTTGATAAAATAAAAGACCTTGTTGAGAAAAACAAGAAATAATTATATTAAGAGCGTTTCCAGGCATCAAAAAAGCCCTCAATTTTCCATGAAGCAGGCCACATTAAACGAATAGACCATTCACCAGTATGCGATGGAATATCTACTAGTATATGGAGAGCATAGAGTCCAATAAAGAATGCTGAGAAATCAGAAAAGTTGAGAATAGCTACAAAAAGCAGACTATGAGGGGCGAAGTATAGATGACTCCAGGCACTTTTACTGAAGTTTTTCCAGTCACCATCAAGAGGAAGAATTATTCTTTTGTGCTTGTAGGCCAATACAGGGTAAAGAATCAGAGCCTGAGGAATGTCAGGACCTATAGAAAACAGCATGCTCAACCAGAGATCGTAGCCGAATGCCCAACCTAAAACGAGACCGGCAAGAGCGTGATGCAGTAATTTCATTATTTTATACTAATAGTTAAGAGTATTTATTTATTTTCAGAAAAATTTAGAATTAACGAAGCGCCGAGAGTGAGATTTGAACTCACACATCCCGAAGGAAACTACCTTTCCAGGGTAGCGCAATACCAGATTATGCGATCTCGGCAAACTTATTCGTCCGTGGAGTAAGACTCCAGTATAGACTCTTTATCCTCTCGTAGTTCAGGTATATCTTTTTTACTCCCGAGATATATACGAAATCCACTCTGTATTCCAAACTCAAACTCATAGGTAAATGCCTCTTTAATGTGCTCTCTATACATTTTCCCGCCCTTGGAATGTCGGCCAATAATTTGAAGCGTACCCTCTTCAGCCAAATAAGCAGGAGAATCGGCAATCAAGCTCCCAACAATATCTTTCCCGGCAGAATATGGAGGATTTGACACAATTGTGTCAAAATCTTTATCCTCAAGTTTGTCAAACAAATCTCCCTGGATAACTGTGACACGCGAACCAAGACCATATTTCCGAATGTTTTTCTTGGACAGATAAACGGCACGCTCGCTTGAATCCACCATCTGCACCTCGAGAAGAGGATTCTGAAGCGCTGCAAAAATACCGAGAACCCCATAACCACAACCCATATCCAGGAGCTTTCCCTGCCCTTCAGGAATACGCATATTCTCAGCCAGAATAAGACTGCCTTTGTCAATTTTCCTCCAAGAAAACACAGGAGGAGAAGATAATAACTTTAGTTCAGTGCCCTTGATTAAAGCAGAAACTTCTACGAGCTGAAGAGGAATCTTTGTCTTTTCCTTGTAATAATGCTCCTCTTGTTCTTCAGTGCTCATTTTGGTGAATATATTGATGGATTCATAAGAACTCGTTCTGTCTTGACTGCGAGACCCTTAGGCAGTGAGACCATATCTTCAGAAGAAACAAGGGCAGAACCATAGAGAACTCCTTCGCCTTTCTGACTTAGAACAGCTACTAATTCCCCTGGAGAAATTCCTGATTCAACACTAAGTATACCCGGAACGGCAAGTTGTGCACCAGTTGTTACTGAAGGAATTGCAGAATCACTTATTGTAACTTTTGGAAGATGGGATAATGCAGATTCCATAGGAAGTAATGCCTTTCTAAGCTCACTTTCATCCCCTTCTTTCCAGAAAACAAAGGCATCCTTTAGTTGCTGCAATGTAAAAAGTGTATCTTCATTAAAGTTTGCCACACGAGTTCTCCTGAGCTGCTGCATATGCGCACCTGAACCAGTTACTTCTCCAATATCGTAGCAAAGTCTCCGGATATACGTTCCAGCTTCGCAACCAACAGTGAAAAGTGCATCCTTTACTTCGGACTCAATAAGTTTTGTATAATATACTTCTCTGATCCTGAGGACTCGATTGACATTTGATTTTATTGGAGGAGTCTGATATAATTTTGTGGTGAATCTTTTGAGAACTTTTTTTAGTTTTCTTTCAGAAATTTCTTCATGCAAACGCATAAGAGTAAGGTATTCCTTCCCTGCTATAAGAAGAGAATGGAGAGCTTTAGTTCCAGTTCCAACACCAACTGGGAAAACTCCAGTAACACCAGGATCGAGAGTTCCTGAGTGCCCGCATTTTTTTGCGCCTATAATTTCCTTGACAAAATCAGTAATTCTTGCAGAAGTAGGACCTGCCGGCTTGTCAATATTTATTATGCAGCCTTTAAGAAGTTCTTCAATACTTCTTTCCTGTGGAAGGCATCCAAAATCCGGATTAGTTTCCTCCTCACGACGAATTAATAATTCTCTTTCCTTTTCAAAGGGCAACTTTCCAGGATTCATAACTACTTATTTTTTCGAGGGAACAGTCTTTTTGCTTACCGCTTTTTTCGAATCCTTTTTCTTCTCCGCTTTTTTTACAGGTTTTTTAGCGGGTGTTTTNNTTTTTGCATCTGCCTTCTTTTTAGGAGCCGGCTCTTCAGACTCTTCCACAAGACCTGCATCTGCAAGGAGTTTAGAAGCATCCGCACGAGAAGCTCCTTTTGAAACAACAAGCTCTCTTGGAAGTTGAGAAAGGTGTTTCACATTGCACCTTTTTTTCCGTACACTTGGTCCTGCGACAATAACAAAAATATCGTCAATATTTTCCAGAATAATACAAATATTACCGTTTTCCCTTCCGGCAGTCTTCGTGCATACTGTTCCTACCTTAATCATCTTTACCAAATCCTTCCCGCTCTATATACTCTATTGCCCGCTTTATAACGTCTTCGACCGAAAGAGCCTCAGTATCAATAACTAAGTCGTATACTGACAGATTATCAAGATCTATTCCATAATATTCCATATAACGGCCCTTATCAGCTACCAATCGTTGCTCAATATTTTGCTGAACTTTCTCTAGAGTCTGCCTTTCTTCCGCAATCCTTGGTTTTGAATCTCCAAAAATCCTATTTGCCCGCGCCAGAGGAGATGCGGCAAAATAAAGTTTAAAATCTGCATCCGGATTAATCCACGCTGCTATATCCCCATCAATTACAATGTCTCCAGAAAGATATGCCTCCTTGCTTCGTTTGTCAACAAGCGCGTCAACCTCCTTCTCTGCAGTCTTATTAAGCTCATTAAGGCTTATACCACGCTCTTTTGCAATCTGCCTGAAAATATCCCCTGTAGAAACATAAGCGAGACCAAAATACTCTGCCAATGCTTTTGCGACTGTGCTTGTTCCTGCTCCAGGAGGACCTCCTACAATAATTACTACCATTTTAGCTTATTCCGAGAGCCTTCCTGAAAAGCATTGTAAAGGGAAGAGAGCACCACATATACCAACCAATCCAAGTTAGGTCATTACCTACACTAAAAAGACTTATTGTAAAAGGAAGTTGTATGAATTCACCCCAGCCCTGACCTGTAGCTAGCTTTCCGAGAAA
Organism: archaeon UBA55; assembly: GCA_002495465.1. GTDB lineage: Archaea > Undinarchaeota > Undinarchaeia > Undinarchaeales > Undinarchaeaceae > Undinarchaeum > Undinarchaeum marinum. Next base: position 18,615 of record DAFN01000008.1, on the reverse strand, counting down.
ATAGAAGACAACCAAGAAAGGAATCATAGACAAAAAAATGGGTTTCTGCATTTTCATCATTTCCTGTTGCATCTGAGAAATTTTCGGCTTGTCCTTCTGAAGCTTTTCAATCTTTTCATTATCCTTAGCCCGAGTAGCTGCCATTAATTCCTTATTATATGACTTCATTGCAGCCTGAATTTCTTTCATTCTATCAGGATCCGTAAAAACTTTATTTACAATGGAAAGAGTCAAAGTAAGGACTGCAGAAACAACCATGATGAAATACATAGGGCTTGCAAGAATGCTCACTTATTTGCCCCCAAACAAGTCCAGAAGCTCTTTTGAAGCCTCTTCAAGCTTGTTCTGCTCATTTGCGATTATCTTGACAGTGGAACCTGATGAAGCAGAGTAGGCAAGAGTTATTGCTCGGTTTAAACTTTGGTGCAGTTCTATTCCTGCTTCTCCTTCGTCGTCACGACTCCTTGACTTGTCCATTTTCCGTCTGAAAATTATGTCTTTAGGAGGTGATTCAACAATAACTATTGTTGAGGGATTAAGTGCACCAAGAATCCACTGCGGAAGACCAGGCAGATAACCAGCACTAGTCTTTATTGTGGCATGAGTATCAACTATTGTAACACCTTTAGATTCTTTTGCTATCTTTTCTGCGGCCTTCCTCTGGAGATCTCTCTGAACATCAAGAGGCTGAGTCCTTATTGCATCATGGTCAGTGCCAAGACCAAGTTCAGCTCCAACACTGAGCATAACTTCTGCAAAATTTACAACAGATACATTAGGAGCCTTACTGATAGCGTTCTTGAGAACTGTTGTCTTACCGGAACCTGGAACACCCGTAATTGCGATTATTCTATCTGTCATATTAAACCTCCTTCGCCAAGGAAACCTCTTATAGCAGGATGCATTTCCATTAGCTGTTCAGATGCTATTTCTTGATAGAGTTGATATATTATACCTACTGTAAGAAGAACTCCTGTCCCCCCTCCTAGAGCCCCGCTAAACTCGGCAATAGCGGCAAGGGCACCAACAAAGGCTCCGCCGAGAATTGTCAATGAAGGAATGTAGCGATCCAGAACTTTTTCTATGATTCTTGCGTCAGTTCGAAAACCAGGAATTTGCATTCCGGAATTCACAAGCTTTTCTGCAAGGGCTTTTGAATTTGTTCCGGAAATACCAACCCAAAGTTTTGAGAACATGATAGAACCGAGAACTACTACAAGGAAATATGTGAAAGCATGGAGAAGATCAAGAGATCCAACGTTTCTCTGTATCAAATCTTTTGCAAAGGAAGTATAGGGACTGATATAGAAAATGAATCCATGTGACCCACCTGCAGGATCAAAATAGCCAAAGAAGTTTATTCCTGCTTTATTCAACATTGCAACCCAGAAATTCAGGTTTGCAATTAGAGCAGCTATAAAGATGACAGGCATATTTGAGGCATATACAAGAGGAAGCGGATAACGCCTAGCAAAGCCGCGAATTCTTCCATAAGATATTGGAATCTCAACTTTCAGAGTCTGTGCATACATTGTAACCACAAAAACAATTATAGTTGCAAAAAGCGCGAGCATATCGTTTGGATGGACACGAATAAATTGTATAGAGCCCTCCACTAGAGAGGATATAAACGCAGGAATCGCCCCGTTAATTGGCTGAC
>DAFN01000008.1:14749-16884 GCA_002495465.1 archaeon UBA55 | reverse complement strand
CTGACCTGGCCCAAGCCTGAATGGGTCAAGTGACCTTGTAATTATTTCAAGAGAAACGCCACCTGCTATGAACAAGCTTATACCAGAGCTGAAGCCCCATTTTGAGACAACTTCGTCTAGATATATAATTATGATACCCCCTAAGATTATCTGAGCTATTACAATTGAATTAGCAAATAATAATCCCTTTGATGCCGCTAAGATGGCCGATGAAGCAATCTGGCCTGAAATAACCAGAACAGCTGCCTCGAAAATAGTAAAAGCAAGTGCAAGTACCTTTTGAGCACCTTGGTAAGTAGCCTTACCTTCAGGAGTGCTCATGTCAAACTTGAACACACCAGCCCCGTTAAGAAGCTGAAGAATAATGCTTCCCATAACTAGAGGACCAATACCTAATGTAAGAACTGTTCCAAAGCTTGTGGCAAGAATTGCTCTAAGGCTTCCAAAAATATCTCCACCTGCAGCCCCAGCTTCAAGACCGAAAAGCGCGACCTCACCAAGAATGAAAAACGAAATAAGAGGTAGAGCCGTCCATTTAAGCTTCTGTTTGAAGCTAAGCGTCTTTGACGGTTTTGCTACACTAGGAAGATTCTGAAGTATTTTCTGAAATGACATCCTCTTTTATAGCATCAGGCTCAGATGTCCCCTCTTCACCGGACACAGATCCTTCCGCATTTCCCCCGATTTTCTTTATTTTTTCAGCCGCTGACTTTGAAAAGCTTGAGGCCTTTATTGATATAGCCTTTGTCAAGCTTCCTTTGCCCAGGACCTTGTATCCGCTTAGATCTATCTCCTTTAAATCATCTTTTATTACCATAGAATCAACCTGACTGAGATTAATAACAGGTATTCTTGTCTTGATTGACTTGAGTTTTTTGTTTGTCAAGTCCCTTGCACGAGCACTCATCTTCTTGTGATCCCAGCGACCTGCGTTTCCGCGACCTCCACGGTTTCCTGCCCCTCTTCTTTTTTTCTTGGCGCCGCCTCCTGTTTTTCTTCCACGGTACTTTCGTATTTTTTTATTTGTGGTACTCATAGCATCCTCCTGACAAGTGAATTTATCGCAGAGCCTCTGTAACCAAGAGATCCACCGCCACTGAACAAGTTCCTCTTGCCTTTTCTTTCCAAACCGCCGCGAGGAGGATGGAGTCCATAAGGAACTTTCTCCCGGCCTGATGCCTTGATGTCTTTTTCAAGAGATGCATCAGCTTCCCCCCAAGTAGTATAACCCTGTAAAACCTTTAGTGCGCCTTTCGTAGAAGATGTATCTTCCAAAAGAATGCAATTATTGACTGAATTTAGATTGAGTGTTTTAAGAGTTTCCTTTATCTTAGGAGCTACTCCAACACTCCCTCTAAGAAGAATTACACAAATCTTCCCTTTTTTCTCTTTAGCTTTTTTTCTTTTAGGTTCTTCAGTCATTGTTATCCTTACTTAGCTTTTTTAAGGCATTGAATGTTGCCGCAGCCATATTAACTCTTGTTTTAGTATGCCCTCTTGACTTGGTCCATAGGTCTGAGATACCTGCAAGAGAAATTAAGTCACTTGATATCTTGTTGGCAACCAGCCCTGTTCCTTTTGGAGCAGGGAGTAAATCCAAACTCACACTACTGCACTTCCCAGTAACCTTGTAAGGAATAGAATGCCTGCCTTCTGAAGAAGCCTCATCCCAAGAACCGCTTCCAAACTCAACTTTAGTTAAGTTAAGCCTTGCTCTTCGCATAGCCTGAGATATTGCGCCTCCAAAGTCTTTTGCCCTCCCTATTCCAAAACCAACATATCCATTTTTATCTCCAACGGCTGCTGCCACGAAATACTTGCTTCTTCGGCCGGAGTCAGTCATTCTCTGAACCCATTTAAATGGTCTTTGCCCTTTTCCAATCTTCAATATCCTTTCCTCAAGCCCAGGAAGTAGAAAGTCCACAATTTCCGGCTCCCGGATAACCTTAGCATTGTCCCAGATGGAATCAAGTGATTCGTAGTTTCCAGCAAGGACTTCCCGTCCAAGCTCAGTTTTTGGCTTCCAATTTTCCAGGTCTATAGTTGAAGGCCTTCCGAATTTTGAGCGCCTGTTTCCGCTTGTCTGAGCTGAAGTCTTTGGTTTTTCCTCTGTTGATGGAGTAGTAGACTCTTTT
>DAFN01000008.1:14322-14618 GCA_002495465.1 archaeon UBA55 | reverse complement strand
CTTCAGATTTCGTCTCAGTTTTAATCTCTACTTTCTTTTCTGCTGGGTTTTTTTCTTCGCTCATTTTACGCCCTCCATTATTTTTTTCTTAGTAGCTTCAAATTGCGTTTGAATATCTTTTGGATTAGTTTTTGAAGATATATATTCTGAAAACTGGGACTCGTATTTTTTCTTGTCATCTTTTTCTAATTTCTCAGCATATGCAGCAATGTGACCACCAGACAGGCGCTCTTCTGAAAGTTTCTCTGAGTCACCATAAGGAACCCCTAGACCTGTATCGGACGCTCCCTTTGCGG
>DAFN01000008.1:13908-14150 GCA_002495465.1 archaeon UBA55 | reverse complement strand
TTTAACTTTCAACTCTTTTGACCTTGTACCACAAAGAAGCCCTGTAAGATATGCTGCTGGAAGATTAGAGCATCCATAATTCCATCCAAGACCATTTAATTCTGTTGAGGATGCAGAAGCAAGAATGGTGTCACCGCTATCTGTATAATTAACTAGCTGAACCTGTATATTCCTGAGGCTCTTTCTTACAACCAGTCTTGGTTTGCCTGATCTGAGAAGAGACAAACGCGTTCTGTAGTCAG
>DAFN01000008.1:2268-13764 GCA_002495465.1 archaeon UBA55 | reverse complement strand
GTATACTTTTCTATATACTGTTTTGCTTATTTTCTCGGAGTCCCTCAGGTGCTTTAGAAGCGACCTCTGACCCCTTATTTTGACCATCCATTTGCTTTTCTTTCCAAGTCTTGCATTTGCACTACCTCTCCTTTTTCCCTGACCTTTCTGCCTTCCTTTAGCCTTTTGTGCATGTCTCTTTCTTATTCTTCCACGGGAATTGCCAATTTTAGGTCTTTTTTTGATATAACCAAGACCAATATACTTTCTTACGTCTCCTCTTGTCATTGCACTGTTTATCTCATCAAGAGCTTCCGGATCAAACCACACTCTAGTCTGACCTATTTTAAGGACACTTGCTGCCAGCCTTCTCTGTGTGTTTGCCTCACCTCTCCTTTTCATTAGTTAAGCACCTTCATCCCGAGTTTTTTTGCTGTTTCTCTGAAACCTTTTAGTTTATTCTTACCTAGACGTGCTGAAAAGCGAACTGCTTGAGTCTTAGGCTCCACTTTCTCCAAATCGCTAATATTTTTCACCAAAATATCTTCATAACCAGAAGGATGGAGACCCCTTACCTCTTTAGGAGTACCATAGCCAGTTCCTGGACACTTTGGGCTCCCCCCTTTCCTGAGCCTTTGTTTACTCTGGCGTCCTTTTGGAGCCTTCCAAGTAGTTGGAACACGCTTATACCTTGTTGAGTCCTGCCTCCTGAAAACTGGTTTTTTCTTTCTGAGCCTCTTGATGAGGGATTTTCTTTCACTTATAGTAGTCATTTCTTTGATACAACATATATTCCATCCTGAAATATACGAGTGTCCCTCCCTTTTACCTTTGTTGCGTTCTGAATGTTGCTTGCTGTCTGACCTACACTTTCTTTGTCAATTCCGGAAACAATGACCTGGTCTTTTTGAAGGTCAACATCGACACCTTCCAAAATCTTTGCCTTTCGTGGAACCTTTTCACCATAGAAATTATGAATTTCAACTACTCCCTTCTCTTCTTTCAATGTGATTGGAAAGTGTGTGAATACTACCTTCAGAGTGTATTCGAATCCTTCAGAAACGCCTTTTATCATATTTTTAAGATGAGCTGAGTAGGTACCGATAATTGCTTTAAACTCTTTCCTGGTATTTTTTGATTCAAAGACAATTGAAGAACCCTCCTTTTTCATTGAAACTCCTGGATAAACCAGCTCTTTTTCAATCGAGCCTTTTTCCCCGCTTGCCTTAAGGACAAAGCCAGAAACATCTGCAGTCACTTCAGGTGGAACCTCAATAATTGTTGTAAGATTTTCAGCCATCAGTATACATACGCCAGAAGGACGCCCCCTATTTTTTTCTCATATGCCTCTTCATGAGTAAGAATTCCCTGAGAAGTACTCAGTATTATGTGACCGACACCTTTTGCAGGTAAATAACGTCGTTCATATTTTTCAATATCAGATACTTGAACAGGGAATCTTGGCTTGATAACTCCGCACTTGCTTATTTTACCTAAGAGAGATACCTGGAAAGACCCTCCTTTTCTGTCCTCTCCTTCCTTGAAATCTGCAATGTATCCCTTGCTCTTGAAAACTTCAAGAAGGCTTTTTAGCATATTAGATGCAACAAGAACTGTGCATTCAGACTTTCCATTACTTGAATAGTTCTGTATGTTCACCATAGCGTCTGAAAGGGGGTCATGCATCATTTTTCCGTTACCTCAATTGAATTTTTTGAATCCTATACTTGGAGCCTCTTCTCTGAAGCACCTTCCACATAGATTTATTCCGTATTTTCTCACTTTCCTATTGTAGCTCTTACACAGTGTGCAATTAAGCGATGTTTTTCCTATTTTCCGTGAGGCCATTATTCATACTCCTCCGGTTCAACAAATTTTATTGTGTAATTTGTCTCGAAGAAGTTCCGGGACTCGTCATAGGAAACACGATTCTTTTTTGGAAGTCTTGTCCTTTTTATCTTTCTTAGGGCAATTCTTGCTCCAGGTTTTACAAGATGTACAGATACATCCATCCCGAACATACCAACATCAGGATCGTATTTCATGTGAGGTAAATCCATATACTCCTGCACTCCAAAGGACAGGTTTCCTCCCTTGTCAATTTGAGTTGGTTTTAGCTCGTTCTCAACAGCCTCAAAAGCCTGATTGAGGAAGGTATTTGCGTCTTCTCCCCTCAGAGTTAATTTAACGCCAATTTCACTGTATTTCTTAACATTAAATTCAGGAACTGCCGCCTTTGCTATAGTCCTAACCGGCTTTGCCGTAAACATTCTACTAAGCAAGAGCTCAGCTTTCTTAAGATTATCTTTTTCACTTCCAACTCCTATGTTTACGCTAACTTTAGATATTTTTATCATTTCTCAACAGGATACAGACGACTTACTTGTGTTTTAAACTCATCTTTGCCGTCTTCCAGAACCACCTCTTTGGTTTTTTCATCAATATTTTTAATCTTGCCTGTCCTTCCAACGCTATTTCCAGAAAGGACGTAGACCATTCCCCCAGTCTTAAGCTCGATTTTACCTGAAAGCTTGCCATCCTTGAGCTCAAGTTTGAGAGAATCTCCTGTACTGTATTCGTCCTTCTGCACCAGAAGGTTAGAACCACCCCACAAATTTAGCTGGATTTTTCCTCCCTTAAGAAGAGTTTTTCCTTCAACCCTGCAGAGCCTGTAGTTCTTGCTGTAAGGCTCAAGATACAGTTTGCCTTTACTGGTGAACATAACAATGGATCTTCCTTCTTCACCAAGATCAAGAACATCCATAGCTCCTACAGAAAAACGAGGATCAGTTATAACACGTCCGTTAACAAGAATTTTCCTTGTTTTGAGTATATGAGTGACTTCTTTGGCAGTTCTGGCATGACCTAGAACATCCCTAATGAGTGAACGCAAAGGAATTCCTTCTTTTGCAGAGTGAGCTCCAGGAACTGGACTAGTGACCCAGCTATGAGCCTTCCTTTCCACAGGCCAACTTCTTGGTGCGTTTAGTCTCTTAAGGTGAGCCATTACTTTTTTTCCTCCTTTGTGTTTTTTGAGCTTGATTTTACTTTATCAGTGTCTCTGTCTGCTCCTTTCGTGGAACTTGACTTGGCTGGAGATTCCTTTGAATCTCCTTTTTTACCTTCACTCTCTTTTTTTGGAAGCTCTGCCTTAACCTCAGGTCTTTTAGATTTTTCCACTCGCTTGAACCGACGAATGTCAGAGGTGTTTATAGCAGTAACCATAAGATTTGAGGGTTGGAATGTCAGAATAGCCTTTCCTCCAGCTACTTTGTCCCGTGTCTGACCTTCTACATGGACCCGTCCTGTTGATAGACTCACTTCAAGAATCTTGCCCTTGATCCCTTTCAATGAACCCCTCATTATTTTAACCTCATCACCTTTTCTTAGAGATATTGAACGTGTTTCCAGCTTCTGCCTGAGCTTCTTATCCAAATTAGATGTTACAAGGTGCTGCCTAATGTGAAGGGGAGCATTGTGCAAATACTTCCTCTGTTTCCTTGGCTGTGTAGAGCCTGACCAGCTTCTTGACCATTTTGTTTTCATACTACCACCTTCGCTGCAGATCCAATAGATGACCACTTTTGAACAGCTTCCCTTGCAACGGGACCCCTTATTTCAGTGGCCTTCATTGTACCTTCCGGAGTCATCACAACTGCGGCATTGTCTGAGAATTTTATCCTTGTTCCGTCAGCCCTAAGATATTCCTTCCTCTGCCTGACTATGACTGCAGGAACTACAGTCTTTTTTATATCCGGATTTCCAGCTACAACAGAACACATTGCAATGTCAGCAACTCCTGCTGACATTATCTGCCTCTTTCTTGTTTTCATGTTTTTTACCGCTATAATTTGAAGTTTTTTTGCACCAGAGTTATCAGCGCAAACAAGAACCGCTCCAACTGGGAGAGACTTTGTGATATCCCCTTTTGTCTTAATATGAACCTTGAGTTTTTTTCTTACTTTACCCATTTTATTCGCTCCTCTCTACCACAGAAATTATTGTATGGCTTTTGGTCTTGCTAATTGGTCTGCAATTCTGAACAACAACCTCATCTCCTGTTTTTGCACCTATACTTTCAGGATTGTGAACAGTAAGCCTAGTTGTGCGCTTTTCATATCGCTCGTATTTAGTTATCTTTCGAACGAATTGCCTGACTACAACTGCACTGTTTTGCATTTTGTCAGACACAACAATAGCTCTAAATGGGTACCCAGTTGTAGAAAATCCCAGTGACAGTTCCTCAGACTCCGCTGTAGATGGGACTTTCTTCTCAGTCGCCTTTTTAGCCGCCTTTTTTGGAGCAGCCTTTGCTGATTTTTCTTCTTCTTTCACCATTTTTTTAGCCTTTTCTTTATTCTGTCCGCAGGCCTTCCAAGCAGAAGGGAACCCACGACATCTATTGTATCGCCCTTCAGCAAAAAGCGGAACGTGCATTCAGCTTTTGGAATGCGTTTTGACTCGCCTTTTGTATCAGACAGTATTAATGTACTTTGCGTTTCGTCAATGACAGTGCCTCTTGCCCCTTTTTTACTCAAATCTGTACACTCAAGCACTTCCACATCAAGCCCGACAAGCTCGTGTTGCACAATGTTCTTTTCAGATATCATTGTGACACCGTGAACCCTTTTTTTGGCAGTATAGTATTGAGTTTCCGGACATTGTCGCCCTGAAGCTCGATTGTACCATTCTTGACAGCACCGCCGGTTGCACATGCTTTTTTGAGCTCAGAAGCAACTTGTTTCAACATATCAGCACTTACACCTTCCACAATTGTCACAAGTTTTCCATAGGTTCTTTTCTCCGTACGGATTGTAACAGTGGTCTGCTCGCGCTTCACGTCTTCACAAAGACATAGTTCTTTGGGAAGCCCGCATACTGAACAAGTCAAGTCCTCAGCCATTGATATTGTAGCCTTTAAAACCCCCTATTGTTTTTATTCTTGCAATTATCTTTTTCATCTCACCCATCTTTCCAGAATTTTCTGCAACACCGCCAGCAGAGAGCTTTGAATACTCAGTTAGAAGCTCTTTCCTAATTTCCAATAATTTCTCTAGCATATCCTTCTCAGACATTTCCATTATCTCGCTTTTTCTCAAAAGAGCCATTATTTTGCCCCCTCTGTTTTTTCATTAGTTTTACCAGACTCAGTTTTTGCTTTCGTCTCTTTTACAATAGCCTTCTTAGGAGCCTTTGCTTTCGTCTCTTTTACAAGGGCCTTTTTAGGAGCCTTTGCTTTCTTTACCTTAGATAGCTCTTTCTTAGTAAGATCTGGCTTATCTGACTGATCAGAACTTGCATCAGTAGACTCGTTTGAGGATTCACTTATAGAATCCTGGAGTTTCTGCAATTCATCCTCAGACTTCTTGCCATTCATCTCGATAGATTCAGAAACAATCTGGCTGTCATCAAAAACGAGAGCAGCTAGCTTAACCGGATCTGCAGGAGGTGCAAGTCTAATTTTGATCCCAATAACTCCGGCCTTTCTCTTTGCCTGCTTAACAGACATTGAAACAGATTGCAGAGCTGTCTCCCCGGAATATTTTATATATCCTGCCATAAACTTCTCCTTTCTTGACCTTTCTCCACTCAACTTTCCACTTATCTCTATAAGGACTCCAAGGGCTCCTTTGCCCATAATTCTTTTAATAAGACTGTGTGAGGCCCTTCTGAAGTGTATACCCCTCTCTATTGTTGAAACAAGCTGCTCAGCCATAATAGCTGGATTAAATTCAGGGACCTCTACTTCCTGAACCTCTATCTGAGGATTTTCTATCTTGAATCTCTTTGAGAGCTCACTTGTGAGCATCTGTATGTTCTTTCCCTTTCTTCCAATAACAAGACCTGGCTTGACAGCGGTAACAATGATACGTGTTCCAAGGGGAGTTCTCTTAACATCAACACTGCCTACACCAACATTATCAAGACTGTCAAGAACGAATTTCTTCACCCTCACTTTATCTATGGACTCTTTTATCAGCTTTCTTTCAATCGCCATTACTTTGACTCCTTATCATCTTTTTCCGAGACATCAGAAGTTCGTGGCTCTGCATCCATTACCCCTTCTGCCTCACTTATAAGATCGTCTGTTGTTTTCTCGCTTGCCGGTTTTGCGTCGGTCTTTAAAATTTTCCCACTTGCTTTTCGTGGATTCTCTTCGTTCTCGCTTTTTTCTTCCGACTTTTCCTTAGGAAGCTTTACTTTAGATTTCTCCTCAGTTTTTGCTTTCTTCTCTTCAGATTTCGTCTCAGTTTTAAGCTCTACTTTCTTTTCTGCTGGTTTTTCCTCTTCTTTTTTCTGAATAGAAACTGACTCCTTTGCAACAAGTTCTATATGGACAGTCGGATGATTATGTGCCCCGCCTTTGTATCTGCCCGGAGTTATCTCCCCGCGGTGAGTGGCAACATGGAAGAGCTCAAGACTATCTGCCTCCATACCTTTATAGACTGCGTTTGCCCTCAAAAGCCTTAGAGCTTTCATAAAGCCCTTACTTGTGTTTAGTGGGTATCTTCCAGGACCAATTTTCTTCCTGTGAGCAACACCTCTATTGAACCTGCGATAAGGAACTACCTCTTTCTTCTCCATTACATTGCTCAAGAATGTCTCAGCTCTTGGAAGACTCATAGACCGAATGGCATTTGCAACCTCATAGGCTTCTTTTGGAGAAATCCTCTCCGATTTAACCAAAGCTTTTACAATGCCTTCCTGATCTCCTTGATATGTGTATCCTAGTTTAGCCATAATCTCTACTTGAGCGATATAAACTTACTTGCTCTTGTCGCCCCCTTTCCTGGTGCTGTGTGCATTACACGCTTTCGTGTAGGGGAGAGTTCTCCGAAATACATTCCTACCATATCAGGAAGCATCTTTACGCTAACAAACTCCTTCCCATTGTAAATTGCAAAAGTTCTGCCTATAAACTCAGGGAGAACTATCATATCACGGCAGTGAGTTCTAAGAACAGTTTTAGGGTCCTTTCTTGACCGCTTGAGAAATATTGCCCTCCTATCTTTCATTCCACGTGTTAAAGAACGTCTTGCCCTAGATCCCGCGAGAACTATAAATTCCTCTACGCTAAGCTTCTGCAACGCTTCAAGCGTCAATCCGCGATATTTGAATTCTTTTCTTGCCATCTATTCCCTACCTCTTTTTACCTGTCCTCTTAGGACTTATAGTTCCAACCTTTCTTCCTGGAGGAGCGTGTCTTGACACAGTCTTAGGCTTCCCAATATGTGGATGGTTCCCACCACCGAAAGGGTGATCCGTCGGATTCATGTGGACACCACTGACACGCGGGTGCAGCTTTCCACGAGCTCGCATAACCTTTCTTTTTGTTCCACCCTTGACGAAGGGCTTCTCAAGACGTCCGCCGCCAGCAACAACGCCGACATTTGCACGGCATTTAGCGTTCAGAGTCTTGAATGCTCCTGACTTCATTTGAACAACAGTTCCTGTTGGATCATGAGAAACTATTTTAATAAATGTACCGGACGCTCTGGCGAACTTTCCTCCGTCCCCAGGATTTGCTTCAACATTATACACCAATGTTCCTTCAGGAATCTTTGAAAGAAAAACAGAATTTCCCAGACTTGTTTTTGCAGAAGGACCCTTGGAAACTTCATCTCCGACACTCAGACTGCTTGGAGCGATAACACTTTCTATAGATCCGTCCTCAAATTTAACTCGTGCAACAGGGGCAGTTCTTCCTGGATCATGCAGAAAGTCTATTACTTCCCCTTTACTAGTCCCCTCAGCAAAGGACTGGAGAGACGCATGCTTAATAGCGCCTTTAAAGCGATGCCCTGGAGATCTCCTCCGGGGGCTTACTCCAATTCTTTGTGCCCTGATTCGTTTTCCCATTTTATATTAATCTCATTAGAAAGCACCTATTCGACTGGCGATTTCCTCAGCTGAAAACTGAGAATCCAGTCTTACGATGGCTTTCTTGAGTCCTTTGAATGTTCTCTGAGTGACAACCTTCTGGACTTTTACTTTGTACGCTTTCTCAACTGCATTGGCAATTTCTTCTTTGTTGGCATTCTTAGAAACCGCAAAAGTTAATTTATTTTCTGAGGTAGCCATTCCAACGGCCTTTTCTGTCATGAGAGAGTACAAAAGTACTTCGTATGGTTCCATTATTCAAACCTCCTTTGCAAATCTTTTATAGCAGATTCAGTCCAGATCGTAAGCCTTCCAGCATGAGATCCTGGAGCAAGCATGTCCATATCAAGTTCATTCACTGAAACTGCAGTGACTCCTGGAACATTCCTTGCCGCCTTCAATATAGGCTGCTTCTCCTCTGAACTTGGAACGACAAGTAGAGGACCTGTTTTTGTTCTGTATTTTCTTCCCCTGAGCTTGCCAATTCCCGCCCTGATACTTCTCTTCGATGTTCTTTCTAGCTCTGTAGAGAGGCCAATCGCAGAAAGAGTCTCCTTGACTACTTTGGTCTTTTCAAGAGACATGAATGTGTCATCTACAACAAGAGGAAGTGTAATATCTCCAATTGAATGTCCACGGCCTTTAACAAGCTCGGGAACGGCAGTAGATGCAATTGCACTACGCATTGCTTTATCCAGCTCCTTAGTGTTTATTTTTTTGATGAGAATTTTACAGCTTTTTGGGGGGTGAGCCTGTCTTCCTCCAACAGTCCCTGGAATTATGGCGCCTCTTCCTGCAGCAGGGAACCATCTTCCCTTGCTCCTGTACCTTCTTCCCTTAGCAGACCTCCCTTTCCTTTTTGGACCGGCTTTAGTACGAGGGATACGTGACATTCCTCCACCAGTTCCCCATCCAGTCGCGGTTGTTCTGAACCCAGCCAGTGGGTCAGCTCCCTTTGGCTGATAACGCCTGCTAGTAATGGCATGAAAGGCCCTCCTAATAAGGTCTGGCCTGATCTCTTCGGAGAAAACTAAAGGTATATCTATGCTCTTCCCTTTCTTTCCATCAAGTTTCAGTATAGTTGCTTTCATATTAGCGTCCTTGTTTTGACTCCAGACTTATGTAAGTTATCTCAGGCTCTACCCGTGACTGTTTCGACCTGATAGGAGCTCTCAGCCTGACCAGCCTCTTAGCAGGACCGGGAACTGAACCCTTTATTGCTATGTAGCTTCCTCCAATAACACCATAATTTACAAAACCACCTTTAGGGTTTATTGCATCCCCTTTTTCCCCAATCTGGACAATCATCTTATTAAACTCTGTTCTTGAACCATATCCCATCTGACCAGCCATCGGAACAGTCCAACGAGTTGGAGACGCCCTATTACCAAGAGAACCAACGTGCCTTGCCTTACTGTGACCTTTCCTATAATCGACTTTTACACCAAATCTTTTAACAGGACCCTGCATACCCTTTCCTTTAGTAACTGCAACAACATCAATGTACTCGCCTGCCTTGAAAACATTGTTTGGCTTCTGCCTCTTCCCTAGGAGAGATTTTGCAAACTTCAGTTGATCTTCAAATTCCGTTCCGCCGACTGCAATTTCAAAAATTTCAGGCTTCTTTTTTGGAACAGAAGCCTCAGAAGGCAAAGTTGAAACGAGAAGTGTGACGCGGTCAGCGTCAGAAGGAGGAGAAGAAGGAGTTTTTTTGGGGATATTTATTTTTTTGGCGATGTGAGGAGAGAGGGAATTCAGATTTTCAGCCCACAGCTCGCCAGAAGGCGTGAAACCGTAGGCAGATCGCTTGTAAAATCTGATTGCGAAAGGAACGATATCCGGGCACTCAAGGATTGTAACTGGTGTAAAAACATCCTTTCCGGAAGTTGGTGAGTCTTTGCGAGGATCGCGAACAAACATGTGAGTCATGCCAGCTTTATAACCAGCAAAACCAAGTAATTTAGGATCATCAGAAATCGGCCAAGTCCTCACTCTAGGATAAATGCGAGCAGCCCTTTTCCTGGGACTGTATGCCATGGATCCGCGTCTTGGACTGTGTATTCTGGGCATGAATTCTCCAATTTTGGAAGATGTGTGGGGACGTTTTCAATCACCTTGCGCACTCCAGAGGGCTCTTATGAGACCCTATGATGTCAAGCTAAAAAACTAATTCTAGCGACCGCCTATTTATATTGAATTACCTATATAAACATTACGCTGGAAGACAATCACTCGAGGCTGCAACCGGTTATATCAGAAAGGTCCTGAAGAGACTGAACTCCTGAATATTTCGTGCCGCTGATTATCCAAGTAGGATAGGATTGTACATTATTTTGTCTGCAGAGCTCTGGTTTTGCATTTTTTCCTTTAGAATCGCACTCAATGTAAAGAACGCCAGACAGGCTGTCACCGAACATTTCCTTCTGAGTGGTGCAGTGTGGACACCAGTAAGCACCATACATAATAGCATTATTCTCAGCAAGGCACTCCGTAAAGCTGTCAAGAGTATAATCGTGACCTAATGTTATGAAACCGGAAACTTGAGGCTTGAAAATTAGGACTCCAGCTATAATTACAATAAGAGAAACCGCGAGCAATATGGTTTTCTTAGACATAGCATAGAAGTGCCAGACTTAATTTATATATTTGCTTATACGGAAAAAGATTTATATCGAAGGGACATATTTGTTTTAATGGCGCTTAGAATTTTCAAGAAAAAGGTTCAGGAACACTATATTGAAGAAGGAGGACCTGGACTCGAGGGCCTAAAGGCAGAGAAGAACCTACAAGAACTTACACTTGAAGAAGAAATTTTCAACGGACTCAAGAACGAATTTGTTGAAGTAGATGGTGAAGAGTCTTTAAAGCAGTCAACAAGCCCCCGCGATCCACCTATACTTGTTATTAGAACAGATTACAACCCAATGAGTGTGTGGCACAGGTTGCCGATTAGAGGAGATTCAGGAGCAAGGCACATCCCTGACTTCGTTCTATACAGTGGAAGCCACAAGGTGCCTCCAGCAGGGAAGAGTCCTGAACTCATAATAGAATGCAGGCAAATGCCTGAAGAAGCTTCCAATAGAATAGACGCAAGAGCAGTAGGCGATCTAGTCGCAAAGACTGTTGATCTCCTCCCGTCAAACGCTATACTTGTTACAAACAGAGACCTTGCGGACTACGCGAAAAGTTTTGCGAGCCAGTACGGGATTGCCCTAATGACAAATGACCTTGACCTGAGCGGAAAAGTGTCTAAAATAGTAAATGCTCATGACAAGAAAGTGCAGGACAAATTAAGAGAACATGTAGAAAAAGCGGGGAAAAAGCTCGGAAATATGGAAAGTTCCAGAGCTCCGAGAAAAACACCTGAGGAAAGCGCTAAAGCAGAAGCAAATCTTGGGCAGCAAATAAATGACTCACTCGGAGCACAGGCAAGTATGAACGCAGACGACATCTCATCCGTACTCAAGATCCCATCAAGCGTTATTGTGAACGAACTCTACAAGCTAGAGAGGGCTGGAAAAGTTGGTCGAGTAGCAAACAAAAACGGAAATGAAGAATCCAATGTAATAAAGCAAGAGTGGGCTTTGCGGAAGAAGAATTAGTCAATTAAGTGCTCTTCCTCTATTTTTGAAAATA
>DAFN01000008.1:1059-2240 GCA_002495465.1 archaeon UBA55 | reverse complement strand
GACCATAAAACCAAGAGACCAGTCAGAATAAAGAGAATCCCACTTCCAAATTGCATGAACATATTCAAAATTGAGGAACTTGTAGCTCGGTGTTTTGATGGAATATGTTTCTGAAGATAACTATCTATCAGAGGAATTCTCCCAAAACCAAATGAGCTGGCAAGCGCAAATGCGACGAGAACGACAGGAAGTGACATAAAAAGTCCTGAAACTAGAATAGACAAACCGACAACAAGAGAACTGAAGAAAAGAAGCCTTTTCTTTGAACCAAGAATTTTTTCAAACCAGGAATATGAATTCATAAAGAGAATCTGGAGAACATAAAATGCTGCATATACGAAACCCAAAAAGGAAAGCCTAAGCCCAAGGTCAAGAAGCAAGAGTTGTGCCAGCCAGAAAAGCATGCCGGAAACTCCCGCCAAAATAACCATATCAAGAGCAAGGATTTGAATAACTTTGGAATTTTTAATGATTTTTATCCCCTCTGAGATGATTTTTGAATATTTTTCGTGTTTTATTTTTTGGTGATATTTTGGCTCTTTTAGTGTGAAGATGATAATTAAGGCAATTGAAAATGGTATCAGAGTCAAAACCATTGGAGCTCTTAGCCCAAGATGTTCTGCCATCAAACCGCCTGCTGAAGAGCCTATCAAAAGTCCGACTACATTATAGCTCTGAAGACGCCCGAATATTTTCTTTGACTCTTTTTCTCTTTTCAGTGATTTAAGGGTATCATAAATAAGTGCAGTATATGACCCTGACCAGAGGGATAATCCTATTGCCCAGGAGGTTTCAGCGACGAGAAAGATGAAGAAATTGGGAATTATTACATAAGCTATTGTCCCCAGAATTATAAAAAGTGCCGCAATAATCATTGAAAATTTTCTGCCATATTTATCAGCAATCGCTCCAGTTGGAATTTCAAGTAAACATATGAGAATAGCAGACCAAGCCATAATAAACATAATTTGGAAATAGTTTAGACCGCCCCAAATCATGAAAAAGGGAACGATAACCCCCATTATAAACATCATCCCAGTAAACAAATTGAGCACTTGCATCTTCCAGATATTGGATTCCATAAAAAAGGCTAATGATATAATCTATATTAAGCTTTAGAAACATCGATTTTCTTATGCCGCAGTCGCATAACCTGGTATTGCACCGGTCTCGAAAACCGG
>DAFN01000008.1:536-989 GCA_002495465.1 archaeon UBA55 | reverse complement strand
TTCGCTCCTCGGCAAAAACCCTGGGGAAAAACGTGACAAGCACGAGATACCTGCTTCGCAGGTATAATGTCTGACCTGTGACGCTTAATTTCAAAAGCTAAATAACCTTCTTTATACTATTGTAAAGAGTGACAAAGAAAAAGAAGATTGAAGACTGGCTTGGAATTGACAGACGACACATAAAGAAAGCGCTACACGACTTGGAAAAGTGGTATGAAGAGCAGATTAAAACTCCAAAAGCCAGAAGAGCTCTTAAAAGAATATTTGATGAGTATGAAATAAAAGTTGAAGGGATGGATGAATGGCCAACAAAATATCCGCAGATAGAGTTTCACAAAGACCCTCTGATAAAGTCCTTTTTGATATTTTTGTTTTTGAGGCCACAGAAAACCTTGCCTTCGGACCCTGAAGAGCTTGATGAGTGGGCTCGCGAAGGAAAATGGATTCTTTCGA
>DAFN01000008.1:0-477 GCA_002495465.1 archaeon UBA55 | reverse complement strand
ACTATAGAAGACCTTATCAATACAGGATGGGGGAACTGTATGGCTTTATCCTGCCTCTACAAAATACTTGCAACCGAGCGCGATATAGACTGCAAAATCTCGATTCTGACAAAACACGCACTAAACTTAATCTTTGTCCCTGAAAAAATTGTGATAGATGTTACAAATCATGTATTTGGGGGGAAACCAGACGAAGCTTACAAAAAAATGGATTCCCTGTTTCATTATGAAACTGTGCGTGAGTCAAGTGAGGAGTTCGCATATTACATTATACTTGGAGAAAGGTCACGAGTTGTAAGAAAACATAAAGACACAATAAAATTCTATGATAAAGCACTGAAGATTGATTCAGATCATGCCGGTGCCTGGGGAAATACAGGACTTGCACTGAAATCTTTAGGAAAGCAGGAAAAAGCTATAAAATGTCTTGATAAAGCTCTGAAGATTGACCCGGATGATGCCCACGTCTGGAACAAT